>NZ_BAAGVS010000006.1:0-166164 GCF_054780755.1 Modestobacter lapidis | reverse complement strand
CCCCGCCGCCCACGACGACGCCGCCACCGCAGCCACCGCCCCCCACCACGCCGCCGCCACCGCCGCCCCCCACCACGACGCCGCCACCGCCGCCACCGCCCCCCACGACGCCACCGCCGCCACCGCCGGTGGTGGAGACGGACCCCGCACCGACCACACCCCCGACGACGCCTCCCACCACCCCGGCCACCAGCCCGGCTCCCACCCCGGCCACCAGCGACGCGCCCGCCGCACCGCTGGACGTCGTCGCCCGGGTGGCCGACGCGCTGCTCTGATCCCGACCGCGAGCGGCGTGCGTGAGAAGGTGGCCGCCGGGGAACGCCGCCACGCGACCGGCTCCTGCGACCACTCCCTGTGACCGAGAGGACGACGGTGTCCGAACCGACCGTGACCCGGACCGACGCGGACGGCGTCGCGACTCTCACGATGCAGCGGCCGATGCTGTCGCACGCACTGCGCGGCGAGCTGCTGGAGCTGGTGCGGGCGGTGCGCGCCGACGAGTCGGTCCGGGCGGTGCTGTTGACCGGTACCGGCCGCGCGTTCTGCGTCGGCCAGGACCTCGCCGAGCACGTCGAGGCGCTGCGCGGCAACGCCGAGCAGTCGCTGTCGGTGGTGGAGGACGAGTACAACCCGCTCGCGCTGGCCGTGGCGGCCCTGCGTGTCCCGCTGGTGGTGGCGATCAACGGTGCGTGCGCGGGCGCCGGGCTGGGCCTGGCGCTCGCCGGTGACCTCCGGGTGGCCGCGGCCGGCGCCAAGTTCACCACCGCGTTCGCCGGGATAGGGCTGTCCAGCGACTCGGCGCTGGCCTCCCGGCTGGTCCACTGCGTGGGCGGGTCGCGGGCCGCGGAGATCCTGCTGCTGCCCGACCCGTTCCTCGCCGAGACCGCCGCCACGTGGGGGCTGGTGCACCGCGTGGTCGCCCCCGAGCAGGTGCTGCCGGAGGCGCAGGCCCTCGCCGCCCGGCTGGCGGCCGGCCCGACGCTGGCCTACCGGGCGATCAAGACGGTGCTGGCGACGGCCGCCACCGACCCGCTCGAGGACACCCTGGCGCTCGAGGCCCGGTTGCAGACCTCGCTGGGCGGCACGGCAGACCACCGCGAGGCGGTGGAGGCGTTCCTGGCCAAGCGGCCGGCGGAGTTCACCGGCCACTGACCGCAGGGGGACACCGCCGATGGGAAGTGCACGACCGGGCTCCGGTGGCTGACCGGCCGGGTGGACGGCGACCGCCGCCGCGGCCACCGGTCACCAGCACGCTGCGCCCGCCGGCCCCACGCACCCGGGCACGGTTGCCCGGCCTGCTGCGGCTGTCCACCGTCGCCTGGCTGGGTAGCTGCCTCGCCGGGCTGCTCGGCCTGGCTGCGGCCGCGGCCGACGTCGAGGCCGCCCGGGACCGCCTGGTGGCCGCCGCGCTCGAGGACGACCCGAGCCGGCCGGCGGACCTGGTCACCTCGGGCGTGGAGACGACGCTGACCGCCGCCGCCGGTGGCAGCGCGGTGCTGCTGGTGCTGGTCGCCGGCTGCCTCGTGCTGGTGCTACGCGGCCGGTCCGCGGCCCGCTGGGCGCTGTGCGTGGTGGGAGTGCTGACGCTGCTGGCCGTCGACGTGGACCGGGGGCTGGTCGACGGCGCGGTGCCGATCGCCCGGGCCGCGTTCCTCGGCCAGGGCGGGCTGGTCCTCGTCGGGCTGCTGACCCTGGTGCTGCCCCGCTCCTCCCGGGCCTGGTTCGCCCGGGACCGTGGTCCCCGGGCCGGCTGAGCCGAGCACCGCGGCCAGCTCTTCGCACGACCGCACGACGGCCTCCGCGGCGTCGACCGCCGCCCGCGGCGCCAGCGGGTCGGCCGACCGCGCACGCCAGCGGGCCACCGCCGCCCCCGCGGCCGCCCGCAGGTCCCCGACGGACGTCTCCTCGGCCAGCCCCAGCCGGGCCGCCGGCCCGGAACCCGATGCGCCCAGCAGCCGTTCGGCCTCGGCCCGCACGTCGGCGGGGAACGGTCCGCCCGGCGCCCGGGACCGGCCCAGCAGGTCCAGCTCCACCAGGTCGAGCGACCCACAGCGCACCCGCTCCAGGTCCCGCCACAGCTCCTGGTCGCCGTCGGTGGGTCCGTCCCGCAGCAGCTGCTCCAGCAGGCGCAGTGCGGCACCGGCCTTGAGCTGGGCGCTCCGCTCGGTGAACTGGATCGCGAGCAGCCGCTGCAGCTCGGCCAGCCCGCTGCGCGCGACCAGCTCGTCGGCCAGCGCGGGAGCGGTGCCGACGACGCCGGTGCGGATCAGCGCCACCGCCAGCCGGACGCCGAACAGCCCCAGCCGTTCGAGCAGGGAGACCCGCGCGGCCCGGGGCACCGGAACGGGCGCCTCGGGCCGGCCGAACCGGTCGGCGGTCAGCAGCATCGCCTCGACGTCGGCCCGGTCGGCCTGCGCCAGCGTGGCCAGCGCGACGAAATCCACGTGCCGCAGCGTGCGACCACCGAACGCGACCAGCCCGGCCACCGGCAGGACCGTCTGGCTCAGCGCCGCCACGGCGGGCAGCTCGGCGGTGCGCCGGGCCACGTCGTCGGCGGCCAGCAGGGCGTCCAGCCGGCCGGAGCCGAGCTCGTCGGCGCGGGACAGCACGGTGATCGTGGTCGTGTGCAGGCCCGCTCCGCCGGTGGCCTGCTGGAAGGCGGCCAGGAAGGCCAGGTCCGCCGGCTGCACCTGGCGGGTGAGGAACACGATCGCGTCGGCACCGGAGAGCTGGTCGTCGGCCTCGATGAACGCCTGGGTCCGGGCGCTCGCGTCGGCGGACAGGGAGGCGATGCCGGGGGTGTCGATCAGCATCGCCGGCTGCAGCCCGGACGACGGCCAGTCCACAACCAGGCGGGCCACGTCCCCGGCGGGTGTCCCGGCCAGGTCCAGCTGCAGCCCGCCACCCACCCGCCGCACCGGCAGCGACTGCCGGGCGCCGTCGGTGCGGTGCAGGACGGCCTGGGGCGTCGGCCCGTTGCGGAACCAGGTGACCACCCGGGTGCACTCCCCGGCGTCGGTGGGCGCCAGGCGCTCCCCCACCAGGGCGTTGAGCAGGGTGGACTTCCCGGCCTTGACCCGCCCGGTCAGCGCCACCCGCAGCGGCTCGTCCAGCCGCCGGCGCTGCGCCGCCAGCCGCGCCACGGCCGCAGGGCGGTCGTGGTGCACGGCGGCCGCCGCGTCCAGCAGGGCGCGCACGTCGTCGAGCAGCTGCGATCCGCTGTCGCGCCCCCCGACGGGCCGGTGCCGGCCGCCCGCAGCCGAGGTCACGACGCCGTCCCGGGGGAGAGCCGGGCGACGTCGGCGGCGAGCCGCTCGACCAGCGCCAGCCGGCGCCGGACCTCGCGCACCCGGGCGTCGCGCTCCGCGGCGGCGACCTTCACCGACTGCTGGGCAGCCCGGACCGCATCGGCCAGGGTCCGGGACATCTCGTCGACGGTGTCGGTGACCAGATCCCGCAGGGTGCGCTGCACTCCCCGCAGCCGGTCCTTCAGCTGCTTGCCGACCTGGAACACGACCTCGTCGAGGTGGCGGCGCACGGCCGCCTTGGCCTCGGCCTGCCGGCGCTGCCGGCGGGTCTGCTTGTCGTCGCGGTAGGCCCTGGTACCGATCACCGCACCCACGGCCAGCGAGATCGGGTTGATCAGCCCCAGGCCGGCCATGCTCGTGATCAGGCCGGTCATCAGCACGCCGCTGTAGGACCCCTTCATGCCGATCAGCACCCGCTGCGGCACGGTCAGCACCCCGCGGTCGATGTCGTCGAGCTCGACGAGCGACCCGAGCACCTCCGCGCCGTCCCCGATGGGCAGGTCGGGCAGGGCGACCCCGCCGTCCCGGGCGAACTGGTCGACGACCTCGACGGCCAGGAACTCCGACCGCTGGCTGGCCCACACGTAGCTGTCGGCCACCGCGCCGCCGATCCGCTCGTCCAGCCAGTCGGTCAGGTCGTCCCAGAGCGCACCGGGGTCGTGGGCGTCGATCGCCACGTCGGCCTCGCGGGTGATCACCCGCGCGCGGTCACGCAGGTCGTGGTCGATGTCGGCCATCAGGTCGGTGACGCCGTCGGCGAGCACCTGCTGCCAGCGCGACGACTGCCGGCGGAGCTCCTCCACCCGTGTCCGGGCCTCCTCCAGCCGGGCGACCAGTGCCTCGTTGTGGGCCGGGTCCTGCAGGCCGGCCAGCTCGGTGCGCAGCGACAGCGCCAGCTGGTCGGTGACCGAGGTCAGGTCGTGCACCGTGGACCGCCGGGCCAGCGTCTCGGCCCGGTCCAGCACACCGCGGCGCAGGTGCGCGGCCACGGCCCCCATCCCCGACTCCTGGTGCAGCTCCCGGTCCTGCTGCTGGACGGCGAGGATCTCCAGCGACGCCGAGACCGGGAAGACCGGCAGGTCCAGGCCGGCGTTCTCCAGGTGCCCGCGGTCCAGGTCGACGATCGTGCGCCACTCCGGGGAGGCGTCCACCTTCGTGAGCACGCCCACCACGTGCGGGCACAGGGCGGCGGCCTGCCGGAGGAAGGCCATCTCCGGGGCGGTGTACTCCTGGGAGGCGTCGGAGACGACGAGGACGGCGGTCGCGGCGGGCAGCAGGTCGATCGTCCGCAGCGCGGCCGTCGAGCCCACGCCGCCCACCCCCGCCGTGTCGACCAGCTGCAGGCCACCCTCGAGCAGCCGGCGCGGGAGCTCGACCTCCGCGGCGACCAGCTGCCGGCCGTCGTCGCCGCCGGCCGCGCGGGTCAGCTCCGCCGGGAGGGAGCCGACCGGGACGGGTACCCGGGTGGTGGGCGCACCGCCGGTCGGGACCGGTCCGTCACCCGGTCCGGCGGCGTACACCAGGGCGGCCGCGGCGGCCGCTCCGTGCCGCACCACCACCGGCACCAGCGTCTCGTCGGCGTGCCCGACCACGCACACCGGAGCCCCGACCAGGGCGTTGAGCAGCGTGCTCTTGCCCTGCTTCGGCTCGCCCACCACCAGCACCCGGACGGCGGGGTCCTGCACCCGCTCGCGCACGACGGTCAGCCGCCGGTGCAGGTCCTGCCGGTCGCCGGTCAGCTCGAGGGCGCGGTCGAGCAGCTCGATCGGTGTCGCCGCGCCCATCGCCCCGTCGTTCCTTCCCCTGTGCAGCCGAGTGCCCGGCCCGGCCGCCCCCTCCGGGGCGGCCGGGCCGGGCCGGGTAGTGCTCGCGGTCAGTCCACCGGGGAACGGGCCCCGGGGCAACTGCCCTGGTCGATCAGTCCTCGAAGGTCTGGTCGTCGCCGGCGAGGATGAGCTCGTTGCCGGTCACCGTGGTGTCGATCTCGGTGGTGGTCTCGGTGGTGGTGGTCTCCTCCACGTCGACCTCGGTGGAGCTGTCCACGTCGTTGAACGATTCGTCGACGTCGAGCTCCACGTCGGTGGAGGTGTCGTTGAACGAGTCCTCGAGCTCGACGTCCACGTCGGTGGTCGTCGTCGTGGTCGTCGTCGTGGAGTCGTCGGAGTTGTCCGTGCGGGAGTTGTCCGAGTTGTCCGTGCGGGAGTTGTCCGAGTTGTCCGTGCGGGAGTTGTCCTCGTTGTGGGAGTCCTCGGTGTTGTAGGAGTCCTCGGTGGTCGTGGTGGTGCTCTCCACGTCGAGGTCCACCTCGTTGCCGACGGCGTTGCCGACACCGGAGGCCACGTCCCCGACCTCGTTGTCCTCGCCGATGTTGACGCCGGTGCTGTCGTCCACGTCGATCGACTCGTCGACGTTGTCGACGTCGTTGCCGCGGCCGACCGCGTTCCCGTCGCCCTCGACGGTGTTGTTGGAGTTCTCGGGGTTGAACGAGTCGTCGATGTTGAACGAGTCCTCGATCTCCACGCTGTGGTCGACCGAGACGTCCTCGACCTCCTCGCCGGCCGCGACGCTGCCGCCGGTGGCGAGCACCGCGTCGTCGCCGAAGATCTGGTAGACGTCCTTGCCGGACCAGACGCTGTCCCGGACGTCGATCGTGGTGTTCGCGTTGTAGGTGAACGTCTGCTGGATGTAGCGCAGCTGCTCGATCACCGAGTCCGAGTCCGAGTCGGGGCCGGAGGCGGCCGGCGAGACGACGGTGGGCTGCGCGGCGGCGAAGGTCGGTGCAGCGGCCGCGGCGGCCACCGGGGCGGCGGCGGCCTGGGCGGCCGGCGCGATGTGCGCCAGGCCCGCGGCCCCGCCACCCATCGGCGCGAAGTCCTCCAGCACCGGGATGAGGTTCTGCACGTCGGTGGGGCAGACGTCGTCGAGGCCGGCGGCGGCCAGCGCGCCCTGCGGGTCGGCCTGGAAGTCGGCGGCCGTCTGCGGGTCGCGGAGCAGGTCGAGGATGAAGTCGAGGAGAGAGCTCGCGAGGGTGGCCATGGGGATCGACTCCTGAGGTCTTGCGCCGTCCGCCCGTCGTCCGGCTGCTGGACCGAAGTCTTCGGCGTCCGCCGCTCCGGTTCATCGGGGCGGAGCCCCCTTCTTCCGGACACCCATTGGGGGGTTCCCCCTGACCGTGCGTTAGGGGCACCGGGGTGTCGGGGGCCCAGAGATGTTGGGGCACCCCATTCGTCTCAGGAGTCACACAACGCGTGCGCGGACAGTTACCTTGCCCTGGCCGGGCACAGCAGCCCGGCACCCGGCACAGCGGGGGGATGCTGGATGCACGACGGGACGTACGGGCTCGGGATCGACGTCGGGGACTCGACCGTGGTGGCCGCGGTCTGCCGGCTGGAGGACGGGCCGCAGGGCCCGCCCGAGCTGCTGCGCCTGGGCCCGGCCGGCCCGGTGGGCTCGGCCGCCGTCGCCCTGGACGCCGGCCGGCTGTCGGTGCTCCCGCCCCCCGGTTCCGGGCCCGGAGGGGAGCTGGTCGAGCACGTCCTGCAGCGCGTCGGGTCCCCCACCCCGCTGACCGGGGCCGGCCGCGCCGTCTCCCCCGCCGCCGCCGTGGCGGCGATCGCCGCCCGCGCGCACGAGGTCGCCACCCGCCGCGAGGGGCGGCCCGCCACCTGGACCGTCCTCACCGTGCCGCCCTCCTGGGGCGACCACCGCCGCGACGTGCTCGCGGCCGCGCTGCGATCCGCGGGGCTGACCCGCTCCTCGGTCGTCTCGGGGGCGGTCGCCGTGGTCCGGGCCCGGATCGCCGCCGGTGCGCTGTCCGCCGGGTCCACGGTCGCCGTCTACGACCTGGGCGCCGGGTTCCTGGACACCGCGGTGCTGCGCACGACGCCGGACGGGGTCGTCGAGCAGCTCACCGCGCCGCCCGCACCGCTGGCCTGGGGTGGGCGCGACCTCGACGACGCCGTGGTCGGCCACGTCGTCGCGTCGCTGCCCGGCGGCACCGCTCCCACCGACCTCGGCGAGCGGGCCGCGCTGCGCCACGCCTGCGTGGCCGCCAAGGAGGCGCTGTCCACCGACACCGACGTCCGGGTCGACCTGCAGGTCGACGGGGTTCCGCACGCGGTCCGGGTCGTCCGGGAGGACGTCGAGGACCTGGTGGCCGGCGCGGTCGAGGCGTCCGTCGACGGCGTCCGGCGGGCGGTGGCTGCGGCCGGCCTGACCGTCGACGACCTGGACGCCGTCGTGCTCGCCGGGGGCAGCACCCGGGTGCCGCTGGTCGCCGAGACGCTCTCCGCCGAGCTGGGCCGGCCGCTGGTCGCGGACCCGGAGCCCGCGCTGACGGCGGCCTGCGGCGCGGCGCGGCTGGCGGTGCAGCACCACCCGGCCGAGCCGCTCCCCGCTGCGGGGCCCACCACGATGCCGGCCGGGGCCGGCGGCGCCGGCGGTCGCCGGCCCCGGCGGCCCCGGCCCACGGCGGCCGGCCGGGTGCACCCGCCCCGGCGGAACCTGCAGCGGGCGGCGGTGCTGACCACGGCCGTGCTCGGACTGTGGGCCGCCTCGGCCTCGGTGGTCGCGGTGCTCGACCCGGTGGACGGCGGGTCCTCCCTCAGCGGGTCCGCAGCCGACGCCGCGGGTGAGCCGGCCCCGGGCGGCACTCCGCAGCGCGCGGGCACGCCGGGAGGCGTGGCGGAGCCGGGCAGCCCCCGACCCGGTGACCTCGCCCCGGCGGCGCTGGAGCGGAACGTGACCGACACGGGGGAGGCGCAGCGCATCACCCGCGCCCGGGTGACGGCCGGGGCCACGCCGGCCGCGGTCCGCCGGGCCGCGGCCGGAACGGCACGCGGGACGTCCGCGCCCGGCACGTCCGCACCGGCCGGGAGCACTACGGCGGCGGCCGGCCCCGGTGGCACCACCGCCCCGGGCGGCCCGCCCGCGCCGGGCACCACCACACCCGGGTCCACGACCGGGCCCGGCACCGGCGGCCTCCCGGAGAGCCCGGCACCGGACCCCACCCCGACGCCGGACCCCGAGCCGACGCCGACACCGGTCCCCGAACCGACCCCGGACCCCACCCCGACGCCGGACCCCGAGCCGACCCCGACGCCGGACCCCGAGCCGACGCCGACACCGGTCCCCGAACCGACACCGGACCCCACGCCCGCGCCGGATCCCACACCGACACCGGTTCCCACGCTCGCGCCGACGCCGGGCCCCCGGGCGCTGCCGAGCATCCCGACCGGCACCGCACCCGGCGGGCAGACGGCATGACCGCCGCCCCCGGCCTGCGCGCCGCTGCCTGGACGACGCCCCTCCCGGCCGGCGCCGGGCAGCTCCTCCAGGACGCCCGCGGCGGCGGTTCCCAGCTGTCCGCGGTCGCCGTGCAGGGGCCGGGTGGCACGGGCAAGTCGCTGCTGCTGACCCGGCTCGCCTCGGCCTACCGGGAGGCCGGTATCCCCGTCGCGGACGCCCGCAGCGCACCCGCCGCGGCCGACCTGACCGGCGACCTGGCCGTGATCGTGGACGACGCCCAGCGGCTCACCCCGGCGGGCGCCGAGCGGGTCCGGCAGCTGCTCGCCCACCCCCGGGCGCGGGTGACGCTGGCCTACCGCCCGTGGCCCCGCCCGCCCGTGCTGGCCGACCTGGTCTCGGAGATGGCCGGCGACCGGCACATGGTGGTGCTCGGGCACCTGACCCGTGAGGGCGTGCAGACCTGGGCGACCGCCGAGCTCGGCGTCACGGTGACCCCGCGGCTGGTCGACTTCGTGCTGCACCAGACCGGCGGCCTCCCCGCCCTCGTCGCCGCCCTGCTGAGCTGCCTGGCCCGGAACGTGGTCGCGCCGGCCACCGCCCCCCTGACCGGGCCGATCGACCCGGTCGCGCCGCGCCGGCTCGAGGTTCCCGGCGAGGTCCTCGAGCAGGTGCGGGCAGACCTCGCCGCGCTCGACGACGAGGAGCGCGCGCTGCTGCACGCCCTGGCCGCCGGCTCCCCCCTGGACACCGAAGTGCTGGCCGATCTGCTGGAGCTGCCGGCCGGCCGGGCCGGCGAGCTGGTCACCCGCGCGCGGGCCGGTGGGCTGCTGCTGGCCGCGGGTGCCGTCGTTCCGCTGGTCTCCGACGCCCTCCTGCAGGTCACGCCGGCCGACGTCACCCGCGGCACCCGCCGGCGGCTGCTGGGCCTGCTGCTCGACCGCGGCGAGGACCCGCTGGACCTGGCCCGGGCGCTGGCCGCCGACCGGGTGCGGGAGCCGCGGGCCGCCCGGCTGCTGGAGAAGCACGGCACCGCCGCGCTGACCGTCGCCCCCGGGCTGGCCGGAGAGCTGCTCGCCGAGGCCGCCGACGCCGGGCCGCTGGCCCGCCGGGTGGCCGCCCGCCGGGCCGCCACCGCCGCGCTCACCGGCGACCTGGACGGCGCGCTGCAGTGGGCCGACACCGGGCTCACCGACGAGGAGGCCCCCGACCGCGGCCGCGCTGCCGGGGTGGCCGCGACCGTGCTGGCCCAGCGCGGGCTGCTGGCCCGCAGCGCCGAGCTGTTCGGCCTCGCCGGGCCCGAGCGCGCCGGCTCGACCGCGCTGGCGCTGCTCGCCACCGGTGCGCACGCCGAGGCCGTCGCCGTGCTGCAGGCCGCCAGGGACGACCCCGCCGGGAGCGCGCCGACCACCCTCTCCGGCGGTGAGTGGCTGATGGCCCAGGGCGTGCTGCGCTCGCTGCGCTGCGGCGCCTCGGCGGCCGACGACATCGCCGCGTCGCTGTCGGTGCTGACCCGGGCGGCCGCACTGGTCGAGCCGGTCGGGCGGACCGCGCTGCTGCTGGACACCCCGGCGGCCCTCGCCGCGCTGGTGGCGCTGCACAGCGGGGAGCTGGGGGTGGCCGAGTCGGTGCTGCACCGGGCGCTGGACGCCGAGGTCGGCGGGCCGCCGGCCCGGCCGCGGCACCTGCTGCTGCTGGCCTGGACGGCGATGCTGCGGGGCCGGATCGGCGGCGCCCGCGAGCTGATGGACCGGGCGCACGGCACCGACCGGCTGGAACCGCGCGACGAGCTGTTCCTCCGGGCGCTGGAGGTGGGGCTGGCGCGCCGCAGCAGCGACTCCCCGGCGCTTCTGGCGGCCTGGGAACCGGCCCGCGAGGCCCTGCTGCGGCACCCGGTCGACCTGTTCGCGCTGCTGCCGCTGGGCGAGCTGGTCATCGCCGGCTCCCGGATGAAGGACGCCGGCCGGCTCGCGCCGCACCTGGCCGAGGCCCGGGCGCTGCTCGCCCGGCTCGGGAACCCCCAGCTGTGGGCCACGCCGCTGCACTGGAGCGGGGTGCAGGCCGCCATCCTCACCGACGATCCGGCCGCCCTCGAGCCGCACGCGGCGGCGCTGGCCGCCGCCGCCCGCACCAGCCCCTACGCCGCCACGGTGGCGCAGGCCGGTCGGTCGTGGCTGCGGGTGCTCACCGGCGATGTCGACGCCGCGACGGCGGTCACCGCCGCGACCGACCTGGCCGCCGTCGGGCTGGCCTGGGACGGCTCACGGCTGGCCGGGCAGGCGGCGGCGCGGGCCACCGATCCCAGGGACCGGCTGACCCTGCTGCAGTGCGCCCGCTCGCTGGCCGAGAGCGAGGAGGGTGGCGAGCGGACCGCGCGGTCCGCGGTGCCCGAGCACGCGGTTCCCGCCGGGCCGGAGGACGCGCACCTGAGCCAGCGGGAGCGGGACGTCGCCGCGCTGGTGGTCGCCGGGCAGACCTACCGGGAGATCGGCGCGCGGCTGTTCATCTCGGCGAAGACCGTGGAGCACCACGTGTCCCGGATGCGGCAGCGGCTGGGGGCGAACAGCCGCTCGGACCTGATCGCCCGGTTGCAGGCGGAGCTGGCCGAGCACGGCTGATCCACGGAGGACCGTGGGCGGGCGAGGGGCCCGCCCCAGGACGGCGAGTTGCCGTGGCGCCGGGGGCAGAGGAGCCACGGCAACTCGCCGGGGAGCCGGCGCGCAGCACCGGCGGATCGGGGGGGCTCAGCGGGTGAGCGAGCGGCAGTCGGGGCAGACGTCGGCGTCGGCGACCGGCCAGCTGCGCTCGGTGGTCACCCGGGCCAGGACGCCGCAGCAGGTCAGCTCGCAGGCGCCGTCCACCTCGGAGGGGTCACGGTGCACCTCGACGGCGTGCCAGAGGGCGGCGGTGGGTCCGTGCGCCCGGCTCCGGGCGGCAGCGACGGTGGTGGTGTCCACGAGGGCGGTCTCCCTGGCAGCGGTGGCGGTGGTCACCTCCCAGTAGTCGGCATCCGGAGCCACCGGGGCGAGCGAGGACGGCCCGGGCTCCCCCCAAGGAGGCACCCCGGGCCGCCGTGGCACGCTCGGCGGCGCAACTGCGCCCGTCCCCGGAGGAGGCTCCCGTGCAGCTCACCAAGCTCGGCCATGCCTGTGTCGTGCTGTCCGACGACGACCGCCGGCTGGTCGTCGACCCGGGCGCGTTCACCGAGGAATCGGCCTGGGCCGGCGCCTCGGCGGTGCTCATCACCCACGAGCACGCCGATCACTTCGACCCCGCCCGGACCCGCGCGGCGCTGGACGCCGACCCGGCCCTCGAGGTCTGGACGAACGCCTCGGTGGCCCGCCAGCTGGCGGGCGCCGGCCCCCGGGTGCACGTCGTCGGCGCCGGCGATGCGGTGCAGGTGGCCGGCTTCGACGTCCAGGTGCACGGCGAGTGGCACGCGGTCATCCACCCCGACGTGCCACGGATCCCCAACGTGGGCTTCCTCGTCGACGGCCTGGTCTTCCACCCCGGTGACGCGCTGACCGCGCCCGGCGTCGAGGTGCCGACCCTGCTCGTGCCGCTGTCGGCCCCCTGGTCGAAGACCGCCGAGGTGATCGACTACCTGCGGGAGGTGCGCGCCGGCCGCGCCCTCGCCGTGCACGACGCGCTGCTCAGCGACATCGGGCTCGGCATCGTCGGCGGCCTGCTCGGCGAGCGCGGCCCCGGCACGCCGACGCCGTTCGCCCGGCTGGCGCCGGGCGAGTCCGTGCAGCTGTAGGGCGGCCGGCGGACTCAGCGCGCGGCGACCCGCTCGGCGAGCCGGCCGGTGAGGTGGTGCCGCCCGCCGACGTACCGGTCGACGACGGCCGGCACCTGCCGCGGGGCGACGCGCCCGAGCAGCGACCGCGCGGCACGGACGACGGTGTCCCGGTCGTAGGTGAGGCCGAACTCGAAGGTGCGGTCCAGGTCCGGCCCGCCGTCCTGCAGGTCGCGGGCGAGCAGCGCGGCGCTGAAGTGCGGGCTGAGGACGACGACGTCCCACTCCCCGCGCACCGGGTCGGCGGCGGCGAGGTCCGCTCCGCGCAGGCCGGGCAGCGGCTCGACGGGCAGCCCCTCGCCGAGCGCGCAGACGAAGCCCACCCGGGACACCAGGTCGCGGTAGCGCTGCGCCGTCGCGGGGGTGAGGTGCCGGGCCTCCTGGAAGGCAGCGGCGAGGACGCAGGTGTCCCCGATGCGCATCGCCTGCCGCTCCAGCTGCTTGCTGACCTCGATGAGCAGCGACTTGGGTGACCGTCGCAGTGGCACGCCCGCCGGCAGGCACTGGAACGGCGAGGCCTGGTCGATCCCGGCGGGCACCGGCGAGGGCGCGGGCAGCGGCAACGCGGCGGTCCGGTGACCGGGTGCGGGGACGGCCGCCGGCCGGCCGAACAACCAGCCCTGGCCGAGGGTCGCGCCCAGCGCCCGGGCCATCCGCAGGTGGGCGGCGTCCTCGATCCCCTCGGCCAGCACCAGCGCGCCGCTGGCCTCGGCGTAGGCGTTGACCGCGTTCATGATCTCGGCGATCGCCGGGCCGGGACGCTCCTGCACCAGCCGCAGGTCGAGCTTGACCACGTCGGGGCGCAGCAGCGGCATGAAGGCCAGGGAGAGCGAGTCGGCCCCCACGTCGTCCAGGGCGATGGCCCAGCCGAACTCGCGGACCCGGTCGACGGTGCGCAGCAGCTCCGCCGGGCGGGCGGCCAGGGCGCGCTCGGTGATCTCCAGAACGACGCGCAGGTTCCCGGGCACGCCGGCGACGCTGCGGGCCAGCTCGGCCAGCGGGGCGTCGTCCAGGACCTCGGGCTCGACGTTGACGAAGACGGTGAGCGGGGCGAGGAGCCCCTGCTGCACGGCACCGCGCAACGCCGCCGCGCGGCAGGCGGCGTCCAGCTCGGCGAGCAGCCCGGCCGCACGCGCCGCGGCGAAGAGCGCGTCGGGCGATCGGAAGGGCCCTTCCGGGCCGCGGGCCAGCGCCTCGTAGGCGACGACCGAGCCGGTGTCGATCTCGACGATGGGCTGGAAGTGGCTGTGCACGCTGCCGGTCCGCAGCACATTCCGGACGGCGGTCACCCGGTCCTCCTGGAGTTGCTCCACGCCGGGGTCATCGGTCACCGGCGCGCCGTCCCCGAGTCTGACAGCATCGACCTGCCTCGAAGAGGTGAGCACGGCGGCGGGCCCACTCCGGGCCCGCTCCGGGTTCTCGTCGCGGCGCCCCGGTGCCCGAACGGTCGAGGAGGACCATGCCCGCCCAGGTGCAGTTCGAGCTGCCGACCTGGTCGGCCCTCCCCGCCCGTCCGGACGAGGACTTCGACCGGCTGGCCGCCGTGCTGGCCGACCGGCTGTCGGTGTCGCGGGCCATGGTGGTGCTGGTCTCGAAGGGTGGGCAGGTGTTTCCCGGCGCGGTCGGGCTCGACGAGCCGTGGAACACCCGCCGCTCGATGCCGCTGAGCCACTCGCTGAGCCAGGAGGTGGTCGTCTCGGGCGACGTCCTGGTGCTCCCCGACGCGCGGCAGCACCCGAGGCTGCGCGACGCCATCGCGGTGCGGGAACTGGGGGTGGTGGCGTACGCCGGTGCGCCCCTGGTCGACGTCCAGGGCCGGCCGATCGGGGTGCTGGTGGCCGGCGATGACGTTCCGCGCGACTGGACCCCGGCCGAGATCGGCGAGCTGGTCGCGCTGGCCGACGAGTGCTCCCGGCTGCTGCAGGCCCAGGCCCTCGGGCTGGCCGAGCGGGAGGCCCGGGCCGCGGCGGAGCGTGACGAGGCGGCCGCCCGCACGGCCGCCGCCGCGGCACAGGTGGCCTTCGAGGAGGCCGAGGCGGAGGCCGACCGGGCCCGGGTGGTCGCCCGGCTGAGCTCCGGGCTGCTCGGGGCGCAGACGCTCGCCGACGTGCTGCGCATGGTCGACCGCCTGGTGCGCTCCCCGCTCGGCGCGGCCGCGGCGGTGCTCGCGGTGACCGAGGCGGGCAGCACGGTGGTGCGGGCCTGGAACACCTCGTCCTACCGCTGGTACCCGGAGCCCTCGGCGACGCTCTGCCTGGACGACGACCACCCGCTGGCCACCGCCGTCCGCGAGCGGCGGCTGGTGGCGGTCCCGACCCGGGAGGAGGGCGAAACCCTGTTCCCGACCGCCCGGGAGCTGCCGGACGCCGGCCACGAGACGTCGCTCGCCGTCCCGGTGCTGCTCGGCCAGCACGCCTCCACCGGCGCGCTGATGGTCAGCTGGGCCGGGCGCCGCGACCTCGATCCCGCGGTGCGCGCCGTCGTGGCCGACCTCGCCCGGCACATCGGGCACGGCCTGGACCGGGTGCTGCTCGCCGCCGCCCGGCAGCGCCTGACGAACTAGAGCCGGCTCACCGGCCGCCGACCGAGACCTCGAACTCCACCTGGCTCACATCGGGGCGCAGCCGGGAGAAGGAGTGCACCAGGGGGTGTCCGGCGCTGTCGCGGACCGTGGTGCGCACGACCAGCAGCGGCGAGCCGGCGATGATCTGGAGCAGGTCGGCCTCGTCGGTGCCCGCCGTCCCGACGTCGACGACGATCCGGGCGTGCGCCAGGTCGGCCGCGTACTCGCGGCGCAGGAACTCGTAGAGGGAGCCGTGACCGAAGTCCTCGGTCGCGGCCCTGGGGTAGGTCGTGGCCGGCAGGAAGCTGCGGACGACGTGGTTGGGCAGCCCGTCGACGCTGCGCAGCCGGACCAGTTCGACGACGTCCTCGGCGGTGCCGACCGACAGCTCGGCGGCGATCGGCGGCGCCGCCGGGACGATGCGCTGGGTCAGCACCGTGGTGCCGACCTGGGCACCCTGCTCGGTCATGACCGAGTGGAAGCCGGCGATCCGGTGCACGAAGCTCTCGCGGTACTCGTGCCGGATGCCCGGTCGGCTCACGAAGGTCCCGCGCCCCTGCTCGCGCACCAGGTGGCCGTCGGCGACCAGCCCGTCGACCGCCCGGCGCAGGGTGATCCGGCTGACCCCGTACTCGGCGCAGAGCACCGGTTCCGGGGGGAGCACAGTGTGCTCGGGCAGTGCGGAGGCCCGCCGGCGCAACGCCTCGCGGACGGCGAGGTACTTCGGCCCCGCCTCGGAACTCGACACGCCCTGAAAGGTACTGCACGACGAGACGTCTAGACGTCATGACGTACCGTTTCAGTTGCACCGCCCACCCCCAACGAAGGAGTGCCCGTGCGCATCGGAGTCCTGACCGGCGGAGGCGACTGCCCCGGCCTGAACGCGGTGATCCGATCGGTCGTGCGGACCGCGGTGACCCACTACGGCAGCGACGTCGTCGGCTTCCGCAACGGCTGGCGCGGCCTGCTGGAGGACGAGTCGATGCCGCTGGACATCGCCCGGGTGGACGGCCTGCTGACCCGCGGCGGGACGACGCTGGGCTCGGCCCGGGTCGCTCCCGAGCGGCTGCACGGCGGGCTGGAGCGGATGCGCGAGGTGCTGGCCGCCCACGCCGTCGACGTCCTGGTGCCCATCGGCGGTGAGGGCACGCTGACGGCGGCCGCACTGCTGTCCCGGGAGGGGGTGCCGGTGGTCGGCATCCCGAAGACCATCGACAACGACATCGACGGCACCGACCTGACCTTCGGCTTCGACACCGCGGTCAGCATCGCCACCGAGATGATCGACCGGCTGCACACGACGGCCGAGTCGCACCAGCGGGTGCTGCTGGTCGAGGTGATGGGCCGGCACGCCGGCTGGATCGCCCTGCACGCCGGGCTGGCCTCCGGGGCGCACCTGACCCTGGTCCCCGAGCAGCCGTTCGACGTGACCGAGGTCTGCGAGCTGGTCACCAACCGGTTCGAGCGCGGCGACTCGCACGTGATCGTGGTGGTCTCCGAGGGCGCGATGCCCAAGCCGGGGAGCATGCAGCTGCGCGACGGCGGCCTCGACGAGTTCGGCCACCGGCGGTTCACCGGGGTGGCCCAGCAACTGGGCGACGAGCTGGAGCGGCGCACCGGCAAGGAAGTGCGCACCACCGTGCTCGGCCACGTGCAGCGCGGCGGCACGCCGACGTCGTTCGACCGGGTGCTGGCCACCCGGTTCGGGCTGCACGCCACGATCGCCGCGCACGAGGGGCACACCGGGCAGATGGTGGCCCTGCACGGCACCGAGATCGGCCTGGTGCCCCTGGAGAAGGCGGTCGCCCGGCTGAAGACCGTCCCACCCAGCCGGCTGGCGGAGACGGCGGCCTTCACCGGCTGAAGGCTGTGCACACCGTCGTCCTCCGGACGACACCGCGGTCACGGCCGTCCCCTCGTGCGCTGAGCCGCTTCCCGTGTCCACGTCGGGGAGCCTCCGGCCCCCGCGACGTGACCACCCGGCCAGAGCGGCCGGTGAGCTACCCCATCACCACTCCCAGGTGTAGCCGATGACGCACCGGCCGTCGGGGACCAGCTCCAGCGACGCCTGCCCGCCGACCAGTTCGACCGGGCCCACCTCGGCGGGCTCGGTGGCCGCGGCCGACTCCCACCGGCCGCGCCGCACCCGGCGTGGCGTGGCGGCGGGGTCGAAGCGGACGGTGACGGCGACATGCCGCACCGACTCGGAGATGCCCCGGCGGAACACCGGCTCCGGCGGTTCCGGGTAGCTGAACACCGTGCGGTACTCCAGGTGGAGGGTCTGGCCGGGCAGCAGCGGCCGGAACAGCTCGATCTCCACCACGTGGATGGGCGTGCCGGGCACCCGGAAGGCCCCCGTCGGCGCGCCGCCGGTGAGCACCGTGACGGCGGCGTGGGCGGTGTCGAAGGCGTAGTAGTACCGCCGTGTCTCCGCCACGGCCTCCAGCAGCTGCCGCGTGACGTGCTGCCGCGGCGCGCGATCGGGGCCGACGGTGTGCTCCTCGGCCAGCTGCAGCGACCGCCAGGTCCGCGGGGGCATCTCCCGCTCCGCGGACAGCGCGCCGGCGACCACCAGCTGGCTGCGGCCGCTGCGCCCCCGGAGCAGGTCCCGGAGCTCCTCGGCGTGCTCGGAGCTCAGACCGAACGCCGTGATGAACAGCTCGAGGGTGCGGTCGGACATCCGGCGACCGTTGAGCGCCCGGCCGACCCGGTTCTCCAGGCTGCGGGCGCGGTGCCCGTCGCCCACCTCGCCGGTCTCGTACAGATGCTCGGCGAGGACGGCGGCGACCGCCGCACGGGACAGCTCGGCGCGCCGCACCGTGCTGTGGATCTGCCAGCGGCGGCGGTAGGGCGGCGCGACGAGCAGCGCCGTGAGGCGCTGGGCCGCCAGCCGCACGCCGAGTTCCGGCTCCATCGCCACCCCCGCGGGCATGCGCGGCCACGTCGCGGCCACGTCGCATGTGTACCAACGCCTCGCGGCAGCCGCGAGGCGCGGGGGCTCGTGACTGCCGTGCCGCACCACCCTGACCCCGTGGTGCGGATCCGACATCCGCGTCCGCCGTCCTAACGCGGCGGCGCGGCCGGCTCCCCCGGCTGCAGCTCGATCACGGTGACCTCCGGCCGGGCACCGACCCGCATCGGCGGACCCCAGTAGCCGGCGCCGGCGGTGACGTAGAGCTGGGTGGGCCCCTGCTGCGACCAGCCCTCGACCACCGGCTGGTCGAGCCGGATCGCGTAGTCGAAGGGCCACAGCTGGCCGCCGTGGGTGTGCCCGGACAGCTGCAGGTCGACCCCCGCGGCGCGCGCCTGCCCGACCATGACCGGCTGGTGTGCGAGCAGGATCAGCGGGACGTCGTCGTCCCGGCCATCGAGCGCGGCGTCCAGGTCGGCGCCGTGGCCGGGCAGGCCGGACGCGGCCGCGGTGCGGTCGTCGATGCCGGCCAGGTCGAGGGTCGCGTCGCCGCGCCCGCGGACGACCACGCGCTCGTTGCGGAGGACGTCGACGCCGAGGGTCGGCAGGTGGCGCATCCAGGCCTCGGTGTCGACGAAGTACTCGTGGTTGCCGGTGACGAAGTAGGCGCCCTGCTCGCTGACCAGGTCGGCCAGCGGGGCGGCGTCCTCCCGGAGTTCGCGCACGTCGCCGTCCACCAGGTCGCCGACGATGGCCACGACGTCCGGGCGCTGCGCGTTCACCGTCTCGACCAGCCGCTCGAACCGCCGCCCACCGTAGGTGGCGGAGAGGTGGCCGTCGGAGAAGGTGACGATCCGCAGGCCGGCCAGGCCGGGGTCCAGGCCGGGGATGCGGATGGGCACCCGCCGGACGACGGGCGCGGAGTTGGCGATGACGGCGCCGGTGCCCGCCGTCCCGACCGCGAGGGCCCCGGCCCCGACCGCCAGGGAGCGGGCGAGGAAGAGGCGGCGAGCTGTGACATGGCGATCCTGACGGATCGCATCGCGGCCAGGTGCCGTCCCCCCGTCTCGCGGAGCCGCTGAGCCGTCGCTGCGCGGGACCCTCCGGGCCCCACTCGGGCCGGACTCGGCGGGTTCCGTCCGTCCGTCCGGCCGCCGGCGCAGCCTCGCGATCACCCGCACCGGCTCAGTGAGGAGGCTCGTCAGGAACAGGTAGAACAGCAGTCCGAGCCACGTGAAACCGACCCAGGCCAGGAGCGTGCCGGCCGGCTGCGGCAGCTCGTCGCCGAACAGGACGGCGGAGCCCGGTAGCAGCGCCAGGACGACGGTGAGCACCGTCAGCCGGCGCCGCACCCGCCCGGGGCGGGTGGTGCTGCGGACGTAGCGCCACCACACGTAGCCGTGCAGCAGGGACATCGCGAGCAGGACGACGGTGCCGAAGCCGACCAGGGCGATCAGCGACACCGGCACGCTCCGGTGCCGGCCGGGTGACCGGCGGTCACCGGGTGGCGGCCCTCAGGACGGGGCGCAGCCGGGGCCACTGCGTCCAGAACTCGCGTGCGGCCTGCTCCCCGCGGGACTGCTCCAGGCCGTGCAGCCGCCCGAACGTCCAGGGGTTACCCCCGGCGGCGAAGGACTGCGCACCCAGCCGGGTGCACAGCTCG
This sequence comes from Modestobacter lapidis, assembly GCF_054780755.1. NCBI lineage: Bacteria > Bacillati > Actinomycetota > Actinomycetes > Geodermatophilales > Geodermatophilaceae > Modestobacter > Modestobacter lapidis. Next base: position 146,676 of record NZ_BAAGVS010000006.1, on the reverse strand, counting down.
CGGGTGACGAAGGTGTCCTGGCGCCGGCCGAGGACCTCCTGGACGTCCTTGAGGCCGTCGACCAGGTCGCGGGCGGGGTCGCCGAGCACCGGGACGGCCACGTCGGCGGTGTACCGCAGCCGCTTGGCGGCCTTCCGGACGCCGTGCAGCGCTTCCGGATCGACGGCCCCGTCGGCGAGGTCGACGGCGTTCGTCAACCGCGTGACGGTGCGCGCCAGCACGGCCCGGACGACCGGGGCGGCGGGCTGCGCGGCCCGCTCGGTGAACGGCGGGTCGGCGACCAGGTCGGCGAGGGCGTCGAGCAGGTCCAGGTAGCGGCGGGTGCCGAGCAGCGTGCGGGCCTCGTCGCCGCTCGCGAGCCCGTCGCGCAGCTCCTCCTGCTGCAGGCGCGCGGCCACCGGGCCCAGCACGAGCTCCGGTGGCTGGGCGGCGACCAGCTCCCGCAGGTGGCCGAGAGCGACCTCGGCGTCCCGGCTGCCGGACAGCTCGCCACCGGCCCACTGCAGCTCAGCCCGCAGCGGATCGGTGCGCTCCCGGTCGAGGACGGGCCGGAACGCGGCCAGGACGCTGCGCAGCCGCCGGCAGGAGACCCGGACCTGGTGGATCCCGTCGGGGGTGTCGGTGCGCACCATCAGATCGGCGTCCTGCAGGCCGGCCACCAGATCGGCCAGCGCGGCGCGGACGAGGTCCGCGGCGGTCGAGGGGGCCGCCGCCCGGGCCGCGGCGTGGCGGCGACGCGCCTTCTTGCCGCCCTTCCCGGACCTCCTGCCCTCACCGCCGGAGCCGTCCGCTGCCTCGTGCGGCTCCGGAGCGACGGCAGCGGCCGGCCGGCCGGCCGCCGGATCAACGGCGGGGAGCCGGTTCCCGAGGACCCGGATCAGCTTGGAGGCCGACGGGGAAGGCTGCGCGCCCGCGGCGACCAGCGCCTCGCCGACGGCGGACAGCACCTGCTCGTCGCCGTCGACGAGCTCGACCTCGACCTCCCGCCACGAGCTGACGACGGCGGCCTCCCCGGGTTCGGCGGGGAACGCGGTGCCGGTGACGTGGTCGTCGGCGACCTCGGCGAGGACGCGGCCGTCCTCGCCGTACAGCTCGGTGACCAGCCGGCGGGTGCGCAGGCCGGCCACCTGGGTGACCGGCGCGTGCCGCACGATGCCGAGTGCGGGGGCCAGCACGGCCGTGGGCACGGTCTTCCTGGCGCGGCCCAGCGGGCTGTGCAGCTCCCGGCGGGCGCCCGCGGCGGCGGGCAGCTTGACGTGCCAGCCGGCGTCGGTGCCGCCGGTGCGCCGGCGCAGGGTGACCTTCGCGCGGGCGAGCCGCAGGTCGGCGGTGTCGTGGTAGATGGCCTCGAGGGTGTGCTCGACCGGCTCGCCGGCCGAGGAGACGCCGGGCACGCCGGAGAGGTCGGGCAGCACGAACGCCTCCTCGACGTCGAACTTCCGCTCGATCTCCAGCTGTTCCCGTGCCACCGACACCACTCCTCTGCTCCACCGTCGCCAGTGCCTGCGGCCCGCGCCGGACCGGCCGAGTACTACCGCACCAGGGTGAACAGTGCACCAGCGGCGGGGCCGGCGGTTACCGTGCGCGGGATGACCCCCGGCCGGACCCAGCGTCAGCGGCACCGGTGGGCGGCGGCGGTCACGACACCCTGGGCGGTGTGGGCGCTGCTGCGGGCCACCGGCACGGAGCGGGGGTACCCGCTGGTGCCGGCGCTGGCGTTCACCCCGTACGCCGCGGCGACGAGCGCCGTGCCGCTGGCCGTGGCGGTGCGCGCCCGGTCACGGGCTGCCGCCGCGGTGGCGGCGACGGCGGGGATCGTGCTCGCCGGCGCCGTGCTGGCCCGGGCAGGGCGCCGGCCGACGCCGTGGGAGGAGGGGGCCCGGCGGCTGCGGGTGGCCACGGTGAGCCTGCGACTGGGGCAGGCCGATCCGCAGGCCGTGGTGGCACTGGTGGCGGCGCACCGGGTGGACGTGCTGGTGCTGCAGGAGGTGACCCCGCCGGCGGCGATGGCCCTGCGCGCCGCGGGGATCGGTGACCATCTGCCGCACGCGCACGTGCTCGGGGCGCGGGACGGGGCGCCGCCGGCGGCCGGGGGTGCGCTGTGGTCGCGATGGCCGTTGCTGGAGCGGTTCGCCGTGCCCGGTCACTTCGAGCAGCCGGCGGCGCGGATCGCGGTACCCGGCGCACCGGACGTCGAGGTGACCGCGGTGCACACGATGCCGCCGTCGACGTCGCCGCGGTCGGTGCGGCAGTGGGCGGCGGACCTGGCGGACCTCCCCGCGCCCGGCCCAGGGGTGCTGCGGATGCTGGCCGGTGACTTCAACGCGACGCTGGACCATGCGGCGCTGCGCCGGGTGGTCGCCTCCGGCTACCGCGATGCGGCACTGGCGGCCGGGCGGGCGCTGTCGGCCACCTGGACGCCGCAACGGCTGCCCCAGCCCCGGCTGACCCTGGACCACGTGCTCGTCGACCCACGGGTGGGCGTGGCATCGCTGACGCTGCTCCCGGTGCCGCGCAGTGACCACCGGGCGCTGATCGTCGAACTGGTGCTACCCGACGGGGAGGAGTAGATCCCCGGGCGGCGGGTTCCGCACCACCGCCGCCCGGGCTCTTCCGCACTGCCCCGCACACCCACGTCATGCACATGAAGTCTGTGACAGGCAGGTGAACTCATTGCCGCTCGGCGCGGCCTGACGCTCGGTTCGTCGCTGGCCACCCAGAGCGACATCCCGCTCGGATCAGCCGATCCGGACGTCCGCCATGCCGGCGACCGACACCACGTCGCCCCGGTGCAGCTGACGCCCGCGGCGCTCCTCGGGTTCCCCGTTCACCGCGACGTCGCCGCCGGCCAGCACGTCCTTCACCTGCGCGCCGGTGGGCACGGCGTCGACCAGCTTCAGCAGCTGACCGAGCCGGATGGTGTCCTCACCCGGACGGAGCTCAATGGTGCGCACCGCCTCATCCTCGCTGGTCACGAGCCGGAACCGCCGGCCCGCGGTGTCCACCGCAGCGTCCACGTGCCCGACCACGTGCCTCCGGGTGGCAGGACGACCAGGTCCGCGCCGTCGGCGAGGGCGTTCGGCGGGCACGTCATCGGTTCCACGGCGAGGCTGCGCCGCCGCTGCCCGGGGGGCAGGGTGTCGCCCGAGTAGACCTGGAGCCACGGCCAGGACCGGTCGACCGCGAGCTCCAGGCTCCCCGCCGGGCCCCCGACCCGCACCCGCGCCCAGCCGTCGTCGTCGCGCACCAGGTCGGTCACCGCGTCGTCCAGGGCGCGGTCCCCGATCCGTCCGATGGCTCCGTCGAAGCCCCGCCGGCCACCCGTGGGCAGGCCACCGTCCAGCTCCAGGGCGGTGCGAGCGGGCACGGTGAGCTCGCCCGCGCTGATGCCGCCGTCGTCGTCGGCGCCCACGTGCAGATAGGGGTGCATGCCGACGCCGAACGGGGCGTCGTCGTCCCCGGCGTTGCGCACCCGCACGGTGACGGCGAGCTGGTCCGGGGTGAGCTCGTAGTCGATCGCCGCCGCCAGGCGGAAGGGGTAGCCCGCGCGCGGCTCGAGCACCGTGCCGACCGAGACGCCGCCCGACCGCTGGTCCAGCACGTCCCACGGCTGGGCCGAGACCAGCCCGTGGATGGCGTTGGGGGACGCGGGGCTGACCACGTCGAGCTGGAGGTCGCGCCCCCGCCACCGCCACGCGCCACCGCGCAGCCGGTTGGGCCAGGGCAGCAGGACGCCACCACGTCGACCGGCCGGCACCGTGCCGGCGGGATAGCCGTCGAGCACGTCCCAGCTGCCGACGACGAGCCGGCGGAGCCCGCCACCGCGCAGGTCGACGGCGAGCCGAGCCGCTCCGCGCTGGACCCAGGTGCCGCGTGGCTCGGTGGCCGGCCACCGCCCGTCCGGATCGGCTCGCCGGGCGCCCGCCGGCCCGGCGAGCAGGTCGGCGAGGGCGCTGAGCACCTCGTCCCGGCGGCTCGCGGCCGCCGCCGACACCCCACCCATGGAGAACCAGCCGTGCGCCAACCCGGGCCCGGGCAGGTGCGTGGTGGGCACGCCGGCCGCCGCCAACTGCGTGGCGTACCCGTCGCCCTCGTCGCGCAGCGGGTCGTACTCCGCCGTCGTCACGACCGCCGGGGGCAGACCGGCCAGGTCCCGGCCCAGCGGCGCGACGACCGGATCGGCGTCCTGGACGCTGCCGGGCAGGTACGCGGCGTAGAAGGCGGCCATGTCGGCGGTGGTGACGAAGGGCCCCGCGGCGTTCTCCGTGTTCGAGGGCAGGCCCTGGGCCGGGTCGAGCGCCGGGTAGACCAGCAACTGCGCCGCCAGCCGCGGCCCACCCCCGTCGCGGGCCCGCAGCGCGGCGCTCGCCGCCAGCCCGCCTCCGGCGCTGTCGCCGCCCACGACCAGCGGGGCGTCCGGCCAGCGCTCCGCCGCCCAGCGGAGCGCGGTCATCGCGTCCTCCAGGGGCGCGGGATGGGGGTGCTCCGGCGCGAGCCGGTAGTCGACCGAGACGACGACCGCACGCAGCGCGTTGGCCACCCGCCGGCAGACCGGGTCGGCGGTGTCCAGGTCGCCGACCCGCCAGCCGCCGCCGTGCAGCCAGACCACCACCGGCCGCGCCTCCGCCGGCCCTCGCCACCCGGCGCGGTACAGGCGCACCGGCAGCTCGCCGTCCGGACCGGAGATGCTCCGGTCCTCCACGTCGAGGACCGGCTCGGGGTCGAGGCCGGCCTGCCGGGCGAGCGCGAGCTCCCGGAAGCGCGCCCGGTCGGCGACGGGGTCTGCGGTGACGGACGGCTCGCCGCCGGCCTGGGCGGCGTCGGCGAACTGCCGGAGCTGGTGATCGAGCGGCATGCGATTCCTCCTGGCCGGGGCGGGCAGCGGCCAGCTCACCACATACGGCCGACGGACGCCGGATCGTCGGTGCCGGGGGCGGCGAGCTGTTCCACGTGGAACTCGGATGGAACTCCGACCAGGTGCTGCGCACGGAGGCAGGTGGGCGCCGTCCGCTGCTCCGGGCCCGTCGAACTGGTGACAGACGTCAGTGGCCCGGCCGGGCCCCGGCCCACCAGACTGGGCACCGCACCCGACACGAGGAGTCCGGAATGCCCGAACCGCACCTGCGCGCCTCCGACGCCGACCGGGCCGCCGTCGCGGAGGTGCTCGGCGCGCACATGTCCGCCGGGCGCCTGACCGTCGCGGAGTACGACGAGCGCCTCACCCGGGCCTACGCGGCCCGCACCTACGGCCAGCTCGGCGAGCTCACCAGTGACCTGCCGGCCACCGCCCCCTCCGCTGCCGTCCGGCCGGCCGGCCCGAGCGGCGCGCACGACCCCGGCCGGACGCCGGTCCAATCCGGGACGCACGGCACGTCGTCCTGTTCCCCCTGGCACGGTGGCGGTGGCCTCCGGGCGGCATGGGCGAGCTGGGCGACGACGGCGGCCATCGTGATCAGCATCTGGCTGTTCACCTCGGTGGCCAGCACCGAGTGGATCTACCCGTGGCCGATCTGGGTCATCGGCCCGTGGGGAGCGGTGCTGCTCTTCCAGTCGCTGCCGCTGGGTGGCACCTCCGGCCGGGAGCACACCGGCCACCCGGGCACCGGGCCGGCGCGTCCGCAGTCGGCCGGCAGGGGCCGGCGGCACTGAGCGTCGGGCGCACGGGCGCGAGCGGCACCGCCGGGCCGGAACGACGACAGGGCCCCCGAGGGGGCCCTGTCGGTGGTACTGCTGCAGGTGGTGCTGGGGTGGGCAAGGGGGGAGTTGAACCCCCACGTCCTCTCGGACACACGGACCTGAACCGTGCGCGTCTGCCATTCCGCCACTTGCCCTGGCGAGGAAGGACAGTAGCAGCCCCGCCGCGTGCTCCCGCGAGACCCCCCGGGCGCGGCGGCCCGCCGACGTCGGTCCGCCCTGGTAGACAGGACCTCGTCGTGCTCCTCGGGGACGAGATCGTCCGGGGTGTCCTGCGCTCGCCGACCGGTCCGGTGTCCCCGGCCCGGTTACGATCGCGCTCAGGACAGTAGGAGGCCAGCCGAGCGCAAGGGAGCGACTGTGGGTGTTCTGCAGCGCTTCGAGCGACGCCTCGAGGGCATGGTCGGGCTCGCCTTCGCCCGCATGTTCAAGGGCAAGGTGCACCCCGCCGAGATCGCGCACGCCCTCCAGCGCGAGGCCACCGAGCAACGCTCGATCCTCGGCGGTGGCCGGGTGCTCGCGCCCAACGTCTACGTCGTGACCCTCGGCAAGGTCGACTTCGAGAACCTCTCCGACTGGTCGGAGCAGCTCGCCTCCGAGCTCGCGGACATGGTCGCCGAGCACGTCGAGTCGGAGGGCTACCAGACCTTCGGCGACATCGAGGTCCGGCTCGAGCGCGACGAGAACCTGCACACCGGCGTCTTCGAGGTCGCCTCCCACGTCGGCGACGGCACCCACCCGCCACGTCCCTCCACCTCGGTCCCGGCGCCGCCCGGGGTTCCCCCGCTCCCGCCGCTGTCCGGCGGGCACCCCGGCTCGGCCACCGACACCGGCGGGGGTGCACCGGTGGTGGGGCACCCCGGCCAGCGGCCGGGCCTCAGTCACGTGCTGGTGGTCGACGGCCCCGGCACGCGGCATGTCCTGGAGCAGGGCAGCAACGTGCTGGGGCGGGGCACCGACGCCGACATCCGGCTGCCCGACACCGGGGTCAGCCGCAAGCACGTCGACGTCCAGCTCGACGGTGGCACCGTCGCGGTCGAGGACCTCGGCTCCACCAACGGAACCCTCGTCAACGGCCGGCGGGTCGGCCGGCAGGAGCTCGCCGACGGCGACGTGATCCGCATCGGACACTCGGTGCTGGTCTACCGGCAGGACGGCTCGTGAGGGGGTCCACCCCATGACCGCGGAGATCGTGCTGCAGGCCTTCCGATTCGGCTTCCTGCTCCTGCTCTGGCTGTTCATCTTCGCCGCCTTCCGGGTGGTCCGGGCCGACCTCTTCGGCGGTCGTGCCGGCCGGGTCGCCTCCGTCCCGCCGCGCGCGGCGGCTGCCCGCAAGCGCGGTGGCCGCGGCCCCCGCCACCTCGTCGTCACCGCCGGCCCGCTGTCGGGCACCCGCATCACCCTCGGCGAGCAGGCCATCCTCATCGGCCGCGCCGACGACTCCACCCTGGTCCTCACCGACGACTTCGCCAGCTCCCGGCACGCGCGGCTCACCAATCGCGGCGGTCAGTGGTACGTCGAGGACCTCGGGTCCACCAATGGCACCTACCTCGACCAGCAGCGCGTGCAGGGCCCGCTGCTGGTGGCGCCGGGCCAGCCGATCCGGATCGGCCAGACCGTGCTGGAGCTGCGTTCATGAGCCTGGTCCTGCGGTACGCCGCGCGCTCCGACCGCGGGCTCATCCGCGGCACCAATCAGGATTCCGTCTACGCCGGGCCCCGGCTGCTGGCCGTCGCCGACGGCATGGGCGGGCACGCGGCCGGCGACGTCGCCAGCAAGGTGGTCATCGCCGCCCTCGAGCACCTCGACGACGACGCCCCCTCCGGTGACCTGCTGCAGTCGCTGCGCCAGGCCGTGTTCGACGGCAGCGAGCACCTGCGCGAGGTGATCCGGGAGTCGCCGCAGCTGGAGGGCATGGGGACGACGCTCACCGCCGTCCTGTTCGCCGGTGGCCGGCTGGGCCTGTGCCACGTCGGCGACTCCCGCGCGTACCTCCTGCGCGACGGTGTGCTGGGCCAGATCACCCACGACGACACGTTCGTCCAGACGCTCATCGACGACGGCCGGATCACCGCCGAGGAGGCCAACAGCCACCCGCAGCGCTCCCTGCTGCTGCGCGCGCTCAACGGCCAGGACGTCGAGCCCGACCTGTCGATGCGCGACGCCCGCGCCGGCGACCGCTACCTGCTCTGCTCCGACGGCCTGTCCGGCGTGGTCAGCCACGAGACGATGGCGCAGGCGCTGCAGGACCCCGACCCGCAGGCCTGCGCCGACCGGCTGATCGAGCTCGCGCTGCGCAGCGGCGGCCCGGACAACATCACCTGCATCGTGGCCGACGTCGTCGAGGACGACGGGCGCACCGCGTTGATCGAGCCCGTGATCGACGGAGCCGCCGGTGACAACCGCGGCCAGCGGGAGGTCGACCCGCGGTCGGCCGCCGGCCGGGCCGCCCTCGCCGACCCGCCCGCAGCTCCGCCGGCCTCGGCGGCCGCCGGCAGTACCGCCCCGGCCCGGCGCCGCCGTCCGCTGCGCACCGCCCTGATCGCGCTGGCCACCGTCCTGGTGCTCGGTGCGGTCGCGGCCGGTGGCTACGTCTTCGTCATGCGGCAGTGGTTCGTCGGCGTCCACGACACCGCCGACGGCCAGGAGGTCGCCGTCTTCCAGGGCCTGGACGCCTCCGTCGTCGGCGTCGACCTGTACCGGCTGGACTCCGCCACGGGAATGGCGTCCTCCGACCTGACCCAGGCCGCGCGCAGCCGGGTGCGGGCCGGCATCACCGCCGGCGACCGGGACGACGCCCAGCGGATCCTGGCCGACCTCCGCGACCAGCGGCTGCCGCTGTGCCGCACCGGTTCCCCCCGGACGGCGTCGGTCACCTCCGGCCCGGCCGGCGAGGACACCACGCCCCCGGCGGAGCCCACCACCACGGAGCCCGCTCCGAGCAGCAGCCCCTCCACGACCGGCTCGCCCTCCCGGACGGGCGAGCCGGGGGTGGACTGCCGGGCGGACGACTAGTGCGCCGGCTCGCCGGCCCGCGGACGGGCAGCGCGACATGAGCGGCCCCGGCACCGACCCCCGGGCGAGCGCCGCCGGCACATCCACGCCCACCCGGCGGAACACCGAGCTGGCCCTGCTGGGTTTCGCGGTGGTCCTGACGATCACCGCCCAGTGCATCGTCGACATCACCGTCACCGGCTCGCTGAGCCCGGAGATCGCCACCTTCAGCCTCTGGTACACCGCCCTGTGGGTGGTGGCGCACCTCGTCGTCCGCCGCTGGGCGGCCTATGCCGATCCGCTGCTGCTGCCCTGCGTGGCGGTGCTGGTCGGGCTGGGGCTGACGATGATCCACCGGCTGGACATCGCCGCGTCCCAGGTGGGCGGTGAGTCCACCGGCGAGGACGCCCCCGTCCAGCTGCTGTGGGCCACCATCGGCCTGGCGCTGTTCGTCGCCGTCCTGCTGATCGTCCGCGACCACCGGATGCTGGCCCGGCTGGCCTACACCCTGGCGCTGCTCGGGCTGGTGCTGCTGGCCATCCCGGCGGCGCTGCCCTCCTCGATCTCGGAGGTCAACGGGGCGAAGCTGTGGATCCGGGTCGGCGGCTTCTCGATCCAGCCCGGTGAGTTCGCCAAGATCTGCCTGATCGTCTTCTTCGCCGCCTACCTGGTCGAGAAGCGCGACGTGCTGGCACTGGCCAGCCGCCGGGTGCTGCGGCTCGAGCTCCCTCGCGGCCGCGACCTCGGCCCGGTGCTCGCCGCCTGGGTCGTCTCGATCCTGGTCCTGGTCTTCGAGCGCGACCTGGGCAGCTCGCTGCTGCTGTTCGGGATCTTCGTGGTGATGCTCTACGTGGCCACCGAGCGGGCCAGCTGGCTGGTCATCGGCCTGCTGCTGTTCGCCGGCGGCGCCTTCCTGGCCTACCAGCTGTTCGGCCACGTGCGGGTCCGGGTCGACACCTGGCTGGACCCGTTCGCCTACGCCGACGAGGGCGGCTACCAGATCGTCCAGTCGCTGTTCGGCCTGGGCACCGGTGGCCTGTTCGGCGCCGGCCTGGGCGGCGGACGGCCCGACCAGGTGCCGGTCGCCAAGAGCGACTTCATCGCCGCGGCCATCGGTGAGGAGCTCGGTCTCTTCGGCCTGGTCGCGGTCATCGTGCTGTACCTGATCCTGGTCGAGCGCGGCCTGCGCACCTCGCTGATCGTGCGGGACGGCTTCGGCAAGCTGCTCGCCGCCGGGCTGTCCTTCGCCGTCGCCTGGCAGGTCTTCGTCGTCCTCGGCGGCGTCACCGGCCTGCTGCCCCTCACCGGGCTCACCACGCCGTTCCTGGCCTACGGCGGGTCGTCGCTGGTCGCGAACTTCGGCCTCGTCGCGCTGCTGGTGCGGATCAGCGACGCCGCCCGGCGCCCCTCGGCCCCGCCGCCCGCACCCCCGCCCAAGCTGGTCGACGCGCCCACGGAGGTGGTCCGCCCGTGAACGCACCGCTGCGCCGGGTCGCGATCAGCGTCCTCGTGCTGTTCACGCTGCTCATCGTCAACGTGAACATCATCCAGGTGGTCCGGGCCGGCGACCTGCGGGACAACCCCCGCAACACCCGGGTGCTGGCCGACCAGTTCGACCGCGAGCGCGGCTCGATCGTCGTCGACGGCAACGAGATCGCCCTGTCGGTGCCGACCGACGGCCGCCTCCGGTACCTGCGCCAGTACCCGCAGGGCGAGCTCTACGCCCCCGTGACCGGCTACTACTCGCCGCTGGTCTACGGCAACACCGGCCTGGAGCGGGAGGCGAACGCCATCCTCAGCGGGTCCGACCCCCGGCTGACCCTGTTCCGGCTCGGCGACCTGTTCACCGGCCGCGATCCGGCCGGCGGCAACATCCAGCTGACCCTGGAGCCCGCGGCCCAGCAGGCCGCCATGGAGGGCCTGGCCGGCGTCACCGGCGCCGTCGTCGCGCTCGATCCGCGCACCGGCGCCGTGCTGGCCCTGGCCAGCACCCCCAGCTACGACCCGGAGAAGCTGTCCAGCCACGATCCCGCCGCGATCCGCGAGTACCGCTCCCAGCTCGGTGAGGCGGAGCTGCGCAACCACGCGATCAGCGACCGGTACCAGGCGGGCTCCATCTTCAAGGTGATCGTCGCCGCCGCTGCCCTGGCCACCGGCGACTACACCCCCGCGACCACCATCCCGGCCCCCGACGTGCTGACCCTGCCCGGGACCAGCACCACGCTGAGGAACTACGGGAACTCCAGCTGCAACGGCGGCGCGGACCAGTCGCTGATCGACGCGCTCACCGTCTCCTGCAACACCGCGTTCGCCCAGCTCGGCATCGATCTCGGTGAGGAGCGCATCCGGGACATGGCCGAGGCCTTCGGCATGGACGACGAGGGCCTGGAGATCCCGCTCGACGTCGCCGGCAGCACGATCGGCGACATCGAGAACGACGCCCAGCTGGGGCAGACGTCGATCGGCCAGTTCAACGTGGCGATGACCCCCATGCAGGCGGCGATGATCGCCGCGACGGTGGCGAACGACGGCACGCTGATGCGCCCGTACCTGGTCGACTCCGTCCAGGCCCCGGACCTCCGCGTGATCGACCAGACCGAGCCCGAGCAGCTGGCCGAGCCGATCTCCTCCGACGTGGCCGGGCAGCTCACCGAGATGATGACCAGCGTCGTGGCGGAGGGCAGCGGCCGGCGGGCCGGGATCAGCGGCGTCCAGGTCGCCGGCAAGACCGGGACGGCGCAGGTCTCCGAGGGCGTGGACGACCACAACTGGTTCATCGGCTTCGCCCCCGCCGAGGACCCCACCATCGCGGTGGCGGTCTTCGTCGCCAACGGCGGCGGGACCGGCGGCGACACCTCCGCACCCATCGCCCGGCAGGTCATCGAGGCCCACCTCGCGGCGCAGGGCGGCGGCTGATGGCCCTCCACGTCGGCAGCGTGCTCGCGGAGCGCTACGAGATCGTCGCGCCCATCGCCAGCGGCGGCATGGGCGAGGTGTGGCAGGCCCGCGACCGGACCCTCGGGCGCATCGTGGCGGCCAAGGTGCTGCGCAGCGAGTACACCAGCGACCCGAACTTCCTGATCCGGTTCCGGAACGAGGCCCGGCACACCGCGGCGCTGTCCCACCCCAACATCGCCTCGGTCTACGACTACGGCGAGACGGTGACGACCGACGGGCCGTACCCCGGCCAGCGCGTCGCCTACCTGGTGATGGAGTTCGTCGAGGGCCATCCCCTGGTGACCGTGCTCGCCGAGCGCGGCCGGCTGCCCACCCAGCAGACGCTCGACGTCCTGCGGCAGGCCGGCGACGGGCTGTCCGCCGCGCACGCGGCCGGGATGGTCCACCGCGACATCAAGCCGGGCAACCTCATCGTGCGGCCCGACGGCGTGGTGAAGCTGACCGACTTCGGCATCGCCCGCGCCCGCGACGCGGCGCCGCTGACCCGCACCGGCATGGTGGTCGGCACGGCCCAGTACCTCTCCCCCGAGCAGGCCCAGGGGCTGCCGGTCACCGCCGCCTCCGACGTCTACTCCCTCGGCGTGCTGGCCTACGAGTGCCTGGCGGGCAGCCGGCCCTTCGACGGTGAGTCCCAGGTAGCCATCGCCCTGGCCCAGATCAACCGGCCGCCCCCGCCGCTGCCGCCGGACGTGCCCCCGCCGGTCCGGCAGCTCGTCGAGCGTGCGCTCGCCAAGGACCCGGCCGACCGGTTCGCCGACGGCGCGGACTTCGCCGCCGCCGTCCGCACCGTCGCGGCCGGTGGCTGGGCGCCGGCCACCGCCGCCACGCAGGTGGTTCCCGGCGCCGGTGACCCGACCACGGTGCTGCCGGCAGCCGACCCCCCGACCGGCGGGCCCCGCACCATGGGCCCCCGCTCCATGGGTCCCCGATCGATGGGACCCCGTACCGCGCCGCGCACCATGCCGCCGCTGCAGGGCCCGGCGACGGGCGAAGACGACCGCTACGACCGGCTCCACCCGGACGAGCCCTCACCGAGGAGCCGCCCGCGGTGGCCGTGGCTGGTCGCCGGGCTGGCCCTGCTGCTGCTGCTCGGCGCGGGGGCCTACGTGCTGACCCGCGGCGCGGGCGACGCCGGCCGCGGCACCACCGCCACCCCGAGCGCGACGACGAGTTCGGCGCCGGTCACCGACGCCCCGCCCGCGGCGGGTGTCCTGGTCGCCACCGACGACTACATCGGCCGCCCCGCCGACGAGATCGAGGAGCTGCTCGAGGGCGCCGGCCTGGACGTGGTGACCGAGGAGGCGAGCACGGCGCTACTCGGCCAGCTGGGCGTGGAGCTGGGCGAGGGAACGGTCGCCGGGAGCAACCCCGCCAACCAGGAGGTGCCCGCGGAGAGCGAGGTGACCCTCTTCGTGGCCGAGGACGGCTGGCCGCTGGAGGAGCCCGCGGAGCCGCCGGCGCCCGCGCCCACCACCACCACCACCCGGGCTCCCGCTCCCACCACGACCCGGGCCCCGGCTCCCACCACGACCCGGGCCCCGGCTCCCACCACGACGGAGGCTCCCGCGCCGACCACGACGGAGGCTCCCGCGCCGACCACGACGGAGCCTCCCGCGCCGACGACGACGGCGGAGGGCGCCCGTTTCGACGAGGGAGACATCCCGTGACCCATCAGTCACGCGCTGCTCGCGTCGCCGCTGACCGGGGATTCCCGGCGGTTAGGCTGCCCGCCGGGCCGCTCCCCGGCCTTCCCCAGGCGCTCCCGGCGTCGCACCACACCGCCCGAGAGGACCCCCGATGACCACCCCCCAGGTGCTCGGTGAGCGCTACGAGATCGGCGGGGTGCTCGGCCGCGGCGGCATGGCGGAGGTGCACCGTGGCCGCGATCTGCGGCTGGGGCGCGAGGTGGCGGTCAAGGTGCTGCGCAACGACCTCGCCCGCGACCCGTCGTCCCAGGTGCGTTTCCGGCGAGAGGCGCAGGCCGCCGCCTCGCTGAACCACCCGGCCATCGTGGCCGTCTACGACACCGGTGAGGACCGCACCGCCACCGGCGCCACGCCCTACATCGTCATGGAGTACGTCGAGGGCGAGACCCTGCGCGACGTCCTCCGCCGGGAGGGCCGGCTCTCCCCCGAGCGAGCCATGTCGCTCACCGCGGACATCTGCGCGGCGCTGGACTTCAGCCACCGCAACGGCATCGTGCACCGGGACGTGAAGCCCGGGAACGTGATGATCACGCCGCAGGGCACCGTCAAGGTGATGGACTTCGGCATCGCCCGCGCGGTGTCCGACTCCGCGGCGACGATGACCTCCACCGCCGCGGTCATCGGCACCGCCCAGTACCTCTCCCCCGAGCAGGCCCGCGGTGAGGGCGTCGACGCCCGTTCCGACGTCTACTCGGCCGGCTGCCTGCTCTACGAGCTCGCCACCGGCACCCCGCCGTTCACCGGCGACTCCCCCGTCGCGGTCGCCTACCAGCACGTGCGCGAGGACCCGCGGACGCCGTCGTCGATCAACCCCGGCATCCCACCGGAGCTGGACTCCGTCCTGCTCAAGGCGATGAGCAAGAACCCGGCCAACCGGTACCAGTCGGCCGCCGACATGCGCGCGGACCTGCTGCGCGCCGTCGCCGGGCAGCGGGTCGAGGCGACACCGGTGATGAGCGATGCCGAGAAGACCACGATCATCGCCGGTGGCGTGGCCGACTACGGCGACTGGGACGACGAGGACGCCGACCGGCGCAAGCGGCGGAACGTCGTCGCCGCGGTCGTCGCCGGTGTCCTGGTCCTGGTGGGCGTCATCGCGCTGGTCGTCGCCCTCAACAGCGGCGAGGAGGCCCCCCCACCGGTCACCCGGGTCGAGGTGCCGCAGCTGGTCGGCGAGCTGGAGGCCGACGCCCGGACGGCGCTCACCGCGGCCGACCTGCGCGTCGGGACCGTCACCACCGGGGCCAGCAGCGCCGAGGACGAGGGCCGGGTGCTCAGCTCCGACCCCAGGCCGGGCACCCAGGTGGACCCGGAGACGTCCGTGGCCCTGGTGGTCGGCTCCGGTCCGGACACGATCACCGTCCCCGGTGTGGTGGGCCTCCCGGTGCAGAGCGCCCGGGGGAACCTCACCACCGCCGGCTTCACCAACGTGACCATCGACAACGTCCCCGACCTCGCCCCCGAGGGGCAGGTCATCGCCATCGACCCGACGGAGGGCGCCGCGGTGGCCCCCGACGCGGTGATCACCCTGCAGGTGTCCCAGGGCACCGCACCGGTACCCGACGTCACCGGGCTGCCCCAGCAGCAGGCCGTCGACCAGCTCGAGGAGGCCGGCTTCACCAACGTCACGGTGGCCACCGGCGAGCGCAGCGACGTCCCCGAGGGCACCGTGTTCGGCACCGAGCCCGGGCCCAACGCCCAGCTGGCGGCCAACGACGAGCTCACCGTGCTGGTGGCCGTGCCGGAGCCGGTGGAGCCGACGACGCCCACACAGAGCTCGGCGCCCACGGGTCCGGCACCGGATCCGGACCCCGACCCCGACCCGGTGCCGCCCGTGATCCCGCCGGTGGTCCCCCCGGCCGACTGACGATCGGGGGGTGTGCGCTCAGACGGTGGCGACCGTCAGCCGGCGCGCGGTGGCCTCGGCGGCCTCGACGAGCTCCGGGTCGGGCACCACGCCGCAGGTGGCCAGCCAGGTGGCCAGCAGCCGGTGCCCGCCCTCGGTGAGCACCGACTCGGGGTGGAACTGCACGCCCTCGATCGGCAGCTCGCGGTGCCGCAGCGCCATCACGATGCCCGACGGCGTGCGGCCGGTGACCTCGAGCTCGTCGGGCACCGAGGCCGACTCCACGGCGAGGGAGTGGTACCGGGTAGCGGTGAAGGGCGACGGCAGGCCGGCCAGCACGCCCGCGCCGTCGTGCAGCACCTCGCTGGTCTTGCCGTGCAGCAGCTCCGGTGCCCGGACGACGACCCCACCGAAGGCCTCGGCGATGGCCTGGTGCCCGAGGCACACCCCGAGCACCGGCAGGCCGGCCGCGGCGGCCGCCCGGACCATCGGAACGGTCACCCCCGCATCGACCGGCGTGCCCGGCCCGGGGGACAGCAGCACGCCGGCCACGTCCAGGTCGGCGAGCTCGGCGGTCGTGACGGCGTCGTTGCGCCGGACCACGCTGGGCACGCCCAGCTGGCCCAGGTACTGCACGAGGTTGTAGACGAAGCTGTCGAAGTTGTCGACGACCAGCACCGGCCGGACGGCGGGGGCGGCGGTGCGACCTGCGCTCACTGGTCCACCGTCACGTCGGTGAAGGGCAGCATCGGCTCCACCCACGGGAAGACGACGAACAGCAGCAGCGCACCCACGATCAGGGCCAGCAGCAGCGACTGCAGCGCCCTGCTGGCGGTCCCGCCGGGCAGGTGCCGCCAGATCCAGGTGTACACGTGCGCCATTCCTTCCCTCGGCCGATTCCGCCCGCCAGCCTCCCAGCTCAGTCCGCGCGCAGGGCGGCCGGGCCGTCGGGCGCGTCGGCCCGGCTCTGGGCGTCGGCCAGCTCGGCGTGGATGATCAACCGCTGCTGGGCCGAGTACTTCGGGTGGCAGGTGGTCAGCGTGAGGTACGCGCCGGTCGGGGGCGTGCCGGGGGCGGCGTTCGGGGTGGGGGCGATGACGGCGACCTCCGCCGGCGACACGATGTGCTGGCCGGGGATCCCGCTGGGGTCGGCGAACTCGCCGGTCGCCGGGTCGCCCAGCACGCGGTAGGTGAACCAGCCCTCCGCGGTCTCGACGACGATCGGGTCGCCCGGTCGCATCTGGTCGAGGTCGAGGAAGGGTGAGCCGCGGCCGACCCGGTGCCCGGCGATCGACAGGTTGCCCTGCTCACCGGGCATCGCGGTGTCCACGTAGTGACCGGGACCCTCTTCCAGCTCCTGGGTCCCGGTGCCCTCGACGACCACCCGGGACCAGTCCTCGCCGAGCCGGGGCACGTGCAGCACGGCGAACGGGTCCCCGATCGCCACGTCGATCGGCCCGCCGAGGAAGGTGCCACCGGGTGCCGCGACGGTGGGGTCACCCCACTGCTCCGCGAGCTCGTCGCTCAGCTCGCCCTGCCGCTGGGCGGTGAGCAGGTCGGTGACCCAGAGCTGGTAGACGACGAACAGCAGGACCACCAGCCCGGCGGTGACCAGGGTCTGCCCGATGCCACGGGCGACGGTGCGCGCGAGGTCACCGCGCTGCCGCCGCGGCCGGCCGTACCGGACCGGTCCGCTGGACGCCGGCCATCCGGTCTGTACTGCGCTGCCCACGGGTCCTCCGAGTCGGCGGCCGGAGATCAGCCGGCGTCGGCGTACTGCATGTCCAGGCCGCCATCGTAGGCGGCCAGATCGATCGATCTGGCCTCCTGCACGTCGAACGTCAGCCCGAAGTCGTCGACCGCCTGCTGGAGCAGCTCCACCCCGTCGGCGGCGGCCAGCTCCTCCTGCATCTCATCGGCGTCCCCGACCGCGGTGACGACGAAGGGCGGGGAGTACGTGCGGCCCTGCAGCAACAGGGTGTTGCCCACGCAGCGCACGGCGCTGGTGGCGATCAGCCGCTGGCCCATGATGGCCACGCCGTCCGCGCCGGCCGCCCAGAGGGCGTTCACCACCGCCTGGACGTCGGACTGGTGGATGACCACGTCGTCGCCGGTGGCGCCGACCGGGAGGACCCCGCCCGGCGACCGCGGCGCGTCGTCCAGGGTGATCCGGACGCCCGGGCCGCTGAGCGCGGTGAGGCCGGCGGAGACCAGGCCGGCCTGGCCGACCTGGGCCTCGGCGACCGCACCGTTGCGCAACGCGGCCTGGTCGGTGAGCCGCTGGATCCGCTCCTGCAACCGGGCCAGCTCCTGCTGCTGCCGGGCGACGGCCTCGTTGCGCTGCTCGATGAGGCTGGAGAGCTCGATGCTGTCCCCGGCCCGCAGGTCGGTACCCAGGGCCGTCTTGCCGGAGGTGGCGAACAGCAGGCCGGCGAGCAGCGCGACCACCGGCACCAGGGCCGTCCACAGCCCGCGGCTGCCGGGTCGACGGGACATCGTGCACCTCCTCGCTGGGGACGGCGAGGGTGTCCGCGTCGGCGACGCGACCTGCCGGGGACGGCCCGCTGGGGACCTCGCTGCCCCCTCGCAGCTTAGGCTGGACGGCAGAGTCGCCGGGGCGCCAGGCCGCCGGCCGGAGGAGGAGTCGGCAGGGTGCCCAAGTCCAAGGTGCGCAAGAAGTCCGTGTACACCCCGCCCGAGGGCGTCCTGCCCAGCCGGGCAGCCCGCGCCAAGGCCGCCGAGCCGAGCCCGCGCTGGTACGCCGGGGTGATGGTCGGGCTCATGGTGCTGGGCCTGCTGTGGATCGTCGTCTTCTACGTGGCCGGCGAGCAGATCCCGTTCATGGCCTCGCTGAACTCGTGGAACTTCGCCATCGGGTTCGGTGCCATGGTGGCCGGCCTGGTGATGTCGATGCGCTGGCGCTGACCCGCCCCCTGCCACCCTCCGCGAAGGCCCTCGTCCCGATTCGGGACGAGGGCCTCTGCGTTTCCCGGCCCCGCGACCGGGACGATCCGATGCCTTCCGATGCCTCTGTGTGGACATCCCGTCACTGTGTGGACAGACGGTGCGGTGCGGCGCCGGTCCGCGCTCACCGGCGAAGTCTGTGCACAGCGAACGTCGGAATCCACAGCGTGCCACCCGCCCCGTCCACGGACCTGTCCACCGGATGTGGGCGGCGGCGACCCGCGAGCACGTGCCTGACCTGCACGGACACCGGCCGTGTGACCAGTGGGGCAGAAACGGCACAGCGGTAACTACACGCGTGCAAGTCCATCCCCAGCTGTGCACACACTTGTGGAGAAGTCGACTCGACGCAGGAGGATGACCGTCCCGGGACGCCGCAGCCCCCGGTCGACACGGCGACCGGGGGCTGCGGGGACACGGTGCGGGGACACGGCGCGGGGACACGGTGCGGGGACACGGGGTCCGCCGCGGCGGAACGGTCAGCCGCCGATCAGCTCCAGCACGGTGGCGTTCGCCATTCCGCCGCCCTCGCACATCGTCTGCAGGCCGTACCGCGTGCCGGTCGCCTGCATGTGGTGCACGAGCGTGGTCATGATCCGGGCACCGGAGGCACCCAGCGGGTGCCCCAGGGCGATGGCACCACCGAGGGGGTTGACCCGCTCGGTGTCCGCCCCCGTCTCGGCCAGCCAGGCCAGCGGTACCGGCGCGAAGGCCTCGTTGACCTCGAAGACCCCGATGTCGGCCAGGGTCAGGCCGGACCGGTCCAGCACCTTGCGGGTCGCCGGGATGGGTGCGGTGAGCATGATGACCGGGTCGTCGCCGGCCACCACCGTGGTGTGCACCCGCACGAGCGGCGTCAGCCCGAGCCGGCGGGCCTGCTCCGAGGTGGTGACCAGCAGGGCGGCCGCGCCGTCGGAGATCTGGCTGGCGTTGCCGGCGCTGACCACACCGTCGGACTGGAACGGCGTCTTCAGACCGGCCAGCTTCTCCAGCGTGCCGCCGGGCCGGATGCCCTCGTCGGCGCGCACCACGGTCCCGTCGGGGACGGTGACCGGGACGATCTGCTCGTCGAACGCGCCGCCGGCCCGGGCCTTGGCCGCCAGGTCGTGCGAGCGCAGCGCGAACTCGTCGAGCTGGGCCCGGGAGAACCCCCAGCGGGCGGCGATCATCTCGGCGCCGACGCCCTGGTTGGGGGCGACGCCGTCGTAGCGGGCCAGGAACTCCGGCCCCAGCGGGCTGCCGGTCGTCCCGTCGCCCACCGAGCTGCCCATCGGCACCCGGCTCATCGACTCGACCCCGCCGGCCACGACCACGTCGGCCTGACCGCTGACCACCGTGGCGGCGGCGAAGGCCACCGCCTGCTGCGAGGAGCCGCACTGGCGGTCGATCGTCGTGCCCGGCACCGACTCGGGCCAGCCGGCCGCCAGCGCCGCCACCCGGCCGATGTTGTAGGTCTGCTCGCCCACCTGGCTGACGCAGCCCCAGAAGACGTCGTCCACCGTGGCCGGGTCGAGCCCGGTGCGCTCGACGAGCGCGCGCAGCACGCCCGCCGACAGGTCGGCCGGGTGCACCCCGGACAGCCCTCCGCCACGCCTGCCGACCGGCGTGCGCACCGCCGCACAGATGACCGCGTCCCGCATGGACCACTCCTCCCGCCTCGGCAGCCCCGGTGCGGGGCCGCTCGCGGAACGCCGAGCACGTCCCAGCCGCGATCGTAGGACGCCGGTCCGACGGTCCGGCGCGGCTGACAAGCTGGATGGCGTGCAGTGGTCCACCCGGAGCGGCGAGACCGCCGTGGCAGCAGCGGCCGCCGCCGTCCTGGCGCTCACCGCGGTGCTGGTGGACCCGGTGGGCCGGCTGCTGGTCGGCGTGGCGGCCGGGGTGCTGCTGGTCGTGGTGGCCCGGGACCTGGTGCTACGGCCCCGGCTGCGCACCGACGCCGTCGGCGTGACGGTGCGGACGGTCGGGGGCAGCCGCACCGTCCCGTGGCCGGCGTTGCGCGTCCGGGTGCGGGCCACCCGCCGGCTGGGAACCCGCACCCGCACGCTGGAACTCGAGGACAGCCGGGACGACGCCGTCCTGCTGGTGCTGGGCCGGCGCGACCTGGGCACCGATCCGGAGCTCGTCGCGGCGGCACTCCACCGGACCGGCCCGGCCACGATCGGCTAGCGCAGGCCACCGAACAGCAGGGCTAGCAGCACGAGGACCAGGACCACCGTGCCGCCGACGGCGACCGGCCGGCGACGCCGGCCGAGCACCAGGACGGCGGCCACCGCTGCGCCGACGACCAGGCCCCCGAGGTGCCCGAGGAGTGAGATCCCGGGCAGGAAGCTGATCGCCAGGTTGATCACCAGCAGGGTCAGCAGGCCGCGCAGGTCCTGCCGCTGCTGGACCAGGACGACGCCGAACGCGCCCAGCAGGCCGTAGATGGCCGCCGAGGCGCCCACCGCGCCCTGGAAGTAGGCGCCGAGCAGCTGCAGGGCCACCGCCCCGCCGAGGGCGGAGACGAGGTAGATCGTGAGGTAGCGGGCGCGGCCCAGCTGCCGCTCCAGCTCGGAGCCGAACAGCAGCAGCGCCAGCATGTTCAGGCCCAGGTGGATCGGGCTGACGTGGGTGAACGCGGCGGTGGCCACCCGCCACCACTCGCCGGCGTCGACCGCGGCCGGGCTGACCGCGAAGGCGTTCTGCAGCGGCGAGGCGAAGCTGCGCAACGGGTCGACCCCGACCACGACCGCGGAGACCGCGGTGGCCAGGGCGACGGCGACGTTGAGCGCGATGAGGATCAGGGTGATCGGGCCGAACCGGCGCCCGGCGCTGCGCACCGCGCTGCCGCGGCGGGGCCGGCGGACACCGGCGTTCCCGGCGGCCACGCATTCCGGGCACTGGAAGCCGACCGAGGCAGGCTGCATGCAGTCGGGACAGATCGGCCGCCCGCAGCGGACGCAGGAGATCCCGGTCGGCCGGCCGGGGTGCCGGTAGCAGGTCGCCGGCGGGGGCGCCGGCTGCGGATCTCCCGCGCCGGCGCCCCCGGGAGCGTCGGGGGTGGTCAGCTGCGCTGCACCTCGACCGAGGTGATCACCACGTCCTCCAGGGGACGGTCGCCGCGCGCGGTGGGGACCGCGGCGATGGCGTCCACGACCTGGCGACCGGCGTCGTCGGCGACCTCGCCGAAGATCGTGTGCTTCCGGTTCAGGTGCGGGGTCTTGCCGACGGTGATGAAGAACTGCGATCCGTTGGTGCCCGGGCCGGCGTTGGCCATGGCCAGCAGGTAGGGGCGGTCGAAGGACAGGTCGGGGTGGAACTCGTCGCCGAACTTGTAACCGGGGCCGCCGATGCCCTGCCCGAGCGGGTCGCCGCCCTGGATCATGAAGCCACCGATGACCCGGTGGAAGATCGTCCCGTCGTAGAGCTTGGCGGTGGTCTTCTCCCGGGTCTCCGGGTGGGTCCACTCGCGGGCGCCCTCGGCGAGGTCGGCGAAGTTCGCGACCGTCTTCGGCGCGTGGTCGGGGAACAGGTCGACGGTGATGTCGCCGTGGTTGGTGTGCAGGACGGCACGCCGTGCGGCGGAGGTCTGGTCAGTCACGGGCACCACTCTCCCACTCCGCCACCGACGGGCGCCGGGGGAGGGCACCCGCGGCCGGGACGGGCCGGGCTGTGGAGACGAGGGGAATCGAACCCCTAACCCCCGCCTTGCAAAATCGACCGCGGAGTGGTTTGGCGCGGTGGGCTGTGACTGAAAACGGTGGCTGACCAGCGCATTTACCGTTGGTCCCTGTCGGGCGGTGTTGGCCGTTTCTGAGCGTTTTGCGGACCATCTGCGGACTGGGTGCGGACTGGGGCCGCTGCGGCAGTCGCCTCGGACACTGCCCCGACGACGGCACCCGCCCCCACACCCGCAGGAGCCTCTCCGACTGCGCCGGCCGCCGGAAGGGCGCTGCGCGTCCCTGCGGGATGGGCCTACGGCCCACCCTTCCCCCGGCGCTGCGCAGTCGGAGGGGAGCTGGTTGTGGGGAAGCGGGGTGGGGTCCCGGCTGACCGCCCGCATTCTGCCTCGACGCGGTGGGGCCCGGCGTCACCGGCCACCTGTCGGCGGTGACGGGTCCTCGGACCAGGATCGGTACAGCTGGTGGATTCCCTCGGACTCGGCCAGCACGGTCCGCCACTGGGCGTTCTGCGGCTCCGCGCCCATCTCGATGCACCACTGCACCGCAGACTCGAGGGTCTGCCGCGGAGTGGGGAAGTGCCCGTCAGGGCGGACGGTGTAGAGGTGGAGGTGCGGGAAGGTCGCGTGGCTCTTGCCGGCCGGATGCCAGTGCATCGCCCACACCTTCGCGTTGTCGGGCGCCCGGAACTCATAGAGGTAGGCCGACGTGGTGACCCGCCAGCGCCCCTCATGAACGTCGTACTTCTCGGGGTCGGTCGGGATGATCCGGTAGTGCATGGACGCCAGAAACCGGCTGCCGGCCGCGTCTCCGCGCAGTACGAGGCCGTCGCCGCCGTTCAGGGTCCAGACGTGGGTCTTGTCCGTGGTCGCGCGACCGCCGGGTGAGACGACGATCTTGCCCGTGCCGAGGCAGGCCACCGCTCGTTCGAGAGGTGCCAGGAACGCTGCGACCGCTTGATACGGCGACGCTCCCGGCACGAGGCGTCAGCGTACGAGAGGCAGCGCCATGAGCACGTCGAGCAGCCCCGGGTTGGCATCGGGGTCGACGTCGTCGTACTTGCCCTCGTCGAGGGCCGCGAGGAACTCTTCCCCGCTCAAGTCCAAGGCAGTGCGGGCGACTCGGTCGAAGGCCGCGGCGGCCTCCTGGGGGGTGAGTTCACTGACCTCGACAGACGCGCTGCTCTCTGCGATCGACATGGTCACCCCTCCTTCATTCACTCGTTCATCCACAAGGACGTCCACACCCACGTGTCTACAGGGTGCCACCGACGGAAACCCCGCGGCGAGCCCGGGCGCATGCGCCGTCACACGTTCGAGGCGGGCCGTGGTCGGCACAGAGCAAGCAGCAGTCCCACTGCTTTGTCGGTAGGGGGCCGTAGCGTGCCCGGACGTGAGAGACCGACCGCTACGTGTCCCTCGTCGGACGCCACCCCGGAGCGGTGTATGTGCGCTCGTGGACCGTCCTACGGGTGGCATCGGCCCAGGCGATCACGTCGCGAATGTCCCAGATCTTGCCACCGGCCAGCGCCACGACCGGTTCGGGGAAGGCGTGATCCAGTTCTCGCTGTTGCCAGACGTTCACGGTGTTGGCTTGAACTCCAAGCACAGTTGCAATCTCGTGCGGTCCGGCAAGGTACCGGGCGTCCTCCACGTCTCCACGGTAGTGACCGATGCGGGCAGAGACGCTCTGGCGCGCCGCCTTCCCCAACCGACGGAGATCTCTTACACTTGTCCATGCATAGCCAAGTAAGGGTTGGAGGACCGTTGAGTGAGCCGGCTCGATCTACCGAGGGTCCGAACGTTGTGGCCGCGGGCAAGCGCTCGGGCCACTCCTGGACCCTGATCCAAGGCGATTGCCGCGAAGAGGCGGCATTGCTTGAACAGAACTCGATCGATTGTGTCGTGACAAGTCCGCCATACTACTGGCAGCGCGACTACGATGTCGAGGGTCAAATCGGCATGGAAGTCAGCATTCAGGGCTACGTCGACAATATCGTCCGCGCAATGGATGGCTTGCGGCAGGCACTCAAGCCGACCGGCACCCTATTTCTGAATCTGGGCGACACCTACTACAACGCCAAGGGCCGGCCGCACGGCACGGATGCGAAACACCGGAGCCGTCGCATGTCGGTGCTGCGTGCGGTCGACGGGCCAGGTCTCGGGTTGCCGCGAAAGTCCCTCATCGGCATCCCCTGGCGCGTCGCGCTGGCGATGCAGGCTGCGGGCTGGACGCTGCGAAGCGACATTATTTGGATGCGTAACACCAGCATTCCCGAGCCGACCGCCAAAGACCGCCCATGGCGCAAGTACGAACACATTTTCATGTTTACGCAGTCGACCAAGTACTACTTCGACCGCGAGGCGCTTGCCGGGGAGGAAGACGTCTGGTTCATCGAGCCTGAGCGCAACTCCCTGGCCCGCGGAACTCATTACGCGCCATACCCACGTGAGCTGGTCCGGCGGTGCATCGACATCGGCTGTCCCGAGGGCGGGACGGTGCTCGATCCCTTCCTTGGGGGCGGCACGACGATGTCGGTAGCACTCGAGAAAGGGCGCGACGCGGTGGGGCTGGAACTGAACCCCGACTTCTGCAAGCACGTCATGAGCGTGCTGGAGGCGGACAGCGACAACAGCGCGGGCTGAGGTGTCACTGCGAGCCAGTACGGTTCCTGTGTGCCGTACCCCTCACCCCAGCTCCTGGCCGTCGCAGCCGACGACCTAGCTGGTAGCCATCCGCTGACTGTCGTCACGATCCCAGCCCTTCTTCATGCTGCTGGGCCCGGCGCGGATGAACTTTTCCATGACTTGGGGCCGCTGCCGACCATCCCGCGGTTCGGTACCACGCAGGAACGGCCTGTTTTGGAGTCGTTCCGCCTGCGCGAGGAGTCCGCAAGCCCCTACCTGGCCGTATGGCAGGACCAACCATCCTTCATTCGCTATGACTATCCCGGTTCCACTCTGCAACGGCTCCGTACCCAGGACCGGCTTGGGCAAGAGCTTTTCGACATCGCGTGGGGCCAGGATGCCCGTGGAAAGCGGGTCCGGATCGGTACGGCACTTCGCCCCACTGCCGGCCCCGCGCTGACACGGAACAACGTCAAGCGCATCAACCGGCTCAGCTTGGCCGTCTGGCTTGGGCGCGACCAGGACCTCGCCACCCTCGACGACTACCTCGACTGGTTTGACGACGAGTACCCGCTGGCGAGCACAGACTTGCAGGACTTCTATCCGAGAGCCATGCCTAGGTACGCCGTACCGAGTGCCATGCAGTCGATGCTGTGGACCGACCAACCGTCGAACGAAGACATCCTTGAGGCCCTCCCGCCGATTAGCGACCGGGAAGCCGTTCTCGCCCTGCCATCCACCTCGCCGACCTCAACGGGAACTGCCGAGCCGGTGTCCGCGAGCGGCGTGGAGGCAGACGACGATCTCCGGTGGACGCGTGACTTCTGCGCGCATCCGCTGCGCGACGCTGACGTACAACGCCTCCGCCAGCGCGTTCTTGCCGACCTGGCCACGAGCCGCATCACGCTGCCGGACGCCGAGGCGCTGGTAACCCGTTGCGTGACGGCGCTCCTGGTCGGACATCTCGTGCTGCAAGGGCCTCCCGGAACTGGGAAGACCACGTTGGCCCGCATCCTGGCAGATGCCTTCGACGTACGCCTATTGGCATCGACAGCGACGAGTGAGTGGTCCCCTTTTCACGTAGTTGGCGGCCTCCGGCCGGCCGCAGACGGGTCGCTCCAGCCTTCCTACGGCAAGGTCGCCGATGCCGCGCTGAAATGTGCAATCCAGGTTCGCGATGAGGTGACCGCCGAAGACCAAGGCGACGACACGTCGTCGGGCGAGCAGGCACGGCGCTGGCAAGGAACGTGGCTGCTGATCGACGAGTTCAACCGCGCTGACATCGACAAGGCAATCGGTTCTCTCTACACGGTGCTGTCGTCGTGCGACCCCGCCAACCTGGAGCGCAGCCCGATCGACCTCTGGTTCGAGACGGAGGGCCGACAACAGCTGTGGGTGCCTGCCCGCTTCCGGATCATCGCGGCCATGAATGACCTCGACACCAGTTTCGTCAACCCGATCTCACAGGGCCTGACTCGACGGTTCCAGTTCATCACTGTGGGAACGCCGGTTGCTGAACTTTCCCACGCTGGAACGAACGAGGAGACTGAGAGCAGCCTGCAGACGGCGTACGACTGGCTCAGCTCGACCTATGGCGCTGCCTTGGCTGTGGACTCGCTGGAGGCGGTCCGTGGGCGCATCGGCGCAGAGATCGCGCTGCTGCAGCGGATTGTGGCGGATCTGCGGCGGACGAGCGAATCGGTCGCCGGTTGGCCGATCGGAACCGCCCAGCTGGTCGATGTCTTTCGCGTCATCCTGCTGCAGACGGCGAGTGGCATCGCGCCCGCCGAGGCGCTCGACTGGGCGATCGCCGACCGGGTGGTGCCGCAGATGGGGCAGCTCGATGACCTGCAGTTGCAGCGCGCCAGCGAGCTGTTCGCGGCCCTGCCCAAAGCGCAAGCGGCTCTACAGCACCTCGTCAACCCCCACGGCGTATGACTGCACCAGACGCCGAGTGGTTCGGTGAGCCTCCGGAGACCGATGCACGCCTGATCGAGGAAGCGCCCGGCGGCGCTCTGAGCGAGCTCGGACGTCAGGCGGCGGTCGAGGCCTCGTTGCCGCTGCTCGGCGTCTACTTCTCAAGCGGCGATCAGGACCTGTCCGAACGTTCGGCGGCCTCCCGGACGGCCGCCGCTTCCGAGCTGGAAGAACTTCTCGCCGGCTTGCGGCTGCGCGTGGCGCTCGCGGCAGGGCGCCGGCTACTGACGTTCCTCGAGAACATGGCCAGGCGGCCAACCTTCCGCTACCAGCTCGTCAGCACCGAACAGGTCGGCTCGCTCGGCGGGGCCCTGGACATCAATCGCTGGGTCACCCGGCAACGCGGCGGCGATCAGGACCTGTCGTTCCCCGTCAGCGAGGTGCGGCGCGGCTCCCGGACGCCCGAAAACACGTTGGCCAGCTACGCCACACAATGGCTCACCCGCGAACTACGGGACAGCTTCCGGGCCAGTACGGCATCGGTCGAGGCGGTCGAGTATCGAGCAGTACGCCGACTACGCGAGCGACTGGAGCGCGCGCAGCGGATACCGGCGCTGGCGGACTGCCGGCAGGACGCGCAGACCATCCGTACCCGCGTAGCCATTGAGCGGCTAATCAGCCAAGTCCGCCGCCGACTCCAGCGACGGGAGATCGCCCATCCTGGCCCATACCGGCAGCTCGTCGAGTGGATCGATGAGTGCTTGGCAGGCGTCCCCACCGTCGACCCCGGGGCGGTAGACCTGTCGGTGTACGGCGACAGCTTCGACAGCAAGCTGTATGAACTCTGGTGCCTCGGGGCACTCGGACGAGCGCTGGCTCGGGCTCTCAACCTGCCGGAACCGAGGATCGGTTCGGCCTGGCGCCGTACGGGCGCGGCCTACCAATTCGAGGTCTTCGCCGGCCGCCTCGACCTCTTCTTCCAGCGCAGCCTGTCGTCGGTCGACGCCGGCCACGCCGCGACGTGGAGGCGCGAGAATGGCCGGCGCTTGGGCGGCATCCCGGACATCGTGGTGCGAGCACACCCGACCGCGGGTAACCGCCGGTATGCGGTGATCGACCCGAAGCTGCGACAGCGCCAGCGGCTGCCTTCGGAAGAGCTCTACAAGATCCTTGGATACCTGCAGAACTTCGGCGTGCAGCCGCCAGTCGGGGTGGTGCTGATTTACACGACAAGCAGCAATGCCATCGAGCCTGACGTCTTCACAGATGGCGCCGGCGGCACCTTAATGTCGGTGGCACTCAACCCGGCAGCGCCGTCCGAGGTCGTGGACGCCGCCCTTGAGTCGGTCGTCACGGTCGTTCTCAAGTTGATCGAGTATCAGTCTGTCGGCGCGGCACTGAGCGGGTCGGACGCTGACCAGGGCGACGCCGAGCGGACCGAAGGCGTCATCGACGCGGCACGGTCGTCGTTGACTGCCTGGGGTCGCAGCCATCTCGCCGAGATTGGACCGAGTCGCGAGCGGCTCGCCACGCTCGTTGGCGAGGAGCGCTGGCACGTCCTCAGCGAGGACGTCCAGGTGATGATGGCGACGGCCGATCTGGTCGGCCACCAGCTCGATCCTGCCGCCGATTTTTCGGGCCCCGTTATTGGGATGTGCGCGGCCGTCGAGCATCTCCTGCACGCAGCAGTCATCACGCCCGTCACCAGCGGGAACCACAATTGGCAGCGTCAGACGCGCACACTCGGCGCGGCCCTGGACGCGATCGAGCTGGCCTGCCGCGGCAGGGGATCCCAACTCCCCCGTGACGTGCAAACTCACATGCTGAGCGCCGGCATCGATCCGACTGCCGTCGCTGGACTGATCCCAGCGTGGCGGCGGATGAACACGGCGTTCCGGGTCCCGGCCGCTCACCGTCAGGTGATCACGAGGGCAGACTGGCAGCGTCTCTACCGATTGGTCATCGGCGGGGAGGCGTTGTTCACGCAGACCTACGACGCGCTCTATGCCCAAGCGGACTCAACTGAGGACAGTTCTCCCTGACGATCGGTCGGCTTGAGACGCGACCCAGACGGCTTCACTCGGTTCCAGATCGATGTACCGCTCTCGGAGGGCCACGCAGTACTGTCGGTCCTCGATGCTTCCGGCGGTGTCGTGCATGACCGCCAAAAGGGCCGCGAGCGTGGCATGGGTCAGGTCGCTGGCGTCATTGAGCTGCTGTCGGTAGGCCCGCGCCACCGATGTCGCGTCACCGAGTAGCGGATGTGTCAGCAGCAGAAGACCTGCTAGCTTGGTCGCGCCCCGGACACGGCCGATCGCCGCAGCGAGAGCATGCACGCGCAGGAGTTGATTGGTCGATCGATCAAGATGCTCATGGATGTTCGACCGCCACAAGGGGATATCGGAGAAGAGTTGCTGATAGGCCTCACCGATTGGCAAGACCCGACTTATAAACCGATCGACCAGCTTCACTTCGATAGCGACGTAGCGGCTCTCGGCTCCATAGCGCAGCGCGACGAGCACATCCATACGAGTGGAGTCCTGCAGAAAGAGACTGCGGCGCGCCGGCGCATACTCCAGCCAGATATCGTCAACAACGCAGCCGGCAATTCCGAGAATCTGGCCGAATACGGCTCCCGCCCATCGCAAGTCGTTGAACAACGGAGCCATAAGGTTGATCGTCAGCGCCTGGCTTGACGTCATCACTGTCGTGCACCTCTGCGGGTCGACGCCCCACCCTTCGGCACGACGACGCTGGTACAGCGACCGGGCCGCCGGCGAGGTGAAGTTGGCGCCGCGGACGGCGTCCTCGGGATGCAGCACGCTGCCCACCGGCCGGCCACTGGGCAACGGCAGTCGCCCGAAGCGGGAAAGCTGCAAGACCTCGCTGCGGTACCACGCCTGGTGGCAGCGCAGCCTCGCGGCCGCGACGCTCTCGGCAACATCGAGCGGTCCCAGCCGAGCCAGCATCTCAGGCGCGACAGGCGATCTCATGAGTCGTTGCTGAATGAGTGGCTGCTCATGGGCCGGGGGAAGTCCGGCCCCAGTGCCAGACGCGGCCTTGAGCGCCAACTGGAGACGAGCGGCCAGCGCCGTCGGGTTGCCATCCACCGCGGGTTATCTGCCAACTCCGCGGCCACCCTTCTTCGCATCCCGAGTCTGCTTTGCAGACCAACTGGAGGCTCGGTGCGCCCGGAGATCCGCGACAGCTTGCTCACGCCGTTGCCGTTCACGCGCTGGTCCTCTGCGAGCATCACGAACCTCCTCGTACTCAGCCACAGCAGCGACCTCTACGCGCGAGGAGAAGACGATCTCGCCATCCACAACGACGTGATAGCGACCGTCGTCAGGAACCTGAGCTGAGGCGCGCTCCAGGCTGATTCCGAGTTTGGAGTCAGCCTTCATGACCCCATCCATGGTGGGCACAGTAGTCGCGTACGTTCGCTGCTCTGCCGCGCGAGGCCCGGTTGGCGGCAAGTCTTGGCGACGGTCGACGACATGAGTCCGACTGTCGTTTCGCGGCTCTGCAAGTGGCGCCGCCGAGACCCGTGCTGGCCTTGGCGACGAGGGGTGGCCACGGTGAAACGCACGGCCGCCGCGCCTCGGCTGCACAGGGCCCAGCTATCGCCCCGAGGAGGGCTGCGCCAGGGTCGCCACTCACCAAACCCGCCATGGCGCCGACCACGCTCCCGAACGCGTCGGCAGCAGCGTCGAACGTCTCGCGTACGGCGTCGCCGCCGCCCTCGTCCGCGTCGGTCATTCGCCGAGCTCGCAGGAGGCGCCGACAGTCCAACCGTGGCGCAGCTTCAGCAAGCCCGGGCTTAACCTCTCTTTTCAACTCGGACTATCAACGGCTATCAGCACCTCAAATGGGACGAAGATCGACACGCCTCGCTAACATCTGAAGAAGACGCGTCCCGCCGCCTCGAACACCACCCAAAGCAGCGGCACGAATGCTACCTTCGGAGGTAGCTCGGGCCCCGCTTCGCGGGGCCCATCGCCGTTTCTAGGGGTGACTTGTTGGCCATTGTTGGGTGGCGTTGAGAATGCACGGCGGAATGAAGATCTACGCCGGCGCGCCGGCGGCTGCCCGGCACTACGTGGAGGCCGACCGCGGCCGGGCGGATGACTACTACCTCACCGAGGGCACCGGGATCGCCCGCCGCTTCACCGCCACCGACGGTCGCGTGACCGAGCTGGGGCCGCTGGCCGGCGACAGCTACGAGACCTGGGTCGCCGGCCGCGACCCGGCCACGGGCGAGCCGCGGGGGCAGCTGCGCGGCGACGAACACGCCGTTCGGTTCGCCGAGGTGGTGGTGAACGGCCCGAAGAGCTGGTCGCTGGCCGCCGCCTTGCACCCGGAGATCGCGAGGGCGTACGAGGCGGCGCAGGACCGCGCCGCAGGGCAGATCATCGCCTGGCTCTCGGAGCACGCCACCACCAGGATCGGGCCGCGCGGCGGTCAGGTGCAGGTCCCGGTCGAGGTACTGGAGGCGGCGACGGTGCGGCACTACACCTCCCGGGCGAACGACCCGCACTGGCATCTGCACTTGCAGCTGCTGTCCCGGGTGTTCGCGGCCGGGAAATGGCGCGGTCTGCACACCGTCGGGGTTCGCGACTTCCTGGGCGCGATCAACGGGATCGGGCATGCGGCGATGGCGTGTGACCCGGCATTGAACGCCGCCTTCGCCGCGCACGGCTACCGGAAGGACGGTACTGGAGAACTACGGGAGCTCACCGACTACGTGGGCCCGTTCAGCGCGCGGCACGCGCAGATCGCCCGGAATGTGGACCGCTACGAGCGTGTTTGGACCGCCGCGCACCCCGGCGAATCCCCCGGCCCGGCGTTGCGCCGCGCGTGGGACGCCCGGGCATGGGCCGACGGCCGCCCGGACAAGGTCACTGCCCAGCCCGGGGTCGGGCTGGAGGAACGCTGGCGGGCCGACCTGTCCGCCCTCGGCTACCGCGCCCCGGCCGGCCCGGTCGACCTGGCCCCCACCCCGATCGGGGCCCTCGATCGCGACGCGCTGGTACAGCGCGCGCTGACCCGGCTGGCGGCCGGGCGGTCGGCGTGGAACGCCGCCGACATCCGCGGCGAGGCCGAACGGCTGATCGCCGCCGCAGGCGTCGTGGCCGACGCGCCGGTGCGCATCGAGCTGGCCGAAGACCTCACCGCCCGCGCCCTGCAGCAATGCCTGCCGTTGCTGGACCGCGACGGCGTGCCGGAGCACATCCGCGCGTGGACCTCGCAGACGGTCCTCGAGGTCGAGGCCGACCTGACCACCCGCCTCGCCGCCCGCGCCGCGACCGACGGGCCTCATCTCGACCTGACACTGCCCCTTGGACCCGAGGCTTGTGCCGGGCGGCTGGATGCCGGCCAGGCAGGAGCGGTCGCCGCCATGGCGGGCGACCGACCGCTCATAGTGGTGGAGGGCGCCGCCGGCGCGGGCAAGACCACCACACTGGCCGCCACCCGGGGCCTGCTCGAGGCGCGGGGCCGCCGGCTCATGGTGGTCACCCCCACCCGCAAGGCGGCCAAGGTGGCCGCCGGTGAGCTGGGTGCGGCCGCCGGGTCGGCGGCGTCCCTGGCCTTCGGGCACGGCTGGCGCTGGAACGCCGACGGCGCCTGGATCCGGCTCGCGCCCGGGGAGAGCGACCCAGCCACCGGCCGTGCCTATGCCGGCCCGACGGAGGGAGCGCGGCTGCGGCCGGGGGACCTGCTGGTGGTCGACGAGGCCGGCATGCTCGACCAGGACACCGCCCGCGCCCTGCTCACCGTCGCCGACGAGTGCCAGGTCCGCGTGGCGCTGCTCGGCGACCGGCACCAGCTCTCCGCGGTCGGCCGCGGCGGCATCCTGGACCTCGCCATCGACAGGGTCGACCCCGCGGCAACCCTGACCCTCGACGCGGTGCACCGCTTCACCCAAACCGACGAGCAGGGCCGCACCACACCCGACACCACCTACGCCGCGCTGACCCTGGCCATGCGCACCGGCTCCGACCCCGGCGCCGTCTTCGACGCCCTCCTCGCCCGCGGCCAGATCCAGCTGTTCCTCGACGCCGCCGCGCGGCAGGACACGCTGGCCGCCACCGCCGCCGCGTCATATGCCGCCGGCCGCCGGGTGGCCGTGGTGGTGGACACCCGCGACCAGGCCGCCGAACTCAACACCGCCATCCGGGAACGGCTGGTCACCGCCGGCCGGGTCGACGACCGGACGGTGGTCATCACCGGCGCCGGGGAGCGGATCGGCACCGGGGACCGGATCGCCACCCGCCGCAACGACCGCCACCTCGACATCGCCAACCGCGACACCTGGACCGTCGCCGCCGTCGGCTGCCGCGGCGGGCTGCTCGTCACCCCCGCTGTCACCCCCACCAGCACCGTCCCCGGGACCGGGCCCGGCGGTGTCACCCCTGCCGGCCCAGGGACACGGGTACTTCCCGCCGACTACGTCACCGCGCACGTCGAACTCGCCTACGCCACCACCGCCCACGGCGTGCAGGGTGACACCGTCACCGCCGCGCACGTAGTAGTCGGCGAGCACACCGGCGCCTCCTCCTGCTACGTCGGGATGACCCGCGGCCGAACCGCGAACACCGCTCACCTCGTCGCCACCGACACCGAGGAGGCTCGGGAGCAGTGGATCGCGGTCTTCGCCCGCGACCGCGCCGACCTCGGGCCCGCGCACGCCACCGGGCAGGCCGCCCGTGAGGCCGCCGGCTACGCCCTGGCTCGCCCGCTCGATGAGGTGCTGGCCGAGCTGCTCGTGGCGTGGACGGCCGAGCAACGCTGCCTTCAGCGACTCGCCTACTGGGAGCCGCAGCGCGAGACGCTGCGCGAGGTGATCGCGCTCGAAGCGCCGCACGTCGGCGAACTCGTGAACCGCGAAGCCGCCCGTGAGCAGACGGCGATCGCTGCGGAACAGGCCAGACGGCGGGCTGGGGACAGCGGCGCGGCCTTCGCCGCCCACGCCGACCGCGCCCGGGACACCCTCCTCGCGCGCTGGGAGGGCGAACGCCCCGCCACACGCACGGCGGCAAGAACCGTGCTCGACAGCCCGGGCCGGCTCGGACTCCGGCGAGGCGCAGTCGCGCGAGCCGGCGAGCAGCTCCTCGACTGGGCCGACAGGTGGCGTCCACACGTGCCGTCCCTGCCCACCGACCCGACCGACCTCGCGCAGGTGGCCGGCTGGTTCGACGACC
The DNA here is from genome assembly GCF_054780755.1 of Modestobacter lapidis. Classification (NCBI taxonomy): domain Bacteria; kingdom Bacillati; phylum Actinomycetota; class Actinomycetes; order Geodermatophilales; family Geodermatophilaceae; genus Modestobacter; species Modestobacter lapidis. The sequence goes on along the minus strand of NZ_BAAGVS010000006.1, from coordinate 113,106 downwards.
GGCCCGCCCTGTGGAGGGCGTTCGACGACTCCGCCCACCGGGCGGCCGAACACGCTCACCCCGAGCACGCCCAGCTCTGCGCGGCCGCCGACGACGCCCGGCACGCGGCAGAGCAGGCCCGGCGCGCACTGGCCGAAGCCAGCCGGCAGCGCGAGGAGCGGCTCGACCCCTTCGGGCCCGTCGCCTGGACCGCCGACCCGGCCGGCCAGCTCATCGACCTCCAGCGCGACATCGCCACCACCCGTCAGGAGCTCACCGACGCGCGGACGCGCATCGCGACCCTCACCGCCGACCCGGCTCTCCGCGCCCAGCCGCCCGAGCGGCTCGATCGCGAGCGCGAGGCCTGGCGCACACGGCGTTCGGCGGACCCCGAGCAGCGCGGATCGGCGCGCCTGCAGCCGACCGCCCCCGTCCCGGGGGTCCGCAGGCCCGAGGAGCGCCTCGGCTCGTCCCTCGCCCCGCGTGGCAGTGCCCCAGGCATCGGTCGATGAGTGGGCGGCCTCCGCCGACGCCGCCGCGGACTCGGACAGCGGAGGCAGGAGAACAACTGGAGGTTTTCGGCAGCATCTTGCGGTCGGCTGTCAGTACGAGCTCCGGATCGGCGCCTTCTCAGGTGACGGAGCCAGTCCACCCGACCAGACCGGAGCCAGTCATGCGCGACCATGCCGCCAGTCGCGAGCCCGAACTGCTCACCATCACCGAAGCCGCCGAGCTCCTCCGTGCCCCGGTCGCCACCCTGCGGTACTGGCGCCACCTGGGCACCGGCCCCCGCAGCTTCCGCCTCGGCCGCCGCGTCCTCTATCGCTGCGACGACCTCCGGAGCTGGATCGACGCCCAGCACGACCAGATCGCTCCTGGCCCGGGGAGCCGGCGGTGAGCTGCCCGACCGCCAGCGCGGGCAGCAATCCACAGAATGCGGTCAACCCACCAGAGAAGCAGGCAACCGACTGCAGACTGGCTCTGCAGATGCTCGCGTCAGCGGTAAAGCCCCTCGTGTGCACGCCACGGCCGGGGCTCGAGGAGAGGCAGGTGGTCGGCGATGGTGTCGATCGCGAAAAGACCTGACGGCACGTACCGGCCGCGCTACCGGGATGAGCACGGTAAGGAGCACGCTCGCCACTTCAAGCGCAAGGTCGACGCCCAGCGATGGCTCGACGAGGTCACCACGGCCGTGCAGACGGGCACCTACGTCGACCCCAAACGGGCCAGGACGACCGTGGGAGAGCTGGCGCCCGTCTGGCTCGCCGGGAAGATCAACCTCAAGCCCACCAGTCGGGCCCGCTACGCCGACGTCCTCAAGACCCACGTCCTACCGCGCTGGGGGAACGTCGCGCTGATCCGGGTGACCCACGGCGACGTGCAGGCCTGGCTGTCCGAGCTCTCCGACCGCGGCCTGGCCGGGGCCTCGGTCCGCAAGGCGCAGGGCGTCCTGTCCGGCATCCTCGGCCTCGCGGTGCGGGACCGGCGCCTGGCCGTCAACCCCGCGCTCGGCGTCGCACTGCCGCCGATGGGCGAGAAGCGCCGACGTTACCTGACCGCCGAACAGCTCGACACGCTCGCCGAGGCCGCCGGGCCCGGCCGAATCGCGGTCCTCGTGCTGGGCTACTGCGGGCTGCGCTGGTCGGAGCTGGCGGCGCTGCGGGTGCGGCACTTCGACCTGCTGCGCCGGCGGGTGCTGGTCGAGGAGGCGGTCACCGAGGTCGACGGCTCCCGTCTGGTGTGGGGCACCCCCAAGACCCACGGCCGCCGCTCGGTGCCGCTGCCGCGGTTCCTCGTCGACGAACTCGCCCGCACGGTGGTGACCCGCCCGGCGGACGAGCTGGCCTTCCCCTCGCCGCAGGGCGCGGTGCTGCGCAACCGGAACGCCCGGTCCGCCTGGTTCGACGCCGCGGCCCGGGCCATCGGGGAGCCCGGGCTCACGCCGCACGAACTCCGGCACACCGCGGCCTCGCTGGCGATCAAGGCCGGCGCCAACGTCAAGGCGGTGCAGCGGATGCTCGGGCACGCCTCGGCGGCCATGACCCTGGACCGCTACGCCGACCTGTTCGACGACGACCTGGACGACGTGGCCGACCGGCTGGACGCGCTGCGGGCCGCATCCCGCGGACGAGTTGCGGACTTTTTGCGGACTGAGACCCGGTCGGAGGGCTCGCCGGAGCCCCCGACGGAGGTAAATCCGCAGGTCAGAGGAGTGGAGACGAGGGGAATCGAACCCCTAACCCCCGCCTTGCAAAGGCGGTGCTCTGCCAATTGAGCTACGTCCCCGGGTCGGTGGCGCGGGCGGCCGCACCACCGGGGATCACGACCGGGGGGTGCTGACCGCTCCCGGTCCGCGGGTGGCCTCGGCCCACAGGTCGGCCTCGCCCTTGCCGGCGCCCCGCTTGCGGACGGCGACCACCGCACCGGCGGCGAGCGCTGCCAGGGCCAGCTTCTTCAGCACGCGGGGGACCTCCTCGAACGGTGTCGGTCGCCGCGGCCGCGACGACCGGTGTCCGTCGTCGCGGCGCCGTCGACCGGCCACCGGTGCACGGGTGGGCCTGGGAGGACTTGAACCTCCGGCCTCATCCTTATCAGGGATGCGCTCTAACCGTCTGAGCTACAGGCCCGTGGACCGGGGAGAACTGTACCTGGCTGATCCCCGGCTTCCGTCGGGGGGTACTGGACCGGGAGAGCCGGGAACGGGCCCGGTCGCGAAGCGGCCTCCGTCGGGGGTGCCGGACCGGGAGAGCCGGGAACGGGCCCGGTCGCGAAGCGGCCTCCGTGGACCCGTCGCGGGGCCCGGAGGGTTCCCGACGGGAACGCGGGCAACGGCTCAGCGCTGCTGGGGGACGGCACCTGGCCGCGGTGCGGCCCGAAGGGTCGCCATGTGCACAGCTCAGTCCCGCTCGGAGAGGGTGACCTCGATCCCGCCCACCAGGTCGGAGCAGAGGTTGTAGACGACCGAGCCCACCGTGCACAGCGCCGTCATCAGCACGATGTTGATCAGGCCGATCACCGCCGCGCCGCCGAAGACGACGCCCGCCGTGATGACCTCGCTGCCGCCCTCTCCGCCGGTGTCACCGCCGGAGACGCTGCCCAGCTGGCCGAACAGGTCGTTGAGGGTGTCGAACACTCCCAGGCCGTTCAGCACGCCGAAGAGGATCCCGACCGCGACCATCCAGACGAAGAACAGCGCGATCGAGACGACCAGCGAGATCTTCAGCGCCGACCAGGTGTCGATGTGCCGCAGCTGCAGCCGGGCCCGGCGCGGGCCACGTCCGCGGGCGGCCGCGCTGCGGGCCTTCTCGCCGGCGCTCTTCGCCGACCGTTGGGCCCCGCCGCTGTCGCCGGCCGGGACGGCGGCGTCCGCGGCGCCCGCCGCGTTCGAGGAACGGGACGGGACACCGGGCACCCGGGCGGTGGCGTCGTCGGCCGGGGCATCGGGACGGGCGCTCCCGGCCGCGACCGCCCCGTCGGCGACGGTGGTCCGGTTGCCGGCCGGCGCGCCCGGGGCGGACGTCCCGGTCGAGGAGGGACGCTCGCCACCGGCTGGGGCGTCGGTTGCCGCCTCGCCGGCAGCCTCACGGGATCCGGTGCGCACCGCACCTCGCGTCCGGTCGCTCATCCGTTTCTCCCGTCCCCCAGCGGCGTGCGCCGCTTCGCTGCGGCCATCGCCGGGCGGGATCGCTCCGGTCATTGCCGTGGTCGTTGCACATCCGTGACCTGGGATGTCCTGCCCCAGGCCACGGCAGTGGCATCGGCTTCAGACTAGGCGTCGGGCTCGTCGTTGTCCGTCGTTCGCGCGATCGCCACGATCGACACGTCTTCAGGCAAGTTCATGAGCTTGACGCCCATCGTGGCCCGGTCGCGGGTGTGCCGCACGCCGTTCACCGGCGTCCGGATGACCCCACCGCCGGAGGTGATCGCGTAGAGCTCGTCCCCGAGCACGACGGCCAGCGCACCGACGAGCACGCCCTTGCGCGCCTTGGGGTCGGCGGTGAGCACGCCCTTGCCACCGCGGTTCTGGTCCGGGTAGTGCTCGATACCGGTGCGCTTGGCGTAGCCGCCCTCCGTGGCCACCAGGACGTCGACGCCCTCCTGCACGACGATCATCGACAGCAGGGTGTCGTCGTCGGCCAGCGAGATGCCGCGCACTCCCTCGGTGGCCCGGCCCATCGGCCGCAGCTGCTCGTCGTTGGCCTTGAAGCAGATCGACATCGCCTTGCGGGTGACCAGCAGCAGGTTCTGGTCGGGGCTGATCAGCGCGGCGCCGACCAGCTCGTCGTTCTCCCGCAGGTTGATGGCGATCACGCCGCCGGTGCGCGGGGAGTCGAAGTCGGTCAGCCGGGTCTTCTTCACCTGACCGCGGGCCGTCGCCAGCACCAGGTACGGCACCACCGAGTAGTCCTTGATCTGGATGACCTGGGCGATCTTCTCGTCCGGCTGGAAGGCCAGGATGTTCGCCACGTGCGCGCCGCGAGCGGTGCGCGCGGCCTCGGGCAGCTCGTAGGCCTTGGCGCGGTACACCCGGCCCTTGTTGGTGAAGAACAGGATCCAGTCGTGGGTGGAGCCCACGAAGAACTGCTGGACCAGGTCGTCCTGCTTGAGCGCGGCCCCCATGACCCCCTTGCCGCCGCGGCGCTGCGAGCGGTAGAGGTCGGCCTTGGTCCGCTTGGCGTAGCCGGTGCGGGTGATCGTGACGACCACCTGCTCCTCGGCGATGAGGTCCTCCATGGACACGTCGCCGTCGTTGGCCACGAACTGGGTGCGCCGGTCGTCGCCGTACTTCTCCACGATCTCGGCGAGCTCGTCGTGGATGATCTGCCGCTGCCGCTCCGGCGAGTCGAGGATGGCCTGCAACTCGGCGATCCGGGCCTCGATCTCGGCCAGCTCGTCGAGGATCCGCTGGCGCTCCAGCGCCGCCAGCCGGCGCAGCTGCAGGTCCAGGATGGCGACGGCCTGGACCTCGTCGACGTCCAGCAGCTCCATCAGGCCGGTGCGCGCCGCCTCGGCCGACTCGCTGCTCCGGATCAGGGCGATGACGGCGTCGAGCTGGTCCAGGGCCTTGGCGTAGCCGCGCAGCAGGTGCGCGCGCTCCTCGGCCTTGCGCAGCCGGTAACGGGTACGGCGGACGATGACCTCGACCTGGTGGACGACCCACAGCCGGATCAGCTCGTCCAGGCGCAGCGTGCGGGGCACCCCGTCGACGATCGAGAGCATGTTGCAGCCGAACGTGGTCTGCAGCTGGGTGTGCTTGTAGAGGTTGTTCAGCACCACCTTCGCGACGGCGTCCCGGCGTAGCGTGATGACCAGCCGGCGGCCGACCCGGTCGCTGGACTCGTCGGCGATCTCGCTGATGCCCTGCAGCCGGCCGTCCCGGACGGCGTCGGCGATCGCCTCGGCCAGGTTGTCCGGGTTGACCTGGTACGGCAGCTCGGTGACCACCAGCTGCACCCGGCCCCGGGAGTCCTCCTCGACCGTGACCACGGCCCGCATCCGCACCGAGCCGCGCCCGGTGCGGTAGGCCTCCTCGATGCCGTCGCGACCGACGATCAGCCCGTGGGTCGGGAAGTCGGGGCCCTTGACGCGCTGCATGCAGGCGTTGAGCGCCTCCTCGGCCTCGGCCTCCGGGTGCTCGAGCATCCAGAAGACGGCCGCGGCGATCTCGCGCAGGTTGTGCGGCGGCATGTTCGTCGCCATGCCGACCGCGATCCCGGCCGAGCCGTTGACCAGCAGGTTCGGGATCCGCGACGGCAGGACCAGCGGCTCGAGGTTCTTGCCGTCGTAGTTGGGCTGGAAGTCGACGGTGTCCTCGTCGATGTCCCGGAGCATCTCCATGGCCAGCGGAGTCAGGCGAGCCTCGGTATATCTCATGGCTGCCGCAGGGTCATTGCCCGGTGACCCGAAGTTACCCTGCCCGTCGATCAGCGGGTAGCGCATCGACCACGGCTGGGCCAGCCGCACGAGGGCGTCGTAGATCGACGAGTCACCGTGCGGGTGGTAGTTACCCATCACCTCGCCGACGACGCGGGCGCACTTGACGGTCGCCCGGTCGGGGCGGAAGCCCTGGTCGAACATCGCGTACAGCACCCGGCGGTGCACCGGCTTGAGCCCGTCGCGCACGTCGGGCAGCGCGCGGCCCACGATGACCGACATCGCGTAGTCGATGTAGCTGCGCTGCATCTCCTGCTGGAGGTCGACCGGCTCGACGCGGTCGCGGCTGGGGGTCTCGGTCATGGTTCAGGTCTCCCGGGTGGTGCTCGGTGAGTTCGCGCCGCAGGCCCCCTCGCAGGGGCCCGCGCCGAGCGGAGCGAGGTGTGGGGGGCGAGGGGGTCCTTTACACGTCCAGGAACCGGACGTCCTTGGCGTTGCGGGTGATGAAGCTGCGGCGGGCGACGACGTCCTCGCCCATGAGGATGCTGAACAGCTCGTCGGCGGCGGCGGCGTCCTCGAGGGTGACCTGGAGCAGGATCCGGCTGTCGGGGTTCATCGTGGTCTCCCACAGCTCCTTGGCGTCCATCTCGCCCAGGCCCTTGAACCGCTGGATGGCGTCGTCCTTGGGCAGCTTGCGCCCGGCCTCGGCGCCGGCCTTGAGGACGGCGTCGCGCTCCTTGTCGGTGTAGACGTACTCGTCACCGACCTTGCCACCCCACTTGATCTTGTACAGCGGTGGCTGCGCCAGGTAGACGTAGCCCTCCTCGACCAGCGGGCGCATGAAGCGGAACAGCAGGGTCAGCAGCAGGGTGCGGATGTGCTGGCCGTCGACGTCGGCGTCGGCCATCAGCACGATCTTGTGATAGCGCAGCTTGCTGACGTCGAACTCGTCGTGGATGCCGGTGCCGAAGGCGGTGATCATCGACTGGACCTCGGTGTTCTTCAGCACCCGGTCGATGCGCGCCTTCTCGACGTTGATGATCTTCCCGCGGATCGGCAGGATCGCCTGGAACATCGAGTCGCGGCCGGACTTCGCCGAGCCGCCGGCCGAGTCGCCCTCGACGATGTAGACCTCGGAGTTGCGCGGGTCGCTGGAGCGGCAGTCGGCCAGCTTGCCCGGCAGCGAGTTGTTGCTCAGCAGATTCTTGCGGGCCAGCTTGCGGGCGTCCTGCGCCGCGCGCCGGGCGCGGGCGGCCGACGCGGCCTTGGTGATGATCACCTTGGCCTCGGCCGGGTTGGCCTCGAACCAGTGGCTGATCTGGTCGTTGCAGACCTTCTGGACGAAGCCCTTGACCTCGGTGTTGCCGAGCTTGGTCTTGGTCTGGCCCTCGAACTGCGGGTCGCCCAGCTTCACCGAGACGATCGCGGCGAGACCCTCGCGGATGTCGTCGCCGGTGAGCTTGTCGTCCTTCTCCTTGAGGATCTTCTTGTCCACCGCGTAGCGGTTGACGATCGAGGTCAGCGCCGCGCGGAAGCCCTCCTCGTGGGTGCCGCCCTCGTGGGTGTTGATGATGTTGGCGAAGGTGTGCACCGACTCGGAGTAGGCGTCCGACCACTGCATGGCGACCTCGAGGGACATCGCCGTGTCGTTCTTGCCGGTGCCGTCCGCGGAGAAGCTGATCACCGAGCGGTGGATCGGGCTCTTGCGCCGGTTGATGTAGGTGACGTAGTCGACCAGGCCCTGCTCGTAGCGGTAGGCGACCTCGGTCGGCTCGAAGGCCTCGTTCTCGTGACCGGGGGCCGGGGCCTCCTCGGCGAGCGAGGTCTCCTCGGCCAGGCCGGTGTCGGCCTTGCCCTGACCGGGGCGCTCGTCGCGCAGGATGATGGTCAGGCCCTTGTTGAGGAAGGCCATCTCCTGCAGCCGGCGGTTGATCGTGTCGAAGGAGTAGTGCGTCGTCTCGAAGATGTCCTCGTCGGCCCAGAAGGTGACCGCCGAGCCGCGCTTGTCGGTGCGGCCGATCTCCTCCAGCGGGCCGGGCTTGGCCACGTCGTAGCGCTGGAACCACTCGGCGCCGTCGCGCCAGACGTTCACCTCGAGCCGCTTGGAGAGCGCGTTGACCACGGTGACGCCGACGCCGTGCAGCCCGCCGGAGACGCCGTAGCTCTTGCCGTCGAACTTCCCGCCGGCGTGCAGCACGGTCATGATCACCTCGAGGGTGGGCCGCTTCTCCACCGGGTGCATGTCGACCGGGAAGCCACGGCCGTTGTCCTCGACCCGCACCCCGCCGTCGGCCAGCAGGGTGACCCTGACGGTGTCGCAGTAACCGGCCAGCGCCTCGTCGACGGCGTTGTCCACGACCTCCCAGACCATGTGGTGCAGGCCGCGCTCGCCGGTGGACCCGATGTACATACCGGGGCGCTTGCGGACCGCCTCGAGCCCCTCGAGGACGGTGATGGAGCTGCCGGAGTAGGCGTTCTGCGCTGCGGGGGTGCTGGGTCGTGCGACCACGTGGGGCCCTTCTGTCGCGCAGCCGCAGCCGGCGCGCGGTACCGACGGCGATGTCGGCGGGGCGCAGAGCGGCTCTCAGCGGGCTGCTGGCGGTGTGTCACCTCCAGCGTACCGGGTCGGGACGACAGAACCTCGCCGTCCACGCCCTCACGTCGCGCCAGAGCCTCTCCCGGCACACGAGCCACCACCCGGGTTGCCCTCGCGGTCGACACGCCGTCCTCGGACCGCTGGGGGCCTGCCGTGAGATCGTCGGGCCGGCCGCCACGGGCGGACCCCGCCCGGTTCCACGTGGAACCGGGACCTCAGGTCAGCAGCTGTGCCTCGGCGAGCTCGCGGTAGAGCGGATTGCTGTCCAGCAGCTCGGCGTGCGTTCCCACGGCGGTCACCGCGCCGCCGTCCAGGACCACGATCTGGTCGCTGTCCAGCACGGTCGACAGCCGGTGGGCGACCACGAGCAGCGCCCGGTCGGCGGCCGCCGCGGCCAGCGTCCGGCGCAGCAGCCCCTCGTTGCGGGCGTCGAGGCTGGCGGTCGGCTCGTCGAGCAGCAGCAGCGCCGGTCGGGCCAGCAGCGACCGGGCGATCGCCAGCCGCTGGCGCTCCCCGCCGGAGAGCAGCACGCCGTCGTCACCGACCGCGACGTCCAGGCCACGGGCCGACCGCTGCACCACCGCGGTCAGCCCGACCTCGGCCAGCACCGCCCAGAGCCGGTCCTCGGTGGAGTCCGGAGCGGCGAGCAGGAGGTTGTCGCGGAGGGTGCCGGCCAGCACCGGGGACTCCTGCTCGACGTACCCGATCCGGGCGCGCAGCGCGGCCCGGGGCAATTCGCGCACGTCGGTCCCGGCCCAGCGGACGACGCCGCCGGACAGCGGGTAGAAGCCCTCGACCAGCGCCAGGACGGTCGACTTCCCCGCACCGGAGGGCCCGACCAGCGCGGTCCGGCTGCCGGCGGGCACCGAGAAGGACACCCCGCGCAGCACCGGCGTGCCGTCGGGGTAGGCGAAGTCCACGCCGTCCAGCTCGAGCAACGGCACCGGACCGCCCGCGGCCGGCACCCGCAGCACCGCACCGCCCGCCGGCCGCTCGGGCACGTCGTCGCGCTCGGGGTCCAGGGCCAGCACCTCCTGCACCCGGGCGAGCGCTCCCAGGCCGGTCTGCAGCTGGGTGTAGGACCCGATGAGCTGGCCCAGCGGCATGACCAGCAGGAACAGGTACAGGATGAAGGCGATCAGGTCGGCGACGGCGATCGACCCGGTGGCGACCCGGTAACCGCCCAGCCCGAGGACGGCGAGGAACGCCCCCTGGACGGCGATCGAGCCGGCCGGCGCCACCAGCGCCTCCAACCGGGCCACCCGGATCCCGGCGGTGAACGCCCGCTCGGCGCTGACCCCGACGGTCGCGACCTCCCGGGCCGTGGCGCCGCTGGCCCGGATGGTGCGCACCGCCGAGAGCGCCCGCTCCACCGCCGCGCTCATGGCGCCGACCTGCTCCTGCGCCTCCCGGGACAGCGTGCGCACCCGCCGCGAGGCGAGCACCGCCGTGGTCACCCCGACGCTCACCGCCGCCACGGTGACCAGCAGCAACCAGACGTCGACCAGCGCCATCGCCACCAGGGCGCCGACGCCGACCACGGCCGAGCCGACGATCTCCACCACCCCGCTGGTGACCGCGGCCCGCAGCAGGGTGGTGTCCGAGCCGACCCGGGACATCAGGTCCCCGGTCCGGCGCCGGTCGTACTCGGCGACCGGCAGCCGCAGCAGCCGGTCGACCAACCGGCGGCGGGTGCCGAGGACGACGCCCTCGGCGGTGCGCTGCAGCAGGTACTGCTGGCCGGCGCCCAGGACGCTGGCGGCCACGAGCACGACGACGAGCAGCACCACGCCGGAGACCACGGGGCGCCCCGCACCGACCGCGCTGATCACCTGCCCGATCAACGCCGGCTGGGCCAGCGCGGCCGCGGCGGAGACCAGGGACAGCCCGGCCGCCCCGGCCAGCGCACGGCGGTGCGGGCGCAGCAGCGGCAGCAGCTCCCGCAGGCCGGCGGTGGCCGTGGGTGTGGGTGTGGGCTCCGGCGCGGTGCTCAGGGCCGGCCGCTCAGCCCGCGGTGGCCAGCGCGCCGACCACCACCGCCAGCAGGCGGGCGTGGTGCTCGACCAGTTGCGGGCGGTGCCCGTCGGGCCGGACCGCGGCCACGAAGCCGGCGGCCGACCACAGCTCGTCGCCGTCGTCGGTGCCCAGCAGCAACTGCCGGACCACCGGGTCCTCGACCAGGCGCCGCACCTGCGGGCCGTCGGCCGCGGTGAGCAGCACCCAGCGGGTGTCGAACTCGGGGTCGCCGCTGGGGATCTGCACGAGCCCGCCGGTCCCGTGCTTCCACAGCCGGGCGGGGGACAGCCGGAAGGCGGGCACGTCGCCCAGCACCGGAGCGGCGGTGACCGCCCACTGCGGAACGACCATGCGGCCGGAGGCGTAGACGACGTCGAAGGCGACCAGGTCCAGGCCCATGCCCCGGCCGCGGATGACGTTGCCCGGCCGGTGGTCCTTGCTGGGGCGCACCGGCGCGGAGCGGACCAGGTCCGCCAGCGGTGCGTCCTCCGGGGCGCTGCCGTCGGAGGGCACCCAGCCGTGGCTCAGTCCCCACGCCTGCACGCCCACCGGGTCGTCCTCGCGGCGGAAGACCTCCTGGAACTCGCTCGGCCGCCGGGGCCGGCGCATCCCGCCGAACAGGCCCCGCCGGGCCGGCGGCTGCTCGGGCACCGGGGGCGGGACGTCGTCCTGCCGCTGTTCGGCCGCCGGTGCGTGCCACGACGGCGGCTCCGGCGCCGGCCCGGGAGGCGGCTCGGGAGCCGGCTGGGCCGGCTCGGGCGGAGCCGTCCGCGGGCGGTCGGGCTCGACGGCGGGCAGGTCCCAGCCCGGCGGCTGCCAGGCGGTCGAGCCATCGGATCGGTCGGCCGGGTCGGTGCCCGGGCCGTCCGGGCCGTCCGGGCCGTCCGGGCGGCCCAGGTGTGCCGGCTCCTGCCAGTCCGGCCCGTCCCGGCCGGCGTCTCCCGCCGGATCGCCGGCGTCGTCCGGGTCGCGGTCCCGTGGGCTGCTCATCGTGTCGCTGTCCCCTCCGTCGATGCGCTCATCCGTACGTGTCGCGTGGTCCGCGGCCGCGGACGGTGCGCGGCCCCTTCTTCCAGTTCGGCGCCGTCGGACCGACAACGCGCAGCCGCTTCACGACGTCCCCGCCGACCTGGTCGTGCAGCTTCGCCAGGATCCTCGGCGCGAGCAGCCGCAGCTGAGTCGCCCAGGCAGTCGACTCGGCCACCACCGTCAGCTCCCCCTCCGACAGCGACTGGGGCCGGCAGTGCTCGGCGATGTCCGGGCCGACCAGCGTGTCCCAGCGGCCGAAGACCGAGCCGACCCGGGTGTGCGCCGTCCAGTCCTGCTGGCTGACCAGCGACTCGACCAGCGAGCCCAGCAGCTGCGGGTCGTCCGCGCCGGGGTGCGGACCGGTCCACCGCCGACGGGGGCCGGCCACCCGCCGGCGGGTCGGCTGCGGACGGGAGGCCGACGCGGCGCGGGCCGCGTCGAGGGCGGCCCGGGCGATGTCGGAGGGCCGGGCCGGGCGCTCGTCAGTCACCGGCGGGCTCCCCGACCGGCTCGAGGCCCGGCTCGAGCTCCACTCCCACCTCGGGCGCCAGCACCCGGGCGTGGCCGTCGGCCACCAGCACCCGGGTGCCGCGCAGGGCGGCGGGCACGTCCTCCGCGACCGCGGCGGTGATCAGCGTCTGCTCCGCGCTGCCGGCCACCGCCGCCAGCGCGGTGCGGCGGCCGGTGTCCAGCTCGGCGAACACGTCGTCCAGCACCAGGATCGGGTCCTCCCCCTCGGCCCGGAGCAGGGCGAAGCAGGCCAGCTTGAGGGCCAGCGCGAACGACCAGGACTCACCGTGGCTGGCGTAGCCCTTCGCCGGGGCCGGCCCGAGGTGCAGCACCAGGTCGTCGCGGTGCGGACCGACCAGGGTCACCCCGCGATCGATCTCCTCGGCCCGCCGCTCGGCCACCCGCGCCTGCAGCGCCGCGGCGAGCTCCGCCGCGCCGGGCAGTTGCCGTGTCCCGCTCCCGGCGCCGTCCCCGATCGGTGCGCCGTCACCGGCCAGCGGCACGGTGCTGGCGTAGCCCAGCGCCGCGGCATCCGCGCCGGGCCCGGCGACCCCGGCGTAGGCCTCGGCGACGTAGGGCGCCAGGTCGGTGAGCAGCTGCAGCCGGGCGGCCAGCAGCTGCCCGCCCAGCTCGGTGAGGTGCCCGTCCCAGACGTCCAGCGTGGCCAGCGCGTTGCCGCGGGCCAGCCGGGCCGTCTTCAGCAGCGCGTTCCGCTGCTTGAGCACCCGGTCGTAGTCGCCGCGCACCCCGGCCAGCCGCGGGGTGCGGCTGACCAGCAGGTCGTCGACGAACCGGCGCCGCTCGGCCGGGTCGCCGCGCACCAGGGCGAGGTCCTCCGGGGCGAACAGCACCGTCTTGACCAGGCCGAGCAGTTCCCGCGGCCGGGGCAGCGGTGACCGGTTCACCCGCACCCGGTTGGCCCGACCGGGGTTGATCTCCACCTCGACGAGGAGCTCGCGCTCGTCCCGCCGCAGGGCCGCGCGGACCACCGCCTGCGCCGCGCCGTGCCGTACCAGCGGCGCGTCCGCGGAGACCCGGTGGCTGCCCAGCGTCGCCAGGTAGCCGACCGCCTCGACCAGGTTCGTCTTGCCCTGCCCGTTCCGGCCGACCAGCACGGTGGGCCCGGGGGTCAGCGCGAGGTCCGCGGACTCCCAGTTGCGGAACTGCCCGACCTGCAGGTGCCGGACGTACACGCTCAGGTCCCCGGTGACGTGCTGGAACGGCCCCCGTGCAGGGGCCCGCGCCGAGCGGGTGACGTGCTGGAACGGCCCCCGTGCAGGGGCCCGCGCCGAGCGGGTGACGTGCTGGAACGGCCCCCGTGCAGGGGCCCGCGCCGAGCCTGCGAGGCGTGGGGGGCACGGGGGTCCTTCCTCACGCGGGCTCCTCGGCCTCCTGCGTCCGGATCGCGCGCACGGCGTGCCCGCCGAACTGGTTCCGCAGCGCGGCGACGGCCTTCATCGTCGGGGAGTCCTCCTGGCGGGAGGAGAACCGGGCGAACAGCGAGGCGGCGATCGCCGGCATCGGGACGGCGTGCTCGATCGCCTGCTCGACCGTCCAGCGACCCTCGCCGGAATCCTCGGCGTAACCGGTGATCTTGTCCAGTGCCGGGTCTTCCTGCAGCGCGCGGACCAGCAGGTCCAGCAGCCAGGACCGGATCACCGTGCCCTGGGTCCAGGAGGCGACGACGCCCGGGACGTCCTCGATCAGGTCGACGGCGGCGAGCAGCTCGTAGCCCTCGCCGTAGGCCTGCATCAGCGCGTACTCGATGCCGTTGTGGACCATCTTGGCGAAGTGGCCGGCACCCACCGGGCCGGCGTGCACGAAGCCCGCACCGGGGATTGCCGCACCGGACTCGTCGGTCGGGCTCGGCGGCCGGAGCGCGTCGAAGACCGGCTGGACCTTGGCGACGTCCTCCTTCGACCCGCCCACCATGAGGGCGTAGCCGTTCTCCAGGCCCCACACCCCACCGGAGACGCCGGCGTCGACGTAGCCGATGCCCTTGGCCTTCAGCTCGTCGGCGTGCACCTGGTCCTCGGTGTACTTCGAGTTCCCGCCCTCGACGACGACGTCGCCCTCGGCGAGCAGGTCGCCCAGCGCCCGGACCGTCTGCTGGGTCGGCGCCCCGCTGGGCACCATCACCCACACCACGCGTGGTGCCGGCAGCGCCTCGACCAGGGCCTCGAGGCTGTCGACGTCCCGTGTGGGAGCGGACTGGTCGTAGCCGACCACCTCGTGACCGGCGCGGCGCAGCCGCTCGGTCATGTTGCCGCCCATCTTGCCCAGCCCGACCATCCCCAGCTGCACGGCTGGTCCTCCTCAACGTCGATGTGTGTGGTGCTCTTAGGCCCTCCTGCAGGGACCCGCCGCGAGCCTGCGAGCGGTGGGGGGCAGGAGGGTCCTTCTACTACCCGGGCAGGCGCACCGGCATGATCAGGTAGCGGTAGCTGCCCGGGCGCTCGGCCGGCCGCTGCTGCCCGCTGTCCGCGTCGGCCGGGGGCTCCTCGAACCCGGAGAGCACGGCGGGCTTGAGGGCGGTGGTGAAGTCCATCCGGGCCCGCTCGGTGTGGACCGCGGCCAGGCCGTCGAGCAGGAACGTCGGGTTGAACCCGATGGTCAGCGCGTCGCCGTCGAACTCGACGTCGCAGCGCTCCTCCGCCTGCCCCTCCTCGTCGCTGCCGCCGGCGCGCAGTGTGACCTGCCCGGGGGTGAACTCGCAGCGCAGCGGAGTGCCGCGCTCGGCGACCAGGGCGACGCGCTTGGCGGCGTCGGTGAACAACCCGACCGGCAGCAGCGCGCTGGACGTCGACTCGCTGGGCATGATCGCCCGGTACTTGACGAACTCGGCGTCCAGCAGCCGGGTGGTGGTCTGCCGGTCCTTGCCGGACAGGCCCAGGATGCCCTCCCCGGAGCCGCCGGAGGACAGCGACAGCACCACCTCCGGGCCGCTGGTCAGCGTCTTCGCCGCGTCGGCGAGGGTGCGCGCGGGCACCAGCACGGCCGCTGTCAGGCCCGGGGTCTCCGGACGCCAGGCGAACTCCCGCACGGCGAGCCGGTAGCGGTCGGTGGCGGCGAGGGTGACCAGGTCGTCCTCGATCTCCAGCCGGACGCCGGTGAGCATCGGCAGCGTGTCGTCGCGGCCGGCGGCGACGGCGACCTGACCGACCGCCTCGGCGAAGGCGTCGCTGTCGACGACGCCGGCCGTGGAGGGCATCGACGGCAGGGACGGGTAGTCCTCCACCGGCAGTGTCGGCAGCGAGAACTTCGCGTTTCCGCAGCTGATCGACAGGCGGGCGCCCTCGGCGACGATCTCGACCTGGTGCGGCGGCAGCGCCCGGGTGATCTCGGCCAGCAGCCGGCCGGGCACCAGCGCCTTGCCACCCTCGGTGGACTGGACGTCGATCTCGGAGCGGGCCGAGACCTCGTAGTCGAAGCCGGACACCGACAGCTGGGAGCCCTCGACCTCCAGCATGATCCCGGCCAGGACGGGCACCGAGGGCCGCGGCGGCAGGCTGCGCGCCGTCCAGGCAACGGCCTCGGCGAGCACCTCACGTGCCACCCGGAACTTCATCTCGAACCCACCCCATGCTCGTCTGTGCTGCTGTCGCGCGGGGCCGGAGGGCACCGCGTGCGGCGCTCATCCTCCCCTGCGCCGCCCATCGTGCCGTGCCAGGTGCCCCCGCGGACAGCCCCGCGGCCGATCGGTGCGCTGGCTCGTTGCTGTGCCGGTCCGGTCGGGAGCCCGGCGGGCCCGACCGGACGCTCTCCCATCGGAGAGTGTGGTTCGAGAACACATTGGGAGAAGTACTTCATCTTCGTCATCACAGGTGTGGAAGCTGGGGACCGGGCCTGTTCGTGCAGGTCGCCCCCGGAACCGCCCTGTTGGCCCGCTGTGGGCCCGCAGGCGTCGTCCTGTGTCGACACGTGGACAACTCGACCGCTGTGCACCGCCGTCGACCCGTCTCCACCCCCAGTCCCCGGTCGACGCCCAGGTCCGTCCCCAGCCGGTTCCCCGGGCCCCGTGGACAGGGGACGGCGGGCCCGGCCGTCGTCCCACACGTGTGGACAGCCCGCCTCTCCGGGTGGGACATCGCAGGTCAGCGGCGCGTCGGGGGGTGTGGGGCGGCACGGCGGTGGTGGAGATCCTGGGCGCGGGCCGTGGACCGGAAGATCTCCCCAGGCTGTGCACAGTCCTGGGGACAAGGGGATAAGAGGACCCCGTCGCCCCCCACTACTCGCAGGCTCGCAGTGGGCCCCTGCGACGGGGCCTTACGAACGGGCGCGGCTCTTGATCCGGGCAGTGAGCTCGGTGACCTGGGTGTAGGTGGCCCGGCGCTCGCTCATCAGGCCGGTGATCTTCTTGACCGCGTGCATCACCGTGGTGTGGTCCTTGCCGCCGAAGGACGCCCCGATCCGCGGCAGCGACAGCTCGGTCAGCTCCCGGCACAGGTACATGGCGATCTGCCGGGCGTTGACCAGGGTGCGGCTGCGGTTGGCGCCCTGCAGCTCCTCCATCGTCACCGAGAAGTACTCCGCGGTCGCGGCCATGATGATCGCCGCGGTGATCTGCGGTCCCTGCTCGTCGCTGATCAGGTCCTTGAGCACCAGCTCGGCGAGCGCCAGGTCGACCGGCTGCTTGTTCAGGCTGGCGAAGGCGGTGACCCGGATCAGCGCGCCCTCGAGCTCGCGGATGTTGGTCTGCACCTTGCTGGCGATGAACTCGAGCACCGCGTCGGGCGCCTGCAGGCGCTCGCCCCACGCCTTCTTCCGCAGGATCGCGATCCGGGTCTCCAGGTCCGGCGCCTGGACGTCGGTGATCAGGCCCCACTCGAAGCGGGTCCGCAGCCGGTCCTCCAGCGTCGTCAGCTTCTTGGGCGCCCGGTCGGAGGTGATCACGATCTGCTTGCTGGCGTTGTGCAGCGTGTTGAAGGTGTGGAAGAACTCCTCCTGGGTGCGCTCGGCGCGTTCCAGGAACTGGATGTCGTCGATCAGCAGGAAGTCGATGTCCCGGTAGCGACGCCGGAAGTCCTCGGCCCGCCCGGAGTGCACCAGGTTGATGAACTCGTTGGTGAACTCCTCGGTGCTGACGTACCGCACCCGCACGTTGGGGAACATCCGGGCGGCGTAGTGCCCGATCGCGTGCAGCAGGTGGGTCTTGCCCAGCCCGGAGTCGCCGTAGATGAACAGCGGGTTGTAGGCCCGGGCCGGCGCCTCGGCGACCGCGACCGCCGCGGCATGGGCGAACCGGTTGCTGTTGCCGATGACGAAGCTGTCGAACAGGTACTTGGGATTGAGCCCCGGGTCCAGCCCGGCCGGCCGGTGCCGGTCGGCGAACAGTGGGACGGCGCCGGAACCGCGGGGTGACTGCCGGTCGCCGGGACGGCGCTCGGCACCGCTCCGGTCGGCCGGTTCGGTGTCCCAGGGGGCCACCCCGCGCCGGGCGTCGTCCGGGGACTGCCGGAGGCCGCTGCCCCCGCCGTCCACCGGACCACCGCGGAGGTCGGCGGCCGGGCCGGCATCGAGGTCGGCCCGCTCCGGGTCCGCCGCGCCGCGTGACCAGTCCCGGCCGTCCCCGGACTCCGGCAGCCACACGTCCGAGCGGACCACGTCGCTGCGGACGCCGAACGCGCTGCGGCCGTCGTCGGCTCGGTCGCGGGCGGCGCGATCCTCCTCCGCCCGGTCCTGGGCGGCCCGGTCGCGGGCGGCCCGGTCCTCCTCGGACCGGCCGGCGGCGAAGCCCTCGGCGAAGCGGTCGTCGGCGAACTGCTGCTCGGCGGCCGAGCGCCCGGCGGAGAACCGGTCGGTGGCGAAGCGCTCGTCCCCGAACCGCTCGTCCCCGAACCGCTCCGTCGCGTAGCGGTCGTCGGGCAGCCGCTGCTGCACGTAGGACTCGAAGCGGTCGGCGGGACGGGGTGCGGCGGGGCGTTCGGCGGCGCGCTCGGGCGGACCGTTCCCCGGGCGCTCGGCTCCCCACCGGGGGTCGAGCGGCTGCTGGGCCTCGGCGGCCGGGTCGGCCGCCGGTGGGGCGTCCTCGAGCTGGACGGCGACCCTGATGGCCCGGCCGAACTGCTCCGACAGCGCCTCGGCCAGCACCAGGCGCATGCGGGACTCGAGGACCGTCTGGGTGAACTCGTTGGGCGCCGCCAGGACGGCGGTGTCCTCGACCAGGCCCAGCGGGCGGGTCAGGTTCAGCATCGCGTTCTGCTGAGGGGACAGGCTGGTGGCGAGCCGGTCGCGGATCTGGTCCCAGACCGTCGCCAGGTCGACCGTGGAGTCGGCCATCGACTGTTGTCCCCTTTCGGTGCTTCTGTTCCGCGCCGCATCGACGGTTCCGCCGCGGTGCGCCCGTTCCCGGGACCCGGCTGGGTCCCCCGGCCGGTCCCCAGGTGTGGACTCCAGCCGAGCTGCTTCCACACCGGTGTCCACAGAGTGTGCACGGCTGGTGACGTCCGCCGCAGTCTCGGCGGGGACCGGGCCTGGCTGGACCACGTCGTCGCTGGTCAGGGCGGTGTAGGGGTGTTCGGTGGGATGCGGTTGCAACCGGGTGCGCGACCAGGTCGGCGCCCGTGGCGGGGCCCGGTCGTCCACCGCGGAGCGACGGCGACGCTAACAGCCCCATCCACAGCCCGGCAACGAGCACCGGCGAGTCCGGCCCGGGTACGGCGCCCGCCCGCGGCGTGTCCTCCCCGTCCGCAGTGTGCGCGGGTGGAGCATGACGGGTCGACCGGTACGCCGGGCGCGACGCGGTCGCCGTCGTAACTCGGCTATGCTGGTCGGAGTCTGTGGACAGCCGACCGGTGCCCGCGTGAACTGCGTGCACGACACCGGGCGGCCGGCCCACGGCAGACCAGCCTCGGGTGCAGGGAGCGGTCGCGGGTCCCGCGACCAGCCTGCACCCGCACGCGTGTGCGGCCCGACCCGGGTCGCACCGCGCCGACGTCATCAGTAGTGGGAGTCCCTCGTGAGCAAGCGCACGTTCCAGCCGAACAACCGCCGCCGGTCCAAGACCCACGGCTTCCGGCTGCGGATGCGCACCCGGGCCGGGCGCGCCATCCTCGCCGCCCGCCGTGGCAAGGGTCGCGACAAGCTCTCCGCCTGACGTGCTGCCAGCGCAGGCACGCCTGCGCCGGCGGCCGGACTTCACCGTGGTCGTCCGGACCGGACGCCGTGCCGGCCGTCCGACCATGGTGCTGCACTACCTCCCTGTACGGCCCGTCGCCCCGGCCGGGGGTCCTGGTGACCCTCGGCCCGGGCCACGGGCCGGTTTCGTGGTCGGCAAGGCCGTCGGCAACTCGGTCTGCCGGCACCGGGTGACCCGTCAGCTGCGCCACCTGCTGCGCGACCGGCTCGACCGCCTCCCCACGACCGCCGACCTCGTCGTGCGGGCCCGGCCGGAGGCCGCCGCGGCCGGTGCCGCGGCCCTGCGCCGTGACCTGGACGCGGGTCTGGACCGGCTGCTCGGCGACCGGGCATCCCGCCCGTGACGAGCGGGAGCCGGGGCCGGGTCGCGCGTGCCCTGCTGGCCGCCGCGGGCTTCTACCAGCGCGCGGTGAGCCCGGTGCTGCCGCCGCGGTGCCGGTTCCAGCCCACCTGCAGCGCCTACGCCATCGAGGCCGTGGAGCTCCACGGCGCCGGCCGGGGCAGCTGGCTGGCGGCCCGCCGGCTGGTCAAGTGCGCGCCCTGGCACCCCGGCGGCGTCGACCTGGTGCCGCCGCGCACCCCATCGTCGAGCGGGACGGACCGTCGTCCCCATCGTGCTCCCCGGCCGGCTCCCGGCCGGACCCCGCCGCAGGAGGCTGGCGTTGTTTGACTTCAACCTGAACTGGCTCTACACCGGCATCGCCTGGGTGATGAAGCAGTGGCACACGCTGTTCTCCAGCTTCCTGGACCCGGCCAGCGGCATCACCTGGGCGCTGTCGATCGTGTTCCTGGTGGTCACGATCCGCGTGCTGCTGTTCCGGCTGTTCGTCAAGCAGGTGAAGTCGCAGCGGGCGATGCAGGAGATCCAGCCGGAGATCCAGAAGCTGCGCAAGCAGTACGGCTCGGACAAGCAGGGCTTCAGCCAGGCGATGATGGCGCTGCAGAAGGAGCGCGGGGTCAACCCGCTGGCCGGCTGCCTGCCGATCCTGCCGCAGATCCCGGTGTTCCTCTCGCTGTTCCACGTGCTGCGCCGGCTCGCCCCGGGCAAGGACGGCCTCTACAGCTGGGACGACACGCTCACCGACCAGGCGGCGTCCGCGCAGCTGTTCGGCGCACCGATCTCCTCGTCCTTCAACATGGACGGGCCCAAGGAAGACGCGATCCTCGCCCTGGCGGGCGTTTCCTACACCAACATCCGGATCGTCGCCTTCGTGCTGATCGTGGTCATGTGCGCCACGACGTACTACACCCAGCGGCAGATCATGAAGCGATCCGGGCCGGTCGAGGGCCAGGCCGCGATGGTGCAGAAGCTGCTGCTCTACGGCATGCCGCTGAGCCTCTTCGTCACCGGGTTCTTCTTCCCCATCGGCGTGCTGCTCTACTGGTTCACCAACAACCTGTGGACCCTCGGCCAGCAGTTCTACATCCTCAAGAAGCTGCCGCCGCCCGGCTCGCCGGGCGCGCTGGCCAAGGCCGCCGCCGACCGGCCGGCCATCGACCCCAAGTCGCTTGCCCCCAAGCCCGGCGTCAAGCCGGTCCGCCCGAAGCCCGGTCGTCCGGCCGGTACCTCCCCCACGGTGGCCCCCGGGTCCACGGTCGGCCCGGACGGCGCGGTTCCGCCCACGGACGCTGCCGGTCCCACGGACGGCCCCGCGGACGGCCCCGCGGACGGCACCGTCGGCACCGGCTCGAGCGGGTCGACCGCGTCCGGTGGCGCCAACGGGCGCCCGTCCGGTGCCTCCAACCGGCCGCGCGGGAGCTCCGGAGGCGGTTCCGGGCCGGCTCCGGCCAACCGGGGCAAGCGCAAGCGCCGCTGACCTCCGGGTCGCCGCCACACCGGCCGGTCGTCACCGGCCCCTCGACCACCGGGTTCGCCCGGCCGCCTGCACGACCCTGGGAGGAACCACCGTGAGTGCACCCGACAACGATACCGTGACCACCGCCGAGGCCACCTCGGACGCCGTGCTGACCCGGGCCCCCGACGCCGGGGACGGCACCGACCCGGCGCTGCCCGATGCCGACGAGGCGTCGACCGACGCCGTCGTGGAGCCGGTCGACGACGAGGACGACGGCGACGACGGGGAGGGCGATGACGGGGACGAGGACGACGAGGACGACGAGTCGGCCGACAGGCTCCTCGTCCGCGAGGGCGACGTCGCCGGCGACTACCTCGAGCGGCTGCTCGACATCCTGGACGTGGACGGCGACATCGACCTCGACGTGGAGGGCGACCGCGCCTCGGTCGCCGTGGTCGGCGGTCAGCTGAAGACGCTGATCGGGCCCGAGGGCGCCACCCTGGAGGCGCTGCAGGAACTCACCCGGCTCGCCGTCGCCCAGTCCACCGGGGTGCGCAGCCGGTTGATGCTCGACATCGGCGGCTTCCGGGCCAAGCGCCGGGCCGACCTGACCACCCTGGCCACCGAGGCCGCGACCCGGGTCGCGGAGAGCCGGCAGCCCGAGCGGTTGGCCGCCATGAACCCCTTCGAGCGGAAGGTGGTCCACGATGTCATCGCCGCCGCCGCCGGGGTGCGCAGCGAGTCGGAGGGCGAGGAGCCGAACCGCCGCGTCGTGGTCCTGCCCGACCAGTGACCACCGGGCAGGGGCCTCGGCCCGGGGACGCCCCGGTCAGCGATGATACGGACCAGACAGTTCCGGAACCTCCGGCGACCGCGGCCCGGGTGTTCGGGGACGCACTGGCCGACGCCCGCCGGTATGCAGCGATGCTGGCCGGGGACGGTGTGGTCCGTGGCCTGATCGGGCCGCGGGAGGTGCCGCGCCTCTGGGAGCGGCACCTGCTCAACAGCGCGGGGATGGCCGAGGCCGTCCCCGCCGGCGCCCGGGTGGTCGACGTGGGCAGCGGTGCCGGCCTCCCCGGCATCCCGCTGGCGCTGGCGCGACCCGACCTGACCCTCACCCTCGTGGAGCCGATGGCCCGCCGGGTGGAGTTCCTCACCGACGTGACCACGACGCTCGGTGGCCACTGGCGGGTGGTGCGGGGCCGGGCGGAGGAGCGGTCGGTGGTCCGCGCCGTGGGGGCGGTGGACGTCGTCACCGCCCGGGCGGTCGCGCCGCTCCCCCGGCTCGTCGGCTGGTGCCGGGGACTGCTGCGCCCGGGAGTCCAGTTGGTCGCCCTGGTCGGCGCCCGAGCGGCTGCCGAGGTGCCGGACCTGGTTCCCGAACTGGAAGCCGCTGGAATGCGAGACGTGCACACCCGGGCAGTCGGTGTCGGGCTCGGGCCCGCAGCCACTACCGTGGTGGTCATGACGCGCGGTGGCCGGTGACGCTCACCCGCTCTGGAACGGGACCGTTCCACGTGGAACAGCAGCAGGACGCGCGTGCGTTCCACGTGGAACACGGCGGTGAGGAGGGTGCACCGATGACCGACCCGGGTGAGCGGTTGCGCAACAGCTTGACCGCGGACCAGGCTCCCGCCGAGTTCGACAGCCCGATCGCCATGGAGGCGATGCGGGCCACCCGCGTGCTGCACGCCGCCCACCAGGATCCCTTCCCCACCCCGGGACGGATCCGGGTGATCACGGTGGCCAACCAGAAGGGTGGCGTCGGCAAGACGACGTCGACGGTGAATCTCGGGGTGGCGCTGTCGATGTACGGGCTGCGGACACTGGTCATCGACCTCGACCCGCAGGGGAACACCAGCACGGCGCTCGGCGTCGAGCACACCGTCGGAACTCCGTCGATCTACGACACCCTGGTCGGGGACAGCCCGCTGCTGGACGTCGCCGCGGCGACCACGGCGAGCCCGCTGCTGCGGTGCGTGCCGGCGACCATCGACCTGGCCGGCGCGGAGATCGAGCTGGTGTCGATGGTGGCCCGCGAGCACCGGCTCCGCCGGGCGATCGAGGCCTACCTGTCCGACGTGCCGGCCGGCGAGCGCCCGCACTACGTGCTCATCGACTGCCCGCCGTCCCTGGGGCTGCTGACGCTGAACGCGCTGGTGGCCGGGGACGAGGTGCTCATCCCGATCCAGTGCGAGTACTACGCGCTGGAGGGGCTCGGTCAGCTGCTCTCCAACATCGACCTGGTGCGGGCGCACCTCAACCCGGGCATCTCGGTGAGCACCATCCTGCTCACCATGTACGACGGCCGGACCAAGCTCGCCGACCAGGTGGCCGACGAGGTGCGCAACCACTTCGGCGGTCTGGTGCTCACCGCGGTCATCCCCCGCAACGTCCGGGTGAGCGAGGCCCCTGGTTACGGGCAGTCGGTGCTCACCTACGACCCGGGGTCCCGCGGCGCCACCAGCTACGTGGAGGCGGCGAAGGAACTGGCCGAGCGCGGGGTGCAGCTGACCCCGGTAGCAGACCCACCGGCACCACCGGCTGCCCCGCCGCCCCCTGCGCCCCCACCGGCCACACCCCCGGTGGCCGCCCTGGTCCTGGGGGAACCGGCGGCCATCCAGCGGCTGACCGGCAGACACGGCTCATGATCGAACCCCACAGCGAGGAGGACTCGTGAGCAAGCGCGGCGGCCTCGGCCGGGGCCTGGCAGCCCTCATCCCCACCAGCGCCCCCGCCCCCACGGCGACACCGGCGGCCCGCGCGGCCGAGGCGGCCGAGCACGGAGGCGGCGTCGGGACGGCGGAGCGACCGGATCCGACGGCGGATCCGGGGTGGACCGGGCGGGCCACGCCGTCCGGCCCCGTCGCGGCTCCGGACGAGCCGGCGGCCGCGCCCGCGGCGGGTGCGGCGACGGAGCTCGAGGCGGTCCTCGGCGTTCCCGGCGCACAGCTGCGCGAGGTGCCGGTGGGGGACGTCGTCCCCAATCCCAAGCAGCCCCGGCAGGTCTTCGACGACGACGCCCTGGACGAGCTCACCCACTCGGTGCGCGAGTTCGGTCTGCTGCAACCCATCGTGGTGCGCGAGAGCCCCGACGGCGGCTACGAGCTGATCATGGGCGAGCGCCGGCTGCGCGCCGCCCGGGCCGCCGAGCTGGAGACGGTGCCGGCGATCGTCCGGTTCACCGCCGATGACGCGATGCTCCGCGACGCGCTGCTGGAGAACATCCACCGCGTCCAGCTCAACCCCCTGGAGGAGGCCGCGGCGTATCAGCAGCTGCTGGAGGAGTTCGGCGCCACCCACGAGGAGCTGGCCGGCAAGATCGGCCGGAGCCGGTCGCAGGTCACGAACACGATCCGGCTGCTGAAGCTGCCGGTGAAGGTGCAGACCCGGGTCGCGGCGGGCGTGCTGTCCGCCGGTCACGCCCGAGCCCTGCTCGGCCTCCCGGAGGCGGACGCACAGGAGGCGCTGGCCACCCGGATCGTCGCCGAGGGCATGTCGGTGCGCGCCACGGAGGAGGCGGTGTCCCTCGCCGTCGCCGCCTCGCCCACTGCGGCACGCCGCACCAACCGCAAGCTCAGCGCCCCCGGCGTGGAGGATCTCGCCGGCCGGCTGTCCGACGTGTTCGAGACCAAGGTGAAGGTGCAGATCGGCCGGGCCAAGGGTCGCATCGTGGTCGAGTTCGGCTCGGTCGACGACCTGCAGCGGATCATCGGCCTGATGGCCCCGGACGTCACCGGACGGAGCACCGGGCCCGCCGAGGGTTGATCCTCCCGCCGCACCGCTGGTTCCGTCACTGACGGAACTAGCGGTGCTACCGCGTGCTGCCGGCCCGGTGGGTCAGCAGCCGGGTGAGCACGTCACCGAGCTCGTAACCGGCGGCCTCCAGGGCCATCGGGAACATCGAGGTCTCGGTGAGCCCGGGCGACACATTCACCTCCAGGAAGTGCACCTCGCCGTCCGGGGTCACGATCGCGTCCGTCCGGGACAGGTCCGCCAGACCGAGCGCGCGGTGCGCCGCCAGCGCCATCTCCGCCGCCCGGGCGGCGACGTCGTCGGGCACCCGGGCCGGCGCGTGGTACTCGGTGAGGCCCGGGGTGTAGCGGGACGTGTAGTCGAAGACGCCGGACTCCGGGGCGATCTCGACCGCGGGCAGCGCCTCCGGCCCCTCCCCCAGGTCGACCACCGAGAGCGCGAGCTCCACGCCCTCGATGAACCGTTCGACCAGCACGGTGTCGCCGTAGGCGAACGAGCTCACCATCGCGGCCGGCAGGTCCTCGACCCGGCTGACCTTCTGTGCGCCCAGTGCGGAGCCGCCGGAGGCCGGCTTCACCATCAGCGGCAGCCCCAGCCGGGCCACGATCAGGTCGAGCACGGCGCCGGCGCCGAGCTCACGGAAGGTGCTGTGCGGCAGCGCCACCCAGTCGGGCGTGGCCAGCCCGGCGCCGCGTACGACCGACTTGGCGGCCGGCTTGTCCCAGGCCAGCCGGCAGGCGGCGGCGGGGGAGCCGACGTAGGGAACGCCGGCCAGGTCGAGGACCGCGCGGAGCGCGCCGTCCTCGCCGGTGGCGCCGTGCAGGGCGATGAACACCGCGTCGGCCGGGTGGGCCGACAGGCCGGGCAGCAGCTCGGCGTCCGCGTCGTGCAGCTCGGCGTCGACTCGGGCGCGATGCAGCGCCTCCATCACCTGGCCGCCGGAGGACAGGCTCACCTCCCGCTCGAAGGTCAGCCCGCCGGCGAGCACCAGGGCCCGGAGCGGGTGCGCTGGCCGGGCGGCGGTGTCGACGGCGGTGGGGGCCGGCTCGCTCATGCCTGGTCTCCGCTTCGGTCGCTGTTGGCGGGCCCGATGATCGACGGGCCGGCACCGGACGGCCGGACCGCGGTGAAGGTCCCGGTGTCGACCGCGTCGAACGTCTCGTGCAGCTCGAGCTCGGCCTCGACGACCCGGGCCAGCCGGCGCACGCCCTCACGGATCCGGTCCGGCTCGGGGTAGCAGTAGGACAGCCGCATGTACTCCCGCCCCTGGCCGTCGGCGTAGAAACCGATCCCGGGCACGTAGGCCACGTGCGCGGCCACCGCGCGGGGCTGCATCAGCTTGGCGTCGAGACCGTGCGGCAGCTTCAGCCACACGTAGAAGCCGCCGTCCGGGCGGGTCCACGTCGTCCCGGCCGGCATCAGCGCCTGCAGGGAATCGAGCGTGGCATCCCGCCGCTCGCGGTAGAGCTCGGTGAAGATCTTGATCTGCTCGCGCCACGGCTGGGTGTCCAGGTAGCGGGCGACCGCGTACTGGGTCAGGGACGGCGGGCACAGCACCTGCGCCTCGGTGGCCAGGACCAGCTTCTCCCGGACGGCGAGCGGAGCGAGCACCCAGCCCACCCGCAGCCCCGGGGAGAACGTCTTGGAGAACGAGCCCAGGTAGATCACCCGGTCGTCGTTGCGGGCGCGCAGCGCGCGGATCGGCTCGTGCTCGAAGCCGAGGAGGCCGTAGGGGTTGTCCTCGATGATCAGCAGGTCGTACTGCTCGGCCAGCGCGATGATCGCCTCGCGGCGCGGCTCGGTGAGCGTGACGCCGGCCGGGTTGTGGAAGTTGGGCACCGTGTAGAGGAACTTCACCCGGTCCCCGGCGGCCCGGCAGGCCTGGAGCGCCTCCTCCAGCGCCTCCGGGATGAGCCCGTCGTCGTCCATCGCAACGTGGCGCACCCGCGCCTGCGCCGCCTGGAAGACGCCCAGGGCGCCGACGTAGGAAGGCGCCTCGGCGAGGATGACGTCGCCGGGGTCGATGAAGACCCGGGTGACCAGGTCCAGCCCCTGCTGGGAGCCGACGGTGACGACGACCTCGCTGGGTGAGGCGTCGGTGATGCCCTCCAGGGCCATCACGTCGCAGATCCGTTCGCGCAGGCGTGGATCACCCTGCCCGGAGCCGTACTGCAGGGTCTGGGCGCCCATCCCGGAGACCAGGTCGCCGATCATCGAGCCGACCGCGTCCAGCGGCAGGGCCGTGACCGCAGGCATGCCGCCGGCCAGTGAGACGACCTCCGGCCGGCTCACCACGGAGAACAGCGCCCGGATCTCCGAGCTCTTCATCCCGTGGGTGCGTGCTGCATAGCGGTCTGCCAGCGGGTCCAGCCGCGGGTGGCGGGGATGGACGTGCGGGGACGCACCGACGGAGTGCGCCCCGGCCTGACCGGAACCGACCGTCGGGTCGGGCGCAGGAGGGGTCACCCGTCGAAGTCTAGTTGCCGGCGGGCAGCAGGAACGTGCCGGTGGGCGGATCCGCCTCGGCGGGCAGGAAGAGCCGCTGCACCGAGGCCACCATGGCCTGCGCGATGGTGCTGCGCAGCCGGGCGTCCAGCAGCAGCAGCCGGTCGACGGGGTGGGAGAGGTACCCGCAGTCGACCCGGACGGAAGGGGCCCGCGTCATGCGCAGGATGTCCCAGGTCTTGGCGTGTGAGCCGCAGTCGAGCATGCCGGTGCGGGCGATGACCTCCCGGCGGGCGAGGTTGGCGAACTGCTCCCCCACCGTCGAGCTCGCCCCCGAGCCGGTGCCGTAGTAGTAGCTGGCCACCCCGCGGGCGTGCGCCGAGCCGTGCGCCTCCATGTGCAGGGACAGGAAGAGGTCAGCGCGCGCGTCGTTGGCGAAGGCGGTGCGTTCGGTGGCGGTGGGGCCGCCGGTGCGGCCGCGGGTCAGGTACACCCGGGCGCCGGCCGCGGCCAGCCGGCCCTCGATCCGGGACGCCAGGTCGAAGACCAGGTCCGCCTCGGTGGTCTCGCCGGCCGTGTACCCGGTGTCGTCGCCGCCGTGGCCGGGGTCGATCACCACCACCCGGCCGATCAGGTGGGGCCCGGAGTCGACCAGGTGGGCGCTCTGCCGGAGCAGCTGTGGGCGGCCGCCGGTGACCCGGCGGCCCAGCTGCTTGAGCGCGCGCAACGTGGCCGGCCCGCACGTGCCGTCGGCGTTCAGCCCGTAGTCGCGCTGGAAGGCGCGCAGGCCCGCCTCGGTGTCGGCGCCCAGGATGCCGTCGGCCCGGCCGGCGTCGTAGCCCAGCTCCAGCAGCAGTTCCTGCAACCGGCGGACGTCGTCGCCCCGAGCGGGGCGCTCGGGGTCGTAGCGGAGCAGCCGGTCACCCAGCGACCAGCGCGCCTCGTTCAGCGCGCGGTAGGTCTCCTCGCCCACCCGGCCGTCGACGGAGAGCCCGCGGACCTGCTGGAAGTGCCGGACGGCGAGCTCGGTGGCCGCGTCGAAGACGTCCGGCGCCCGGTCGGCGTCCGCGCTGTCCGCGACGGTGAGCAGGCCCAGGGCGCGCAGCACCGCCCGCACCTCGGCCACTGCCGGACCGGAGGCGCCGGGACGCAGGATCTCCATGCGGGGCTCGCTCCTCCTGGGGTCTGGGCGACGTGCAGGTGACGTGGTCGAGACGTGTCAGGGTCGATTGTGTCCCGCCCATGGTGACGTCTGCCCACTGGGGCGGCACCGAGACGACGAGGCCCGCCCGTCCCAGAGGACGGGCGGGCCTGCGGCCGGCCTGATGTCGGCCTGCCTGCAGGGTCCCGCCGCGAGCTTGCGAGCGGTGGGGGGCAGGCAGGTCCTTCCTCAGATGTAGTCGGAGAGGTCGGAGAGGATCGCGCCCTTGGGCTTGGCGCCGATGATGCTCTTGACCGGCTTGCCGCCGGAGAAGACGGTCATCGTCGGGATCGACATGACCTGGTAGTCACGGGCGATCTGCGGGTTCTCGTCGATGTTGAGCTTGGCGATGGTGAGCTTGTCGCCGTGCTCGGCGGCGATCTCCTCGAGCACCGGGGCGACCATCTTGCACGGTCCGCACCACTCGGCCCAGAAGTCGACCAGCACGGGCTTGTCACTGCCCAGGACGTCCGCGGCGAAGCTGTCGTCGGTGACCTTCACGGTGTTGCCTGCCATGGTGGAGCTCCTTCGGTGGGATGGAACAGTGTCGGGCTTGTCCGGCCCCGCTGCAGGGTCCCGCCGCGAGCCTGCGAGCGGCGGGGGGCAGCGGGGTCCTTTCTCAGCGCTCGCCGAAGGTGTCGGCGAGCCACCGCTCGGCGTCGATCGCAGCGGCGGCACCGGTGCCGGCCGAGGTGATCGCCTGGCGGTAGATGTGGTCCACGACGTCGCCACAGGCGAAGACGCCGTCCACGTTGGTCCGGGTGGTCGGGTGGTCGACCACCAGGTACCCCTCGTCGTCCACCTTCAGCTGCCCGACGAACAACTCGGTCCGCGGGTCGTGGCCGATGGCCACGAACACGCCGGTGACCGGCAGTTCCTCGGTCGCCCCGGTGGCGACGTCGGTCAGCTGGACGGCCGAGACGGCGTTGTCGCCGTACACGTCGGTGACCTGCTTGCCCAGCTCCCAGCGGATCTTCTCGTTGTCCTGCGCGCGCTTGACCATGATCTTCGAGGCCCGCAGCTCCTCGCGACGGTGCACCACGGTCACCGTCCGGGCGAAGCGGGTCAGGAAGGTCGCCTCCTCCATGGCGGAGTCGCCGCCACCGACCACGACGATGTCCTGGTCGCGGAAGAAGAAGCCGTCGCAGGTGGCGCAGGCCGACACGCCGTGGCCGAGCAGCCGGGCCTCGTTGTCCAGGCCGAGGTACCGGTACTTCGACCCGGTGGCGACGATCACCGCGTGGGCGCGGACGACCTCGTCGCCGATCTTCACGATCTTGGGGGTGGCGGCGAGGTCGACCTCGGTGACGTCCTTGGCCACCAGCTCGGCGCCGAAGCGCTCGGCCTGCTGACGCATGTCCATCATCAGCTGGGGGCCCTGGATGCCCTCGGGGAAGCCGGGGAAGTTCTCCACCTCGGTGGTCGTCATCAGTGCGCCGCCGAACTGGGAACCCTCGAACACCAGGGGGTGCAGGTTCGCGCGGGCGGCGTAGGTGGCGGCGGTGTACCCGGCCGGCCCCGAGCCGATGATGACCAGGTCACGGACCCCGTCGTGCTCGGCCGGCGGGATGGCCGGTGGGTCCTCCGGCCACGTCGCGGGACCGGGAACGGGCTGGTTCGTCGTCACAGGCGGCACAACGGACAGGGTAGGGCGGTCATTCCCCGGCGGTTCCCCTAGCCGGCGGTGAGCGGGGCGACCTCGGCGATGGTGGCGCTGAAGCCCTCGTCGGCGGGGACCAGCCCGGTCACCCAGACCAGCACGTACCGGGCGGTCACCGGCTCCTCGAAAGCCAGCTCGTCGGTGCCCGCCAGCGTGCCGGCGGCGGCGACCGGGAAGTCGTCGAGCTCGCCGCCGGCGGCCGCGCCGGTGCGCACCTCGACCGTGGCGCCGGGGGTGGTCGTGGTCAGGGCGACCCCGGCCAGTTCCTGCGGCGAGCCGAGGTCGTAGCGGACGCCGACGCCGGGCTTGAGGTTGCCGAAGTCGGGGGACCCCCGGTAGTTCAGCGTCGACCAGGTGGTGGCCGGGTCGCCGTCGTAGGACAGGGGCACCTCGTCGTCGTTCTCCGGCTCGCCGTCGCCGAACGGATCGAACACGGTGGCCCCGGTGATCTGCGCCGGTGTGGTCGCCGGCGGCTGCTCGGCCGGCGGTTCCGCCGGGGCGCCGGCCGGTGCCCCGGCGGAGGGGGTGGAGCCGATCGGCTCGTCGACCGAGGCGGCCACGTCGAGAACGTTCTTGCCGAACCACATCGCGAAGGCCACGACCAGCGCCAGGGCCAGCAGCGGCAGCCCGATCAGGGCCAGCCGGCGG
Source organism: Modestobacter lapidis (assembly GCF_054780755.1). Classification (NCBI taxonomy): domain Bacteria; kingdom Bacillati; phylum Actinomycetota; class Actinomycetes; order Geodermatophilales; family Geodermatophilaceae; genus Modestobacter; species Modestobacter lapidis. Next base: position 82,459 of record NZ_BAAGVS010000006.1, on the reverse strand, counting down.
CGGGCCGACCGCTCGGTGCCCGGCTCGTCGGCCGGCGTGCGGTACGGGTCGTCGTCGGGCTCGGCCTCGGCGTCGAAGGTGGACTCCCAGTCCAGCTCCTCGTCCTCCTCCTCGGCCGCCCAGCGGCTCGCGCCGTCCCGGCCGGCGCCGGCCGGGACCGGCGGGAGCCCGCGGCCGGCGCGCAGCGGCCGGCCGTCCCCGTCGTCGGACCGGTGGGCGCCGGCATCCGCGGCGTCGGCGAGGTCGCGCCGGTCGCGCAGCCGGCGCAGCCAGCCGCTGTCGTCGAGGGCGTCGGGACGGGCCAGCTCCTGCGGCCCGGTGCGCGGGCGCTCGACGGCCAGCAGGGTGACCATCGTGGCGGCACTGGACAGCCGGTTCGCCGGGTCGGTGGAGCGGGCCCGGCGCACGAGCGCGGCCAGGTCGGGTGACGTGATCGCCGGCGCGGTGCCGTCGGTGCCGGTGTGCCCGGTGAGGGCGAGCTCCAGCAGCGCGCCGAGCGCGGCGATGTCGCCGGTGACGGTGCCGGTGGCGGCGGGGACGGACAGCAGCCCGGCCAGGCCACCGGGACGCAGCACGACGTGGTCGGGGGTGAGCCCGCCGACGGCCAGGCCCACCCGGTGTGCCTCGGCGACGCCCTCGGCCAGCCGGCGGACCAGCGCCCGGGCCTCGCGCTCGGGCAGCGGCCCCTCGGCGGCCAGCCACTCGCGCAGCGTGCTGCCCTCGAGCCACTCGTTGACGACGTAGGCCGCGCCGCCGGCGCCGTCGCCACCGGTGCCCTCGGCGGCGTCGTAGACCATCGCCAGGGCGGGGGTGGCCAGCCCGCCGGCGGTCAGGGCCCGGGTGATCCACTCACGGGCGGCGGGACCACCGGGGGTGTGCACGCGCAGCGCGACGTCCCGGTTGAGCACGCGGTCGCGGGCCCGCCACGAGCGGATCACGCCGGTGGCGGTCTGCTCGTCCGGCGCGGCCTGGTCGAGAGGGCGGTACCGGTCGGGCAGGCCGGTGGTCGTCGACGTCACGGACGCTGCCGACCCCCTGCCCATTCAGTTGCGTCCGAGCCGGGCTCGGACCCCGGTGAGCGCCCCGGTGACCTCCGGGACCCTCGCCACCACGGCTCCCGCGACCACCGCGACGCCGATGACCACGGTACCGACGAGAAGGGTTACGAGCGAGCCCGGTACCGAGCGTCCCAGCACCCCGTCGAGCGCCGCGACGGCGGCCCAGCCGGCCAGCCCGGCGGCCAGCGTCACCGCGGAGAGCCGCAGCAGGCTGCCCAGCACCCGACGGCCGCGCAGCGTTCCCAGCCGGCGGCGCAGCGCTACGTCACCGACGACCCACCCCACGATGAAGGTGATGCTGGTCACCAGCATCAGCCCGGGAACGACGTGCCGCGGTGCCACGACGACCGGCACCAGCAGGACCAGGGGCACCCGGACGGCCACCATGACCAGCTGGATCAGCGTCGGCGTGCGGGCGTCCTTCATCGCGTAGAAGACCCGCAGCTGCAGCAGGGTGACCGCCATCGGCAGCAGTCCGACCGCGCCGATGGCGAGCGCGACGCCGACGCTGCGGGCCTCCTCGACGCCGGTGTTGCCGCGGGCGAAGGCCACCGTGGCCAGCGCGGGGCCGAGCACGACGAGCACTGCGGTGACCGGCAGCAGCCCCAGGGCCGACAGCCGGGTGCCCAGGGACAGGTCGGCGATCACGCCGTCGACGTCGCGCCGGGCCGCGGCCCGGCTCATCCGGGGCAGCAGCGCGGTCAGCAGGGCCACACCGATGATCCCGTAGGGCATCTGGAACAGCAGGCTGGCGTTGGCCAATGCGAACGGGCCGAGGCCGCCCTCGTCGGCCGCCCGGTTGGCCACCCGGCTGGTGACGACGACGCCCACCTGGCTGACGAGCACGTAGCCCACCACCCAGAGCCCGAGCGTGCCGGCCTCGCGCAGCCCGGTGCCGCGGAGGCCCCAGCTGGGCCGCAGCGGCACGCCGTGCCGGGGCAGCAGCGGCAGCAGCACCAGCGCCTGGACGGCGATGCCGAGGGTCGTGCCGATGCCCAGCAGCCAGACCTGGGTCGCGGTGATCGTCATCGGGGTCAGCTCACCGGGGCCGCCGGCCAGCACGAACAACCCGCCGGTGACGATCACGACCACGTTGTTGAGCACCGGTGCCCAGGCCGGTGCACCGAAGACCCCGCGGGAGTTGAGCACGGCGGCGGCCAGCGCGCCCACGCCGTAGAAGACGATCTCGACGAGCAGGATCCGGGCCAGCCAGTTGGCCAGCGCGACCTGGCCGGGGTCGCCGTCGATGCCCATCAGCGCGGTCAGCGTCGGCGCGGCCAGCACCGCCAGCGCGGTGAGACCGGTGAGCCCGACGACGGCCAGGGTGAGCAGCCGCTGGGCGTAGCGGACCCCGCCGTCGGCATCCTTCTCCTGGGCGCTCACCAGCAGCGGGACGACGACCGAGGTGAGCACGCCGCCCAGCAGCAGCTCGTAGACGAGGTTGGGCAGGGTGTTGGCCACGGTGTAGGCGTCGCCGACCAGCCCGAGCCCCAGCACCGCGGTGAGCACGACCGTGCGCAGGAAACCGGTGAGCCGGCTGACCAGGGTGGCGACCGCCATCGTGCCGGCGGCCCGCAGGATGCCGCGGCTGCCGCCGGGGGCACCCTCCCGCTGTTCGACCTCCTCCTCGGTCTCGGGACCGTGGTCGGGGACCGGGGGCAGCGTCGGGATCAGCTGGGTGTCGTCCGGCCCCGGCACGAACCGCCGGCGGGCCGGGTTCGGCGGCGGCACCGGGGGCAGGCCCGGCCGCGGGCGGGGCGACAGCAGCGGTGGAGCCGGCGGGACCGACGGCGCGGGGGTCAGCGGCGGCGTCGGCGGGGCAGGCGCAGGACCCCGCCGCACCGGGGGTGGCGGCGCCGGAGGCCACGTCCGCGCGCCCGGCTCGGCCGGACGAGCCGCCGGCTGCCCGGGCGGGGGTGCGGCGGGCCGGTTGGCGGAACGGTAGGGCGGCGGCGGCAGCGGTGCGCGGCGCGGACGCTCGGGGGGCGGCGGTGCGGCGTCGTCCGGAGGGCTGCCGTCGCCGTCCCCGTCCCCGGCCCCTCGGTGCTCCGCGGAGCCGGCCCAGGGGCCGGAGGTCACACCGGGCTCCGCACCGGGGGCACCGCGGCGGGCTCGGCCCGCTCCACCGCGGGACGGCGGCGGCGCAGCAGGAAACGCACCAGCCGGCGGAGGAACAGCAGGCCGAGCAGGACGCCGGCGCCGAGGGTGATCGCCAGCGTCACGGTTCCGTAGGCGGTGCTCTTCACCTGCAGCTGGACCGGCTCGCCCAGCGGGCCGCCGGCCGGGGTGGTGAGCGCCGCGGTGACGGTGAACCCGCCGGACTGCCGCACCTCCGTCGGTACCTGGATGGTGGTGCGCGACCGGGGCTCCAGGCGGGTGATGCCGACGTCCTCGGTGGACAGCCCGACGTTCGCCCGGGCGCTGAGGTCCAGCCGCACGTCGACGGCGAAGGGCAGGTCGTTCTGCACGGTGAGCACCAGCGGCGCGTCGTTGGAGGCCAGGCTGTACGTGCCGTCCGCCGGGGCCAGCAACGTCACCCGGTCGCGCAGGTCGGCGATGGTGTCACTCAGGTCGGCGACCGCGTCGGCGAAGCCGGCCGGGTCGATGCGCCAGGCTGCGGAGCCGGCCCGGGCCAGTGCGGCGTCGTAGCCGGCCAGCACGGTGGCCGGGTCCCCGGCCACGGCAGCGGCGAAGTCGTCGCGCACGGCGGCGGTCTCCGCTATCTCGGCCAGCCCGGCCGCCGGCAGCGGGCTGCCCACCACCGCGTCGCGGTCGGCCGCCACCAGCTCACCGGCGTCGGTGGAGGGGCCGGTGGCCAGGCCGCCCACCGAGGTCGCGGCGAGCCAGGGCTCGGTGACCGTGTCGCCGATCATGGCGCTGGCCCACTCCGGGTCGGCGTCGACGAGCCGGGGTGGGACGACGAGGACCGTCTGCACCGCCGCGGGCTCCTCGTCGGCCAGCTGGTCGGTCAGGACCCCCAGCTCGGCCAGGTACCGCTGCTCGGCCAGCCGGGCGCCGTCCGGGTCGGCACCGGCCGCGGCGACGACTTCGGCGAGCGCACCGTCGGCGACGAGCACCGACAGCTCCCCGCCCGGGGCCGGAACGGTCGTGCGGGCGGCGGCCACCGTCCCGGCGGTGTCCCCGACGGCCCGCTCGCCGTCGGTGAGGGCCGACTCGGCGAGCACGACCTCGGTGACCCCACCGGCCTGCAGGACCTCGAGGGTGTCCAGGCGGGCCGCACCGCCGGCCGGCCAGGCCAGGTCGGTGACCGGCTCGACGCCGAGGACCTCGCGGAGCAGTGCCGCGCCGGCGCCGGTCCCGTCGTCCCCGCCGGCCGGTGCGCCCGCCGCGTCGCCGGGTACCGGCGTCCCGGCGGCCGCGTCGCCGGTCGGCTCTGCTGCCCCGGTGGGCGTGCCGGCCGGTGCGGCGGGCGTGGCGGGCGCGGTGGCCACCGGGCCGCCGGACCGGGCCGGCTGGCGGGCGGTGCCCTGCTCGGTGCCGGGCAGCGTGCGGGTGAGCACGTCCGCCAGCCCCACCGAGACCAGGCCGTCGGCGTCGACGTCGGCGTAGGGCAGTGCCACGACCGGGTGGACGGCGGCGAGTGCGCGCAGCCGGTCGAGGAACTCGGCGGCGTCCGCGGTGCCGGTGCCCGCCCGGCCGTCGTCCCCGAACCGGTACGGGCCGGCGGCCATCAGCGACAGCGCCTCCACCGTTGCCGGGTTGATCGCGAGGGTCACCGGAACCGTGCCCGGGCCACCGGGCAGCGGTGCCGGCGGAAGCTCCTCGAGCACGGCGAGCACCCGGTCCAGCCGCCCGTCGGGGGCGATCGCCTCGGCCAGCCCGTCGTCGGTGAACGCTCCCGTCGCGTCGCGGTGCGGGCGTTCGGTGACCGGCCACAGCCAGGCGACCGTCGTGCGGCTGACCGGGGCCGGCGGCTGGGCGACCAGGTACGTGGACAGCTCGCCGACCCGCTCGGCCGCGCCGCCGTCGCGGGTGCCGTTGACGTTGATCAGCGCCGGGAAGACGCCGTCCTCCGGCAGCCGGAGCTCCTCGGCGGTGGTCGTGTAGGCGAAGGAGAGCGAGTCGCCGGGGTCGAGCTCGCCGGGCACCGGCAGGAAGGGCGCGGTCGCGGCGGTGGCCTGGTCGGGGTCGGCCATGTCGGCGGCCAGTGCCCGCCGGCTGTCGATCTCCTCGCCGCGCTGCAGCCGGACGGCCAGGTCGGTGAAGGTGTCGTCGCTGTCGTTGACCAGGGTGCCGGCGACCAGGATCGGCGCACCGGGGGTCACGGTGCGCGGCTCGAGCCGGTCCAGGGTGATCTCCACGGGGCGGTCGGCGTCGTCCGCCGGGGCCGGGGCGGCTGCGGCCGGCGCCGTCCCGAGGGCGCCGGGCAGCACCGTCACCAGGCCGGTCAGCACCGCAGCTGCCACGGGGCGACCGACGGCGCGGCCGGTGGCCCGCGCCCTCACGCCGTGTCGGCCAGCAGTGCCGGCGCGCGCTCGACCAGCGCGCGCTCGTCGGCGTACGCCAGCCGGCCACCCAGTTCGGTCAGCGGCACCCAGGCGACCTCGGTGACCTCGATGTCGGCGTCGGACAGGGCGCCCCCGATGGCGCGGAGCAGGAAGTGGTGGACGGTCTTGTGCACCCGGCGCCCGTCGGCGACGAACCAGAAGTCGATGATCCCGAGCGGCGCGACGACCTCGCCGATGATGCCGGTCTCCTCGGCGACCTCCCGGACCGCGGTGTCCTCGGGGGTCTCGCCGATCTCGATGTGGCCCTTGGGCAGCGACCAGAGCAGCCGGCCACGACGGTCGGTGCGCCCGATGAGGGCCGCGCGGGGACCGGTGACCTCGTCGTCGGCGACCACCAGGCCTCCGGCCGAGGTCTCGTCGACCCGGCGCAACCGGCGGCCGGGGCGCCGCCGCCCGCCCGTCCCAGCCATGCCCAGAGGGTAGCGCGCCCGGCGGCCGTACCCTCGATCGTCGTGTCCACAGTGCCGCCGCGTCGCCCGTCCCCTCCCCGGACCCAGCCCACCCCGGCCGTCCCTCCGGCGGTGCAGGCGACGGTGCGCGAGCTCGTCGACCTGTCCCCGGTGCTCTCCGAGCTCGGCGCCCGGTTCGCCGCCGCCGGCTTCCAGGCCCACCTGGTCGGCGGATCGGTGCGTGACGCACTGCTCGCCGCCGGGGCGGCCGGCCGCCCGCAGGTGCCCGGCGACCTGGACGTCACCACCGACGCCCGCCCGGAGCAGACCCTCGAGGTGCTGCGGGGCTGGGCCAGTTCCACGTGGAACACCGGTATCGCCTTCGGCACCGTCGGCGCCGAGGTACGCGGTGAACGGCTGGAGATCACCACCTTCCGGGCCGACCGCTACGACCGGGAGTCGCGCAATCCGGCGGTGGCCTGGGGCACCTCGCTGCTCGACGACCTGGCCCGGCGCGATTTCACCGTCAACGCGATGGCGGTGTCGCTGGGGCCCGACCGCACGGTGACCGACCCGTTCGGCGGTCTGGGTGACCTGCTGGCCGGCCGGCTGCGGACGCCGGGGGCGGCCGTCGACTCCTTCGCCGACGACCCGCTGCGGATGCTGCGCGGGGTGCGCTTCGTGGCCCAGCTGGGGCTCACCCCGGACGAGGAGGTCATCGAGGCGATGACCTCGCTGGCCCCCGAGCTGGGCCGGATCACCGCCGAGCGGGTGCAGCACGAGTTCTCCCGGACCCTGCTCAACCCCGCACCGCGGGCCGCGTTGGAGCTGTTCGTCGGCACCGGGCTGGCCGACGTCGTCCTGCCCGAGCTGCCGGCCCTCCGGATGGAGATCGACGAGCACCACCAGCACAAGGACGTCTACGTCCACTCCCTCACCGTGCTGGACCGGGCGATCGCGCTGGAGACGGCGGATCCGGACTCGTCGTCCCCCGACCTGGTGCTGCGGCTGGCCGCCCTGCTGCACGACATCGGGAAGCCGGCCACGCGGCGGCACGAGGCACGCGGCGGGGTCTCCTTCCACCACCACGAGGTGGTCGGCGCCAAGCTGGTGCGCAAGCGGCTGGCCGCCCTGCGCTACCCCAAGGAGGTCATCGAGGACGTCTCCCGGCTGACCTTCCTGCACCTGCGGTTCCACGGCTACGGCCGCGGCGAGTGGACCGACTCCGCCGTCCGCCGGTACGTGACCGACGCCGGCGACCTGCTCCCCCGGCTGCACAAGCTGGTGCGCTCGGACTGCACGACCCGCAACAAGCGGCGGGCGGCGGCGCTGGCGGCCACCTACGACTCGCTGGAGCGGCGGATCGAGGAGTTGTCGGAGGCCGAGAACCTGTCCCGGATCCGCCCCGACCTCGACGGCAACCGGATCATGGAGCTGCTCGGGATCGGCCCCGGCCGCGAGGTCGGCGAGGCGTGGCGGTTCCTCAAGGACCTGCGGCTGGAACGCGGGCCGCTGGAGCCGGCGGAGGCGGAGGCGGAGCTCCTCACCTGGTGGGCCGCCCGCTCCTGAGCGGAGCGGATCCGTCGAGCCGGCGTCGGGGTGCGGGCAGCGAACCCACTCCACCCAGGTGCCAGAAGGCCAGGGCGGTGAGCAGGTAGCCGGCGCCCACGACGACCAGCATCGTCCAGGACACCCCCGATGCCGGCAGCGTGACCGCGCCGACCAGCAGGGCGACGACGAAGGTCACGTTGAACAGCGTGTCGTAGACGGAGAAGACCCGGCCGCGGAAGTCGTCCTCGACCGCTTCCTGCAGCGTGGTGTCGACACAAATCTTGACCGCCTGGGCGACGAAGCCGAGGGCGAGGACCGCCGCCACGATGGCCGCCGGCCGGAACAGCCCGCCCAGCCCCAGCTGCCCCAGCCCGCCGGCGACGAGCATCAGCGTGATCCAGCGGCCCTTGCCCATCCGCCGCACCGCCCACGGCGTCACCGCGGCCGCCAGCAGGGTGCCGACGGCACCGGCCGCGAGCACCTCCCCCAGCCCGGCCAGACCGCCGGGGAACGGCCCGGAGGTGTCGGTGAAGGTGTTGCGGTACAGCAGCAGGGTCATCAGCGTGAGCAACCCGTAGAACAGCCGGTGCACGCTCATCACGGTGAGGACGACGGCCGCCGGCGGGTGCGCGAGCACGTGCCGGGCGCCGGCCAGCATCCCGTGCAGCACGTCACGGGCGCTCACCGTCGCCGCCAGCGTCTCGTGATCGGGCCCGAGGTGGGCGCGCGGGAAGCCCGCGACGACGGCGGAGGCGACCAGGTAGGGCAGCGCGGAGGCCATCGCCAGCGCCGCGTACCCGGTGTTGCCGGCGCCGAGCAGCGTCGTCGCCACGATCGCCGACCCGCCGCCGACCACCGAGGCGACCGCCCCGGACGTGGTCGACAGCGCGTTCGCCGACACCAGCGACGGCTCGTCGGTGGTGTGCGGCAGCCCGGCCGACAGCGCCGACAGCACGAACCGGTTGACCGAGAACACCGCCAGGCCGGCGACGTAGAAGCCGGCGCCCTGCACCCCCGACAGGATCAGCCCGGCCACCACGGTGACCAGCCCGGCGCGCACCAGGTTGGCGACCAGCAGGATCTGGCGGCGGCTCCAGCGGTCCAGCCACACGCCCGCGAACGGGCCCACCAGCGAGTAGGGCAGCAGCAGGACGGCGAACCCCAGGGCCACGTCGATCGGGTCGGTGGCCTGCTGCGGGTTGAACAGGACCGTGCCGGCCAGGGCGGCCTGGAAGACCCCGTCGCCGAACTGGGAGCTCAGCCGGGTGAGCAGCAGCCGGACGAAGTCACCGCGGTGGAGGAGGTGCCGGACGGTGGTCGGTCCCCGGTCCATCACCGCCTGCTCCATCCCAGCCACAGTACGGCGCTGTAGGTACCCCGGCAGTCGGCCGGGAGGACACGCCGTCCGGTTGCGGAGGCACGACGGCGCAGCCCCCCACCGGACCGTGCTGATGCACACTGGAGGAGATGAACCCGGTGCCGTCGTCACCCGATCCCGAACGCCGTCCCGCAGCCGGACCGGCGGCCGGCAAGCGACGTCGTGACGCGGCGCCGGTGCTGTCGGTCGGCTGCCTGGACGACGTCCGCCCCGGGTCGCTGCTGGTGGCCATGCCCGCGCTGACCGACCCCACGTTCGTCGGCGGGGTGGTCTACGTGCTCGACCACTCCGACACCGGCACCCTGGGCGTGGTGCTCGGCCGGCCCAGCGAGGTCCGCATCCGGGACGTCCTGCCGGGCTGGGCCGAACTGGCCGTCGAGCCGGGCGTCTTCCACGTCGGTGGCCCCTGCGAGACCGACACCGCCCTCTGCCTGGCCACCACGGCCGCCCGCGGTCCGGCCTCCCCGGACACCGGGCTGCGCCAGGTCGCCGGTGAGGTGCACCTGGTCGACCTGGACGTCGACCCCGACGACCTGGCGGGTGACATCACCGGGCTGCGGGTGTTCGCCGGGTACGCCGGCTGGTCCGACGGCCAGCTGGCCGCGGAGATCGCCGAGGGCGCCTGGGCGTGCGTGGCCGGCGCTCCGGCCGACGTGCTCGCCGGGTCGTCCGGCCCCGAGCTGTGGCGGTCGGTGCTGCGCCGTCAGCGCGGCCGGCTCGCCGTGCTCTCCACCGCACCGGCCGACCCGACCGCCAACTGACATTCCCGCTCCTGGTGCGCCTGGGGTCCGTGGGGCGGCGGCACTGGGCGTGTCGGCCGGACATCTGGTAGGAACGGAGCTGCACGAGGGGGGCGACCTGGGGAAGAGGCCGCCCCCCTCGTGCTCTGCTGTTCAGCGGGTGCTCTGCTGTTCAGCCCCTCACACCCCGACCGCCGCGGCGACCTCCGGGTGCGCGGTGGCGTCGAGGGTCTCCTCGTCGGCCGGCGGCCCGATCTCCCGCTCCCCGTGGTCGGTGAGCGTGATGGTCACGTCGAACTCCTGGTCGGCCAGCCGCGTGACGTACTGCAGCAGCAGCCGGTCCTCGGCCCCGACGGTGATCGTCGCCCCGTCGCCGCTGCGGAACACCGAGCCCAGCTCCCCGTTGACCGACCGCGTCCCCTGCCAGGTGTAGCCGTTCGCGGGGAACGAGCGCGGGTCGTCCGCGCTGCGGGCGGACAGCCGCGGCACCATCTGGACGAGCACGTCGATGAGCGATGCGGTGCCCGAGGCACCGGTCGCGGCGATCGGCCGGCGGACGTAGGCCGCCTCGGGCAGGCCGGCGGCCGCCAGCTCCTCGGCCAGCCCCGGCACGTCGCCGAACCAGATGTCCGAGCCGGTGAAGAACAGGGTGCGGGTCTCGGCCGGGCGCCCGTCGGCGTACTCGGTCACGGCCTGGGCCCGGCCCGTCCCGCGACGGAAGTCGACCTCTCCGGTGAGGGTGAGCACCGCTCCCTCGGCGTAGGGCGCGGTGACCACGAAGTCCGCGCCACCGACCTCGAAGTTCCGGTGGAGCACTTCGGACAGCACCTCGGCCTCGGCCTCGCTGACCGGGTCGCCGGGAACGCGCTCGTCGTCGGTCCCGCCGCTGCAGCCGGCCACCAGGGCCAGCACCACCAGCAGGGCCAGCACGAGCAGTGGGGGGCGGCGCTGCGGCATGCCCCCACACTAGGAGAAGGACCTCCCTGCCCCCCGCCCCTCGCAAGCTCGGGGCGGGGGGAAGGACCTCCCTTCCCCCCACCCCTCGCAAGCTCGCGGCGGGACCCTGCAGGGAGGCCTAGCGCTCGATGTCGCCGCGGATGAAGGCCTCGACGGAGTCGCGCGCCTGGTTGTCGTCGTACTGCACCGGCGGGCTCTTCATGAAGTAGGACGACGCCGACAGGATCGGGCCGCCGATGCCGCGGTCCTTGGCGATCTTCGCGGCGCGGACGGCGTCGATGATGATGCCGGCCGAGTTCGGGGAGTCCCAGACCTCGAGCTTGTACTCCAGGCTCAACGGCACGTCGCCGAACGCGCGGCCCTCGAGCCGGACGTAGGCCCACTTGCGGTCCGACAGCCACGGCACGTGGTCCGACGGGCCGATGTGCACGTTGCCGGCGCCCATGTCCCGGTCGACCTGGCTGGTGACCGACTGGGTCTTGGAGATCTTCTTGGACTCCAGGCGCTCCCGCTCGAGCATGTTCTTGAAGTCCATGTTGCCGCCGACGTTGAGCTGCATCGTGCGGTCGAGCTGCACGCCGCGGTCCTCGAACAGCTTGGCCAGCACCCGGTGGGTGATGGTGGCGCCGACCTGGCTCTTGATGTCGTCACCGACGATCGGGACGCCGGCGTCGGTGAACTTCTGCGCCCAGGCGGGCGTGCCGGCGATGAACACCGGCAGCGCGTTGACGAAGGCCACCTGCGCGTCGATCGCGCACTGGGCGTAGAACTCCGCCGCCTGCTGCGAGCCGACGGGCAGGTAGCAGACCAGGACGTCGGCGCCGGACTCGCGCAGCGCGGCGACGACGTCGACCGGCTCGTCGTCGGATTCCTCGATCGTCTCCCGGTAGTACCTGCCCAGGCCGTCGAGGGTGGTGCCGCGCTGGACGGTCACGCCGAGCGGCGGGACGTCGGTGATCGAGATGGTGTTGTTCTCGCTGGCGACGATGGCCTCGGAGAGGTCACGGCCGACCTTCTTGGCGTCGACGTCGAACGCGGCGACGAACTGGATGTCGGACACGTGGTACTCGCCGAACCGCACGTGCATGAGCCCGGGCACCGACTGCGTCTCGTCGGCGTCCCGGTAGTAGTGCACCCCCTGGACCAGCGAGGCTGCGCAGTTCCCGACGCCGACGACGGCGACCTTGACCGATCCCATGGATCCTCCTCCTGCAACGGGCCCGTCCGGGCCCTGCCGTTGTGTGCTCATGTGTTCTCCTCCGGGACGGTGCCGTCCCGGTCGGCCTGCTCGCCGTCCGCCCGCTCCCGGTCGATGAGCTCGGACAGCCAGCGGACCTCGCGGTCCACCGAGTCCAGCCCGTGCCGCTGCAGCTCGAGGGTGTAGCGGTCCAGCCGCTCGCGGGTGCGGCTGAGGGAGACCCGCAGGCCGTCCCGCTGCTGCTCGACCGTGCGCCGGCGCCCCTCGAGGATGCGCAGTCGCACGTCCGACGCCGTGTGGCGGAAGAAGGCCAGGTGGACGCCGAAGCGGCCCTCGTCGTCGTAGGCCTCCGGGCCGGTCTGGCTGACCAGTTCGTGGAAGCGCTCCTTGCCCTCCGCGGTGATCGTGTAGACCACCTTGCCGCGCCGGCCGGTCAGCGCCGGGGCGTCGGCCGGCAGCGGTGCGCGCGGGTCGGGCTCGTCGGTGGCGATGAGCCCGGCGGCGTGCATCCGCTTCAGCGCCGGGTACAGGGAGCCGTAGGAGATGCTGCGCAACCCACCGAGGACGGCGAACAGCTGCTTGCGCAGCTCGTAGCCGTGCATCGGCGACTGGTGCAGCAGGCCGAGGATGGCGAACTCGAGCACGCGCCACCCCGCTTCTCCGCCGATTCGATGTATCGAGACGATACATGAAGGACCCCGTCCCCACTCGCCTCGCCGGCTCGACGGGAGCCGCTGGACGGGGCCGGGCATCGGAACCGCGCTCTCGTCCCACCAGCCACAACGCCCGCGTCGAGCCCCAGGAGGGGGGTCAGGGGGCCGCTTCTTGCGTACATTGGCGCCGTGCCCGGACGACGCTCGGTGGTGGACTACGCGCTGCAGCGGCGCGCCGTCCTGGCCGACGTGCACTCCGGGCGAACCGGTCTGTTCGAGGTGTGCGACGCCAGCCCGTACCTGACCCGGGCGGCGAAGTACCACGGTGAGCCGACCGACCGATCCTGCCCGGTCTGCCGCCGCGAGCGGCTGACCCAGGTCAGCTACGTGTACGGCGACGGTCTCGGGCCGGTGTCGGGCCAGGCCAAGACCGGTCCGGAGCTGGCCCGGATGGACGCCGTCCAGGACGAGTTCTCCGTCTACACCGTCGAGGTGTGCCGCGGCTGCGGCTGGAATCACCTCGTCACCTCCTGCGTTCTGGGCAACGAACCCGTCCCGGGCCGTGCTCCACGCAGGAACCGCCGCCGGGCGGCGACCGAGTAGTCGCTGCCCGTCCGGGGCCTGGGGCCCCGGACCCTGCCGATGCCCGGTCCGGAGCGGCACGTGCAGCCCGCTCACAGCTGAAGACGTCACCCTGGGTGCACCTGCGCCGCCGCGCTCACCCACGACTCGAGGAAGGGGCCCCCGCGTGCCTCCCCACGACGAGACCTCCCCGGTCGGTCCCCGCGGCGGTTCCGCCCGTCGTCCACCGGCCCGGACCACCGCGCCACGCAGTGGCACCCCCGCCCGGGGCGCCGCCGCCGGACGGTCCGGCGGTGCGTCCCGCTCCGGCGGTGCGTCCCGCTCCGGCGGGCCCGCCCGCCCCGGTGGGCCCGCCCGCTCCGGCGCCGGTGGCCGCTCCGGCGGCGGTGGGGGCGGTCGCCCGCCCGGCGGTCGCCCGCCGGCCCGCGGAGCGTCCGGCGGTGGCGGCAAGAAGCGCAAGCGCACCGCGCAGCAGAAGAGGCGGAAGGTGCTCGGCTGGCTGACCGGCCTCGTACTGGGCGGGCTGGTGCTGCTCGGCGTCTTCGTCGGCGTCGTCTACGCCTCCACCGAGGTACCGACGCCGGACTCCATCCAGAACGACCAGACGACCGTCGTCTACTACGCCGACGGCGTCACCGAGATGGCCCGGCTGGCCGCCGACGACGGCAACCGCACCAACGTGCCGCTCGACCAGGTCTCCGAGCCGGCGCGCAACGCGATCCTGGCCGCGGAGAACCGGAACTTCTACTCCGACCCGGGCATCTCCTTCACCGGCATCGCCCGGGCGGCCTGGAACAACGTGACCGGCGGCTCCACGCAGGGTGGGTCGACGATCACCCAGCAGTACGTCAAGAACGCGTTCCTGAACTCCGACCAGACGTTCAGCCGCAAGTTCAAGGAGCTCTTCCTCGCCGTCAAGCTGGACAACCAGTACTCCAAGGACGAGATCCTGGAGAACTACCTGAACACCATCTACTTCGGTCGCGGCGCCTACGGCATCGAGGCCGCCGCGAACACCTACTTCGGCATCCCGGCCGCGCAGCTGACCGCCGAGCAGGGCGCCGTCCTGGCCGTGCTGGTGCGCAGCCCCAGCGGCAACGACCCGGAGACCGACCCCGAGGGCGCGCAGGAGCGCTGGGGCCTGGTGCTCGACGCGATGGTCGAGCAGGGGTGGATGGCCGCCGACGCGCGCGCCGCGGCGGTGTACCCCGCGGTGCTGCCCAAGGGCACCAGCGACCTGGGTACGCCGGACGGCCCCGCGGGCCTGATCGTGGACCAGGTCCGGCAGGAGCTGGTGGCCGACCACGGCTACGACCCCGAGGACATCGACGCCGGCGGTCTGCGGATCACCACGACGGTGAGCAAGGCCCACCAGGACGCCGCGGTCGACGCGGTGAACACGGTGATGGAGGGCGAGCCGGTCGACGTCCTGCGGCAGGCACTGGTCTCCATCGACCCGCGCACCGGCGCGGTCGTCGCCTACTACGGCGGCGCCTCGGGCTCGGGCTTCGACTACGCCTCCGACGCCTACCGCCAGCCCGGCTCGTCGATGAAGCCCTACGCCCTGGCCGCCGCGCTGGAGCAGGGCATCAGCGTGACCGCCCGGCGGGACGGCACGTCGCCCCAGGAGTTCCCCGACCGTCCCGGCCAGCCGGTCACCAACGCCAGCAACGCGCAGTGCGCTGCGTGCACGCTCACCGAGGCCATGACCCGTTCGCTCAACACCACGTACTACGGGCTGGCGTACGAGGTGAGGGCGGAGAACGTGCGGGAGACCGCCATCGCCGCCATGGACCTCCCCGGCCAGTGGGACGCGCCCGGCGCCGAGATCGACGGCAAGCCGGTGCTCAGCCGGGACGGGTTCACCGGTGGCGCCATCGGCATCGGCGAGTACGAGCTCCGGCCGATCGACCAGGCGCACGGCTTCGCCACGTTCGCCGCCGGGGGCATCGAGCGCGATCCGTACTTCGTCGCCCGGGTCGTCGACAGCGCCGGCACGGTGCTGGTGGAGAAGACCGGCGACCCCGGGGAGCAGGCGATCCCGGCCGACGTCGCCAACGACGTCACCGTCGCGATGCGGGAGGTCGCCGGCTACTCCAAGCGGGCGCTGGACGGCAACCGCCCGGTGGCCGCCAAGACCGGTACGCAGGGCCTCAACCGCAGCGACAACTCCGACGCCTGGATGGTCGGGTACACCCCGTCGCTGTCCACCGCGGTCTGGATGGGCACGGACGCGCGGCTGCCGATCGAGACCTCCACCGGCTCGATCATCTACGGCTCGGGCCTGCCCGGGGCGATCTGGCAGGAGTACATGGACGCGGCGCTGGCCGGCACGCCGGAGGAGCCGCTCCCCAGTAAGGCGATCATCAAGGGCGACACCGGTGAGGGCGTGCCCGAGCCGGCCCCGGAGCCGGTCGCTCCCCCGTCGGAGGCGGCTCCCAGCCAGCCCCAGCAGTCCGAGCGCGAGCGGCAGCGGGCGCAGGAGCAGGCCGAGCGCCGGGCGGCGGAACGGCAGGAGCAGCTGGAGGAGGAGCAGCAGGAGGAGGAGCAGGAGCAGCAGGAGCAGCTGCAGGAGGAGCTCGAGGCGGAGCTCGAGCGGCGTCGGCTGGAGCAGGAGCAGGGCCAGCAGCAGGGGGAGCAGCAGGGCGGGCAGCAGGGCCAGCAGCAGCGGCCCGGGCCCACTGGCTGATCCGGAAGGGCAGGGGGACTCGGCGCGTGGAGACGACGCCGGCCCGGCCGGACCGGGTGGTGCCCACCTGGACCGACCCGGTCGTCGCCCAGGCCGCCGAGCTCGTCGGCGGGCCGTGGGGCCGGCACGCGGTCATCGGCCGGGCGCTGTTCTGGACCCCGCTGCGGGTGTGCCTGCTGTTCACCGTCGCCGTCCTGGGGCTGGCCTGGGCCAAGCAGGCGCCCTGCGCCGACGGCAACTGGACCGGCTCGAAGCAGTACACCCACTTCTGCTACTCCGACTCGGTGCCGCTGTTCGGTCTGCACGGTCTGGGCACCGGGCAGGTGCCCTACCTGGACTCCCAGGTGGAGTACCCGGTGCTGACCGGCGGCTTCATGCAGGTGGCCGCCGTCCTGGCCCGGGGCTACGACCGGTTCGCCGCCGAAGCCGGGCCGCTGCCGGCGGTGGTGCCGGTGCAGAGCTACTACGTCGCCACCGCCCTGCTGCTCTCGCTGTGCGCGCTGCTGGTCATCCGGGCCGTCGTCGGCCTGGCCGGCCGGCGGCCGTGGGACGCGGCGATGGTGGGGCTCTCCCCGTTGCTGTTCGTGCACGCGTTCACCAACTGGGACCTGTTCGCCGTCGCCCTCGCCACCCTGGGCATGTGGGCCTGGGCGCGCCGGCACCCCGTCCTGGCCGGCCTGCTGATCGGGCTCGGGACGGCGGCGAAGCTCTACCCGGTGCTGCTCCTGGGGGTGCTGTTCGTGCTGTGCCTGCGGGCCGGCCGGCTCGGGTCATGGCTGCGCGCCGCGCTCGCCGCGGCCGGCGCCTGGCTGGCGGTGAACCTGCCGGTCGCGGTGCTCGCACCGGACAACTGGGGACGCTTCTTCGCGCTCAACGGCAGCCGGCCGGCCGATCCGGACACGCTGTGGAACATCGCCCTGCACGTGACCGGCAACCGCATCCTCGACGGGGCGCTGACGGCCGGTGAGTCGCCGAGCGTGCTGAACGCGGTGGTGGCCGTGCTGCTGGCCGGGCTCGCCGCCGGGGTCGGCTGGCTGGCGCTGGCCGCCCCGCTGCGGCCGCGGGTCGCGCAGCTGGCGTTCCTGCTGGTCGCCGGCTTCCTGCTGGTGAACAAGGTGTGGAGCCCGCAGTACTCGCTGTGGCTGCTCCCCCTGGCGGTGCTGGCCCGGCCCGGCTGGCGGTCGCTGCTGCTCTGGCAGGCCGCCGAGGCGCTGCTCTGGGTGCCCCGGATGCTCTGGTACCTGGGCACCGACAACCGCGGCGTGGACGTGCAGTGGTTCCTCCTCGCCGTCACGCTGCGGGACGTCGCCGTCGTCGTCCTGATGGCCCTGGTCGTGCGCGACGTCTGGCACCCCGACCTCGACCGCGTGCGGCGCAGCTGGCCCGGCACGGACGACCCGGCCGGAGGCCCCCTGGACAGGTCGCCTGACCGAGTCGTCTTGCGAGGCCTCCGGCTGATCACATCGCGATCCTCCGGATCGCACCGCGGCCAGTTACCGTCCCCGGCGAAGCTGAGCCGCTGACCGTGCCGCCGGCAGGGAGCCTCCGGCCCCCGTACCGGCGTCACCCCGGCTCCTGCCGTCCCTGGTCAGCTCGACCCGTCGCCTACCCGAGCTCTCGCCGCAGGAGTTCGATCTCTGCGGCATGGCCCGCCGCGTCGCCGGGGGTCTCCAGCACGATCGGGGCGCCGGCGGCGCGGGCGACCTCGAGGAGGAGCTCCAGCGGGATCTCGCCCTCGGCGAGCGGGGCGTGCCGGTCGCGGCCGGAGCCGGCCGGGTCGCGGCTGTTGTTGAGGTGCACCAGGTCGATCCGCCCGGTGACGGCCCGGACGTCGTCCACCACCCGGGTCAGGTCCCAGCCGGCCGCCCAGGCGTGGCAGGTGTCCAGCACGAAGCCGGCGCCGAACTCACCGACGGCCTCCCAGAGCCGGTCCAGCGCGCCCAGCTCGCGGGCCATCGCGTTGTCCCCGCCGGCGGTGTTCTCGATCAGCACCGGCAGCCCGAAGCCGCCCACCTCGGCCTGCCGGGCGAAGGTCTTGCGCCAGTTGTCGACCCCGGCCGCGGGATCGTCCTTGGCCAGCACGTGCCCGCCGTGCACGATCATCCCGCGGGCGCCGACGGCCACCGAGGCGGCGGCGTGCTGGCCGAGCAGCTTGCGGCTGGGGATGCGGATCCGGTTGTTGGTGGAGGCGACGTTGAGCACGTAGGGGGCGTGCACGAAGACGGCGACGTCCCCGGCGAGCAGGGCCTCGGTGTCCGGCCGCGGCGTGGGCGCCTGCCAGCCCTGCGGGTCGGCCAGGAACACCTGGACGGCGTCGGCGTCCATCTCCGCGGCCCGGGCGAGGGGCCCGCCGTCCAGGAGCTCGTTGTCGTCGGTCAGGCCAGGTCCGACGTGGACCCCGATCAGCTGGTCTGCCACCCCGGCGACACTAGTTGCCGCGCTGGTAGCCTGGTCGGTGCGCGTCCCGAGCCGGTACCTGCCGAGGCGGACGCGTGCCATACACGCATGTACGACCCTCCTGCTGCAGATGTGCTGCAGCCGCTGAGACCAGAGGAGGTGGGGTTTCTCCATGCGCAACTACGAACTGATGGTCATCCTCGACCCTGAGCTCGAAGAGCGGACCATCGCTCCCAGCCTCGACCGGTTCCTGTCCGTCGTCACCACCCGTGGCGGCACGATCGGCAAGGTCGACATCTGGGGCCGTCGCCGGCTCGCCTACGAGATCAACAAGCGTCCCGAGGGCATCTACGCCGTCATCGACATCAACGCCGAGCCCTCGGCCGTCGCCGAACTCGACCGGCAGCTGAACCTCAACGAGTCGGTGCTGCGCACGAAGTTGATGCGCCCCGAGGCCCACTGACCATGGCTGGCGAGACGGTCATCACCGTCATCGGCAACCTCACGTCGGACCCCGAGCTCCGGTTCACGCCCTCCGGTGCGGCCGTCGCGAACTTCACCGTCGCCTCCACCCCGCGGACGTTCGACCGGCAGTCCTCGGAGTGGAAGGACGGCGAGGCGCTCTTCCTGCGCTGCAACGTGTGGCGGCAGGCGGCCGAGAACGTCGCCGAGTCGCTCACCCGCGGTTCGCGGGTCGTCGTCTCCGGCCGGCTGAAGCAGCGGTCGTTCGAGACGAAGGAAGGCGAGAAGCGCACCGTCGTCGAGCTCGAGGTCGACGAGATCGGCCCGTCCCTGCGCTACGCCACCGCGAAGGTCACCAAGGCCAACCGCGGTGAGGGTGGCGGCGGCGGGTTCGGCGGCGGCGGCGGTGGTGGCTTCGGCGGCTCCGGTGGCTCCGGTGGCGGCGGCGGGTCCAGCGACCCGTGGTCCACCCCGCCGGCGTCGTCCGACGAACCGCCCTTTTAATCCTCAGACCCGTCGTACCTGGAGAAACCAGTGGTCAAGCCCCCCATTCGCAAGGTCAAGAAGAAGGTCTGCCAGTTCTGCAAGGACAAGGCGACCTACGTCGACTACAAGGACACGACGCTGCTGCGGAAGTTCATCTCCGACCGCGGCAAGATCCGTGCCCGCCGCGTCAGCGGCAACTGCAGCCAGCACCAGCGGGACGTCGCCGTGGCCGTGAAGAACAGCCGCGAGATGGCCCTCCTGCCCTACACCTCGACGGCGCGCTGATCATGAGCCTCACCAAGCTGATCCTGACCCAGGAGGTCACCGGCCTCGGTTCCTCCGGTGACACCGTCGAGGTGAAGGGCGGGTACGCCCGCAACTACCTCCTGCCCCGCGGGCTGGCCATCCAGGCCACGCGCGGCGCCGAGAAGCAGATCGCCAGCCTGCGCCGGGCGCGTGCCGCCCGCGACGTCCGTTCCCTGGACGAGGCGCAGACCGTGGCGGCCCAGCTGTCGAAGCTGACCGTCACGCTGCCGGCGAAGGCCGGCGACGGTGGCCGCCTGTTCGGGCGGATCACCACCGCCGACGTCGTCGCCGCGGTCACCGCGGCCGGGGGCCCGTCCCTCGACCGTCGCCGTGTCGAGCTGCCCAGCAGCATCAAGAGCACGGGTACCCACACCGTCACGGTGCGGGTGCACCCGGAGGTCAGCACCGCGGTGACCATCGAGGTCGTCGCTGCGTAGCTCGCTCCACAGCACTGTCACAGAGGGCGTCGGACTCCGGTCCGGCGCCCTCTGCGGCGTTCCGGCCGGCCGTGCCGCGGGGCTGCCGGGACGGGTGGGAGGACGCCACGCCCGGGGTGACGTGGCGGGCGAGATTTATCCGCCACTTTCTGCCGTCCACAGCCGGTGCAGGAAGGGCGTGCAGGTGACGGGCCGGTTGCCGGGAGACGACGGGCGCCCGTCCCGCCGGTACCCACACCCCGTCCGCCGTCGTCCACCGACTTGTCCACAGCTTGTGCAGAGCGGCGTGCACACCGGTGTTGGACGCGGTGCCCCCACGGTTCCTAACGTCACCCCAGCTACCGCCGGGCGCGAAATCGTCAGTGCCCGGCGGTAGCAATGACCCGGCGGTACCGGCGGGTGGAGGAGCGGGGGATCCAAGCGTGGCAGTGGTCGACGACATCAGCCGACCGAGGGTGACGGCGCCGGAGTACGACCGGCAGCCCCCTCAGGACGTCGCTGCGGAGCAGTCGGTGCTCGGCGGCATGCTGATGAGCAAGGACGCCATCGCCGATGTCGTGGAGGTGCTGTCGGGGCCCGACTTCTACCGCCCGGCGCACCAGGTCGTCTTCGACGTCATCCTCGACCTCTACGGCCGCGGCGAGCCCGCCGACGCGATCACCGTCGCCGGCGAGCTGAACCGCACCGACCAGCTGTCCAAGATGGGCGGCGCGGTCTACCTGCACACGCTGATCGCCTCCACGCCCACCGCGGCCAACGCCGGGTACTACGCCGCGATCGTGGCCGAGCAGGCCGTGCTGCGGCGGCTGGTCGAGGCCGGCACCCGGGTGGTGCAGCTGGGCTACGGCGCGGCGGGCGGGAAGGGCGACGTCGATGACATCGTCGACCGCGCGCAGCAGGAGATCTACGACGTCACCGAGAAGCGGATGAGCGAGGACTACTCGCGCCTCGAGGACGTCCTGCAGCCGACCATGGACGAGCTGGACGCCATCGCCTCGCGCGGCGGCACGGCCCGCGGCGTCCCCACCGGCATCCGTGACCTCGACGAGCTCACCAACGGCCTGCAGGCCGGTCAGATGGTCGTCATCGCGGCCAGGCCTGGCGTGGGCAAGGCGCTCGCGCTGGACACTCCCGTCGCGACGACTGCCGGCTGGACGACGATGGGCGAGGTCGCCGTGGGCGACCAGGTCATCGGTGCCGACGGCCGGCCCACCACGGTCGTGGCCGCGACCGAGGTCATGACCGGGCGGCCCTGCTACGAGGTCCACTTCTCCGACGGCTCGGTGATCGTCGCCGACGCGCAGCACCAGTGGCTCACCGACGATCGGGCCAGCCGGAAATCTGCCCAGGCGGCCCGCGTCGGCTACAACCGCACGCGCAACCAGCGCACCTTCGCGGCGGTCCGCACGACGGAGGAGCTGGCCCGCACGGTCCGCTGCGCGACGAAGGACGCCCGGCTGAACCACTCGGTGTCCAACGCCGCCCCGCTCGAGCTTCCGCACGCGGCGCTGCCGCTCCCGCCGTACGCCCTGGGTGTCTGGCTCGGCGACGGCACCTCCGCCTCGGCGCACTACACCAGCGCCGACCCGGAGATCGCCGCCTACATCGAGGCCGAGGGGCTGGTCGTCGAGCGCACGTCCGCCGAGCTCCGGTATGCGTTGCGGCTGCCGGTCCGGGACGGCGTGGCGGCCTGTCCGTGCCCGATGTGCGGCGAGCTGTTCGTGCCCAGCACCTCCCAGGTGCAGACCTGCGGCAAGAGGTGCGGGGGCAAGCTGCGGGCCGCCGGCGGTATCGGGCGTTCCGCGACCTGCCCGGACTGCGGTGGCCCCTCAGCGGGCCTGGCGCAGTGCGCCACCTGCCGGGCCGACCACGGCACCGTCACCGGACTCCTGCGCTCCCTCGGGGTGCTGGGCGACAGGCACATTCCCACCGTCTACCTACGCGCGTCGGTGGCCCAGCGCCGGGCGCTGCTGGCCGGCCTGCTCGACACCGATGGCACCGTGGCACCCAACGGCGTCGTCCAGTTCGCTGTCACCAACCAGCGGCTCGCCGAGGGCGTGCGCGAGCTGATCGCCAGCCTCGGCCACCGGGTGCGGATGACCCGCAAGCGGGTCCCCGGCCGCAGTGAGCGCAGTTCGACCTGCTTCACGCTCACGTTCAGCACCGACGACGAGGTGTTCCGGCTCGAGCGCAAGAAGCTGCTGCACAAGGAGCGGGGCGCCCGGTCGTTCACCGCGCGCGGGGCCCGGTTCGTCACCGACGTCCGGCCGGTCGACAGCGTGCCGGTGCGGTGCATCCAGGTCGACGCCGACGACCACCTCTTTCTCGCCGGGCGCAGTTTCATCCCGACGCACAACTCCACGCTGGGCCTGGACATCGCGCGGTCGGCCACGGTGAAGCACCACATGCCCGCGGCGATCTTCTCCCTGGAGATGAGCAAGCACGAGATCACCATGCGTCTGCTGTCGGCGGAGGCGAAGGTGCCGCTGCACCACATGCGCGCCGGCACGCTGTCCGACGAGGACTGGTCGAAGTTGGCCCGCCGGATGGGCGAGATCGCCGACGCCCCGCTCTACATCGACGACTCCCCGAACATGACGATGATGGAGATCCGGGCCAAGGCGCGGCGGCTCAAGCAGCGCAACGACCTGAAGCTCATCGTCATCGACTACCTCCAGCTGATGACGTCGGGCAAGAAGGTGGAGAGCCGCCAGCAGGAGGTCTCGGAGTTCTCCCGTGCGCTGAAGCTGCTGGCCAAGGAGCTCGAGCTCCCGGTCATCGCGATGAGCCAGCTGAACCGTGGGTCCGAGCAGCGTCAGGACAAGAAACCGATGCTGTCCGACCTGCGTGAGTCGGGTTGCCTCCCGGCAGAGACAAGAATCTTGCGTGCTGACACCGGCGCCGAGACGTCGATGGGCGAGTTGTTCGAATCCGGGGCGACCGACGTCCCGGTCTGGTCGTTGGACGACAACCTCCGTTACGTCCGCCGGCACCTGACCCACGTGTTCTCCACCGGCCGCAAGGACGTCTTCCGGCTGACAACCTCATCGGGCAAGACGGTCCGAGCGACGGCCAACCACCCGTTCCTCACCTTCGACGGGTTCCGGCCGCTGGGCGAGCTGCGCCCGGGCGACCGGCTGGGCGTCCCCAGGCACGTCCCGGCTCCCGACGAGATGACGGTGTGGGATGACGAGAAGGTGACGCTCCTGGCGCACCTCATCGGCGACGGCAGCTTCGTCAAGCGTCAACCGCTGCGATATGCATCCATCGACGAGGCGAACCTCCGCGCCGTGACCACGGCAGCCCTCCACTTCGGCATCGTCGCCGTGCGCGACGACTACCCGGCCGCTCGCTGCACCACCTTGCGGCTGCGCGCGCCTTTTCCCCTGACGCACGGCCGCCGCAACCCGATCGCCGCCTGGCTCGACGAGCTCGGCCTGTTCGGTCTCCGCAGCCACGAGAAGTTCGTCCCGGAGCCCGTCTTTCACCTGCCGAAGCGTCAGATCTCGCATTTTCTGCGCCACCTGTGGGCCACTGACGGCTCGGTGACCGTGACCAAGGCCGGACGGGGAGGCCGCATCTACTACGCCTCGACCAGCCGACACCTGGTGGATGACGTCTCCCGGCTGCTGCTCCGCTTCGGAATCTCCTGCCGGATCCGGCGGGTGCAGAAGACCGGCTACCGAGACGGGTGGACGCTCGACATCAGCGGCTGTGACGACCAGCGGCGTTTCCTCGGTGAGATCGGGGTGCACGGGTCGCGTGGGGAGGCAGCGGAGCGGCTACTGGCCATCGTCCGTGAGACCGGTGCCAACACCGACGTCGACACCGTCCCGGTCGAGGTGTGGGAGCGGGTGCGCACCGTCCTTGAGGAGAAGGGGATGACTCATCGCGCCTTCGCGGCCGCCATGGGCACTGCCTTCTGCGGCAGCACGCTGTGGAAGCACGCACCCAGCCGGGAACGTCTCGGCCGCGTCGCGGCGGTGCTCGAAGACGCAGAACTGGAGATGCAGGCCGTCAACGACCTGCTCTGGGACGAGATCGTCTCCATCGAGCCCGACGGGACGGAGGAGGTCTACGACGCAACGGTCCTGGGGGGCCACAACTTCATCGCCGAGGGCATCGCGGTCCACAACTCGATCGAGCAGGACGCCGACATGGTGATGATGATCCACCGCGAGGACATGTACGAGAAGGAGTCCCCGCGGGCCGGTGAGGCCGACATCATGCTGGTCAAGCACCGCAACGGCCCCACCGCGAACGTCACCGTCGCTTTCCAGGGCCACTACAGCCGCTTCGTCGACATGGCGAACTGACGCACGATCGGGTGAACCTGCTCCAGGTGAGACCGGGCGGTGCCGATATCCAGCAGGACACCACCCGTCCACCGAACCCTGGAGCTCATTCGTGTCCGTCCTGCTCACCGGTCTGCTGACCAAGGTCGCGTCCGCCGGCCTCACCGCCAAGGTCGCCGCCGGCGCCACCGCGCTCGTCGTCGCCGGCGGTGGCGCGGCCGCCACGGCCCAGGCTCTGGAGGTCAGCCCTCCGACGGGCACCGAGATCGCGTCCGAGCTCGAGGAGGTGACCGAGTCGCCGGCGACCGGGGCGCCGGAGCCGGACCACACCGTGACCACTGGTCCAGAGGCCACCGCACCGGAGGTCGTCGAGGCCCCGGAGGACGTCGATGCTCCCGATGCTCCGGAGGTCGTCGAGGTCCCGGAGGTCGTCGAGGCCCCGGACGAGCCGGCTGCGGCTCCGCACCCCGAGAACCACGGTGCCGCCGTCTCCGAGGTCGCGCGCCAGACCTTCGCGACCGGCCGGGAGCACGGCCAGGCCGTCTCCTCCGCCGCGCGGGACCGCGCCGGCAAGGAGAAGGGCCGGGGGGCATCCGCTCCCGAGGCCCCGGCGGCGCCGGCCACCCCGGTGGTCGAGCCCGAGCAGATCGAGGCGGACACGTCCGGCGACGATCACCGGGGCAACGCCGGCCGCGGCCACGGTGGCGGCAAGGGCTGACTTCCGCACCGAGCTGGAGCGGGGCCGGCGGGTGAGCTGTTCTGTCGGACCCTGCTGTCACCGTGTGCCCGTGAAGCTCTTGACGGCGACGCGCGAGACCCAGGGCGAGCGACCCGGGGACTTCTGCCGCACTGTCGATGGCGAACTCGTGCTGCTGGGTTTCGTCTGCGCCACGGACGAGAAGAACCCCGACGGCGGTTGTGGCTGCGGCCGCGCCTTCTCCGGCATGAGCTCGCTGCAGCCGACCACGACGGCCAAGGTCCTCGACCTGGACCTCACCGTGGACGACGTCCGGTTGGCGGTGGAGGCCCATCTGATCGCGGCCGGCACGGGGCCGGACGTGCTGGGCGACGCGGAGTTCGTCGAGTACCGCGAGGAGACTCTCGAGGACACGCTGTTCTTCGCCCAGCCGTGGGCCGTGGGCACCGTCGTGGGCCGCCGGCTGGACCACGTGCACCGCCGGACGTGAGCTCGCTCCCCGTGCCGTGTCGCTGCCCGGAGCGTGGTGGTCGGGCACCTAGCGTCGGGAGCCGACCGACCCGGGGAGCTCCACGTGAAACACCGCGCTCGAGCGTTCGGCACCGCTGCGCTCGCCGCGCTGACCCTGCTGGGCGCCGTCGGCTGCGCGCCCGCGGCGACCTCGGAGCCGGCTGAGCAGCTGCCGGGCGCTGTCGGCCGGCCGGCTCTCGA
Source organism: Modestobacter lapidis (assembly GCF_054780755.1). Taxonomy (NCBI): domain Bacteria; kingdom Bacillati; phylum Actinomycetota; class Actinomycetes; order Geodermatophilales; family Geodermatophilaceae; genus Modestobacter; species Modestobacter lapidis. Next base: position 56,944 of record NZ_BAAGVS010000006.1, on the reverse strand, counting down.
CGTGCTGGCCGAGCTGCCGGTCAAGGGCCGCGCCCCGCAGACCGGCTACGACAGGGATCGGTTCGGTCCGCAGTGGGCCGACGTCGACCGGAACGGCTGCGACACCCGCAACGACGTGCTGGCCCGGGACCTGACCGGCGAGGTGTTCCGACCGGGCTCCGACTGCGTGGTGGTCAGCGGCATCCTGGCCGACCCCTACACCGGGACGACGATCGACTTCGTCAAGGCCGAGGGCAGCAGCGTCGACATCGACCACGTGGTGGCGCTCAGCAACGGCTGGCAGACCGGCGCGTTCGGCTGGGACGAGGCCCGCCGCGGTGCCTTCGCCAACGACCCGCTCAACCTGCTGGCGGTCGACGACTCGGCCAACCGGCAGAAGGGCGACGGCGACGCCGCCACCTGGCTGCCCCCCGCCCGGGACGCCCGCTGCGGCTACGTCGCCCGCCAGGTGGCCGTGAAGGCCGCCTACGGGCTGTGGGTGACCGCCGCCGAGCGGGATGCGATGGTCCGTATCCTGGACGGGTGCCCGGCCGAGCGGGTACCTGCGGCTGCGCCGCCGCCGCCCGCACCCCAGGCCGTCCCGTTCGCCAACTGCGCCGCCGCCCGCTCGGCCGGCGCCGCGCCGCTGCACCGCGGCGACCCCGGCTGGTCGGACGCGATGGACGGCGACGGCGACGGCGTCGCCTGCGAGTGACGGTCGCTTCCCACGAACGTCAGGCGACCGCGGGGTCGGGTGCGGCGCTGGAGCGGACGGCGTGCAGGACAGCGATCAGCGAGTCGATGTCCGCGTCGTCGAAGAGGGACTCCGGCCCCTGCGGGGCCAGACCGGTGAAGGGTGACTCGTAGAGGAGGCCGGGGTCCATGGCGCCGTGGGCGGTCAGCTCGGCGACCACCAGGTTGACGAAGTCCAGTTGGCTGGCCGTCAGCGTCCGTCCGGCGATGAACGTGTTCATCGCCTCGGTGGCGGTGTCTCGCTCCAGCCCGACCAACCCGCGGATGAACAGGCCCAGGCCCTCGGACTGCTCGCGGGCCCGGGCCAGGTCCTCGGCGCTCCCGACGCCGGCGTCGGTCAGCATCCGTTCGAGCTCGTCGAGGTCGGTCGGGGTGAGCGGGAGGTTCCGCCGCACCTTCTGGAGGGCCAGGTGCTGCTCGTTCGCTTGCAGGTAGACGCGCGCCTTGGCCAGGAACCGTTCGAAGTCGCTGGCCACCGGCAGCCCGATGAGCGGAATCTCGGTCGCCTCGCCCAGTTCGTCGGCGAAGTCGGTGTAGACGATCGTCCGCCGCGCCTTCTCGATGAGCTTCACGAGCCCGCGCAGCCGACGCCGGATGAGTTCCAACAGCGGGAGACTTACGTCAGCCCACCACTCGGCGTCAGCAATGTCGTCGAGCAGGACCTGCTCGTCCCGGACGGCGGGGATCTGCCGCTGGTCGGCGAGGGCGACCGCGATCTGCTGCACGTGGGCGCGCATCCGGTCGAAGCCGAGGCCACCGTCGATCATCGCCAGTTGCATGCGGAGCATCAGGACGTCGAAGCGCTTGGCCTGCTCGTCATCGTCCTGGAGTGCGCTGGGCAGCCCGGCGAGGTGCGTGGCGACCTCGTGGGCCGCAGCCGGGTCGAGGGAGCGCCAGGGGTCGGGCGCGGCGTAGGTCTCCACGAGCCGGCGGTGCGGCCGGATGACGACGTTGTCGACGTTCATGCCGCGGACCTGTTCCTGCAGGCGCAGGGAGAGGTCGACGAGCAGGCCGGTCTCGCTGGTCGTCCCGTCGTCCACGGTCGGGGCCGTCGCATCGGGCATCTCACCGCTGTGCCGGTCCTGGAGCTTGGACAGGAGCTCGAGCCGCGCGGTGAACAGACGCTCGGCCAATGAGGGGCTCAGCGCTGCGCCCGGCGGGGCCACCTGCTGGTTGAAGAACTCGATGTTCTGGCAGAAGTCGAAGAGGTAGAAGTCCGCCTTGTGCAAGCCCGGTCCGTAGAGATCGGGGCGCAGACGGGTCCCCCGGCCGATCATCTGCCAGTACTTGGTCTTCGACCGGACGGGCTTGAAGAACACCAGGTTCACCACGTCCGGCACGTCGATGCCGGTGTCGAGCATGTCCACCGAGATGGCGATGTGCGGTGCCTTGTCCGGCGTCGCGAACGCATCGATGAGGGACTGCGCGTAGGCGGTCTGGTGGGTGATGACGCGGGCGAAGTCGCCCTTGTGCTCGGGATACTGCGCGTCGAACCGGCGGGCGATGAAGTGGGCGTGCTCGTGGCTCTTGGCGAAGATGATGGTCTTGCCGAGCCGGTCGCCACCTGCCACGCGGTGGCCCTGGGTCATCAGGGTGGCGAGCACCTTGTCCACCGTGTCCGCGTTGTAGAGCCATGAGTTCAGCGCTGCCGCGTCCACGGCGGCCGGCGCCGTTCCGCTGTCGTCCCACTCGGCCTCGTCCCAGGCGGCCTTCTCCTCGTCGCTGAGGTCGGCGTAGTGGATCCCGTGCCGGAGGAAGCGCAGCGGCACCGAGACGGCGCGTGGCGGCACGAGGAAGCCCTCGCGGACCGCGTCGTCCAGCTCGTAGAGATCGGTCGGGACCTGGTCCTCGAGGTGGAACAGGCGGTAGGTGTTGCGGTCGATCTCGTCCTTGGGGGTGGCCGTCAGCCCGACCAGCAGGCCGTCGAGATGCTCGAAGATCGCCTTGTACTTGGCGTAGATCGACCGGTGGGCTTCGTCGACGACGATGAGGTCGAAGTGGCCGGGGCCGAAGCGCCGCCGGCCGTCGTCGTCGACCTCGTTGAGCAGGCCCATCATCGTCGGGTACGTCGAGACGTAGACCCGTCCCTCGGCGGTCTTGGCGGTGACCAGGTTGACCGTCGTCGCGGCGGGGAGGTGCGTCTTGAAGGCGTTGACCGCCTGGTTGACCAGGGCCACCCGGTCGGCGAGGAACAGAACGCGTTTGGCCCAGTTGGCCCGCATGAGGAGATCTGTCAGCGCGATGACGGTCCGGGTCTTCCCGGCCCCGGTGGCCATCACGACGAGCGCCTGCCGCTGGCGGTCGGCCTCGAAGGTCTCGGCGATGCGGCGGATCGCGCGCTGCTGGTAGTGCCGCTCGACGATCGCCTGGTCGATGACCGTGTCCGACAGCTTTCGTCGGCTGGTGCGGCGGCCGACGAGCAACGCCAGCTCGTCGCGGGTGTAGAAGCCGCGGACGGGGCGGGGAGGCGCCTCGGCGTCGTCCCACATCCAGTGCTCGTAGCCGTTGCTGTAGAAGATGACCGGCCGGGTGCCGTACGCGGCTTCCAGGCGGTCGGCATACAGCTTCGCCTGCTGCTGGCCGGCGGTGGCGTCCACCCGGGTGCGCTTGGCCTCGACAAGCCCCAGGGGACGCCCGTCCTCGCCCCACAGGACGTAGTCGACGCGGCCGGTGCCGCTGCCGCTGGGCATGCCGCTGACCGGGAACTCGCGGTCCCGCGGTTGGTCCAGAGGCCATCCTGCTTCCCGGAGGAGGAGGTCGATGAAGAGGTCACGGGTGGACGACTCGTCGTAGTCGTGGACGACCGGGTGGGTCTCGTTGGCCGCCACGGCGGCCGCGACCTGCGCCTGCAGGTCTGTGATCTGCCGTTCCAGGTCATCCCTGCGTTCGCGCTCGCGGGCGAGCTCGGCGTCCTGGGCGGCGAAACGCTCGGCCTGCGCGCGGAGCTCCTCCTGCCGCTGGAGGCGCACGCTGGCGGGCATCGGGCGGGAGATCGCGTCAGGGTCGAAGGTGAGGACGCCGGGCCGCTGGTCGGGGCGCCGGCTGTAGCGGTCGGCCAGCCAGAACAAGATGTGGAACAGCTCCCGCACGACCGGCAGGGACTCGGCGTGCGTCACCGGCTTGGTGCGGTGCACGGCGGTGTTGCCTTGGCGCCGGATGACGTCCATCTTGGCGTGCAGGCCGGGCCCGACCAGGGTGCGCATGCTCGGCTCGAACAGCATGGCGGACAGGTCGTCCTTGTACGGAGGGTCGAGTGCCTGCTCTGCGTCGTAGAGCCAGTGCACGGTGAGCTCGAGGCATCGCCGGGCGTAGAAGCAGGCGGCGCGGGGGTCGCCGAAGGTGTTGCGTTCCGCGCGCCCCGCCTCATCGGCGAGTTGTGGCCACTCGGCCCGCAGGAACGAGAAGTTGCTCGGCACGCGTGTCCTCCCCCGTTCCGGACGCCCGTCCGACAGAGCACACGGTAATGCGGCAAGCGCCGTGCGTCGTCCCCACGACGGGTATGCCACGGGACGGGGGCGGTGCGAACACAGTTCAGAAGGGCGGGGGATCGTCCTCTACCGGTGATCCCGGGGGGCTGGGCGGCAACAGGTGCGCGGGGAGCCCATCGACGTCGAGCCACGGTGGACTGGTGATCCGCGTGACGCCGCTGGGGGTGGTCACGGTGAGTACCCCGTCGTCGCTCATGGCGAAGCGCCAACCGGGAGCGTGGGTCTTGAGCCGGTGGTGTCGGCGGCACAGGCAGCAGAGGTTCGAGCAGTCGGTCGGGCCGTCGTTCGCGTGCGGCACCACGTGGTCGAGATCAGCCCAAGCCGCACGACCGTGGCAGCCGGGATGCCGGCACGTGCGGTCGCGGGTCCTGACGAAGCGGCGTTGAGCCGGCGTGGGCGTGTACCGGTCCACCGGGGGTGGCCGGTCGAGGACCGGGCACGAGCACTCCGCGGACGGTCCGTGGGTGGCGCAGCCGCGGCGGGCGATGCGTTCGAGCTCCGGCCGGCCGGTGGTCGCGCGTAGCCGGCCGGTGACGGGGTCGACGAGGGCGATGCGCAGCGTTCCCCCGGTGGGTGCCTGGAGGCCGCCGGGGCAGAGGGTGTCCAGCTGTTCGAGCAGCGCCCGGACGTGCCCGATGGTGATCGGCTGCCCCTCGACGTCGGCGGTCTCAGCCCCGGTCGCTGCGTCGTCAGACAGGGCTGGCAGCGGGGCGACCACCGTGAGGTGTGCGGTGACCGGCGGCCGGCTGGTGTCCCAGGGCCGGAGGATGAGGTCGGTGAGGACGCCGGCGCGGAGCTGGCCGATGGGGCGGGGATCGCCATCCTGCTTGGCCAGCCGGGCATAGGCGTCGACGGTTTCCCGGCAGGCGGCGGCCAGGGGCTGCGGCAGGAACGCGGTCAGCTCAGCCATCCCGTCACCGGCCGGGCGCACGGTCACGTCGGCGAGGCGCTCGGCCCGCTCGCGGCACCGGTCGGCGGCAGCCGCATCGCGGCGCAGCAGCTCCCGGCGGGCCGCCGCGCGCAGGCCCTTGACCGACAGGCGGGCGGCCGTCGGGAGGACGGCCGCCTCGACCTCCGCCACGATCTGCGGATCGGTGCCCCGGGCCGGCCAGCCGAGCTCCTCCGCGAGGCCGCGGGCCCGCGGCCAGTCCAGTTCGCCGTCGGCCAGCGCCGCCCAGGTGGCCGGCAGCCGGTTCAGCAGGGTCATCGAGTGGTCGGCGAGCGTGGTCGCTCCGGCGCGGGAGCAGTTCAGCACGAGGGCCAGCTCGTCGGCGAAGAACTCGCTGACCCCGGCCGGTGCCTCCTGCCCGGGGGCCGGGGGCCATCCGGGTGACGCGGCGCCGGGGTCGTCCGGCGACCGGTCGAGGGTCAGCGGCCGGCGATCGGCGAAGGTCGTGACGAGCTCGGCCTTGTAGGCGGCGAGCATGCTCTCGAGCCGGACGACCCGCTGCAGCTCGGCGGCCAGCTCGTCATCCGTGCGGGAAGCCACCGGGAGGAGCTCGCCCAACCGTGCCGGATGCGACGTCACCCCGGGTGGGGTCAGGTCCGCGGGCCATGGCGCGGCGACGAGCGGGGTCACCGTCACCCCGACGCCGTAGTCGCCACCCTCGAACATGTGTACGAGTATGGCGAGGGGGTCTGACAGTTTCGGGATCCGGCGACCTACTCGAAGAAGTCCTCGTCGACCTCGACCAGGCGATAGGTGTGCCGGGTCTGGACGCCGACGCCGTACTGGATCATCAGCCGGGCCAGCCGGTCGCCGTCGATCAGGATCACCCGAGTCTGGATGCTCAAGACATAGTCGATGGCCTGCTGGGTGAAGCGGCTGGTGGTGATGAAGATGCCGCGGCTGGCGTGCCGGCCGTGGATTGCGCCGACGAACGCCTGGAGCGTCTCCGAACCGATGGGCCGGTCCGCGGCGTAGCGCTTGGCCTGCACGTAGACCCGGTCGAGTCCGAGTGCGTCCTGGTCGATGATGCCGTCGATGCCGCCGTCACCGGATCCGCCGACGCGACGGGCCTGCTTCTCCGCGCCGCCGTAGCCCATGGCCACCAGCAGGTCGAGGACGGCTTGCTCTAGGAAGGCCGGGTCCTGGGCGCGGATGCGGTCGATCAGCTGGACGGCGACGTCGGCGTTGAAGCGGGTGACGCCCTCGTCGATCTGCTCGACGGGATCCAGCTCGGTGTCTGCTCCATCGACAACTGCATCCGCCGGCACGGTGGTCTTGCCGGAAGGGCGACCCTGCGGGAAGAGTAGCCGCTGGGTGAGCCCCTCGGGGTGGTCGGCGAGCAGTGCGCGGCCGCGCTCGTTGATGAGGTACTGGCCGCGGGTGGGTCGGTCGATGGCATGGGACCGGGCGAGGGCGGACAGCGCCCAGCCGATCCGGTTGCTCGCCTTGGTCTGGCCAGATGCGAGCACTTCGGACAGTTGCTCGTCGGTCAGGCCGGCCTGTACCGCAGCGAGGTGGAACATCTCCCGCCTGCCGCGCTGCTGCCCTTCGCTGAGCACCTGTAGGACGGGGACGAGGAACTCTTCCCACGTCGGCATGGTGTCCGGCGCGGTCACAGCTCCCCCCGGAACGCCCGGTGCTGTAGCGCGGCAATCAACGCATCTGTTTGTGAGCGGTGCAGCTCTGCACTGCGTCGGGCAACACCGAGCCTCTCCATGGTGGTGACGAATGCGTCCTGCGCGTGCCGTGGCGGCACCGAGATGCTCAGCGCTTTCGCAATACCAGTATTGAGGTTCTTCTGGGTGCCTTGCGGTGCCATGGCAGCGAGGTGCTTTCGACGGAGAAGGAGTGAGAAGTAGAGAAAGACCGAGTTCACCCGAGGGTCCAGATCAAGCAGGGCGAGGAAGCCGTCATGGATGCAAGCGTCAACGCCCAGGAACTTCGGGATACCTACGGTTGCACTGTTGGTGAGGATCAGACTGCCGGTCTTGAGTAGGACGCTCCGGTCGCGACCGGCTTCGGTGACCCCCTCCTTGATATGGGAGACGGTGAGTCCGGGTGACGCGGTGATGTCAGAAATCTTGAGCCAGGGTATTGGGCCACCGAAATATCGGGGATCTCCCGCTGGCCGTGGTGATGCGCCCCGAATCACCCTTGCTAGGTCACCGAGCGGCGCGGAGAGCCATCCCATTGGATTGGTGTGCGGGTCTCCGAACATGTCGATGTGCACGGACGCGGCGAGGTCGTCCAGCAAGTCGCTGGTCTGGCGCCGCCTGGTGCGGAGGGCGTCGGCGCGGTCGAGGATGTCCGCGATTCGCCGCTGCTCGTCCAGACTCGGCAGGGAGACTGGCAGTGACTGGAGAAAGTTTGCCGGGACGCGCCGTTGCCCGCCGCTACCGGTCATCCTGCGCTCGCCAGCAGCTCGGACTGCAGGGGTGCGCAGTAGCTGTAGCGCATATCTAGCGTCCAGCACACCTGGCTTGGGACGGATCACGTGGAACTCGGTGGAGCCCATCCCGACGGGGAGGTGGAGGTTCGCCTGGGCGATCTTGCCGTTCTCGAAGCAAGGGGTGATCTTCGCGACCAGTAGGTCGCCGTCGAGGAATGGCGTGTACCCCTTGGCGACGGACGCGAAGGGTCGCTTCCCGCCGGGCGTCGTCTTGCCATCGGTGGCGTCGACATCGGCCATACCCAGGAATGCGACGGGTTCGTCTGCGGCTGGTCGCACCTTGAGACGCGGGTTGATCTCGGCTACGTCCGCCAGCCGGACGGTCGGGGCGTTCACGCGAGCATCGCCTTCAGCTCGGCAAGCCCCTGCTGGATCTCCGCCTCCAGCGCCTCCAGCTCCGCGATGATCTCCAGCGGCGGGCGGTGCTCGACCTCTTCGTGCACGACCTCCTTGTACCGATTGAGCGAGAGGTCGTAGCCGTTGGCGGCGATCTCCTCGCGGGGTACGCAGAAGCTCTGCTCCGTCCGCTCGCGCTTCCGCTCGTCGCCGTCGCGGTCGAACCACCGGGCCAGCGCGTCGGGCAGGTTGTTCCGGGCGTGCTCGCCTTCCGTCAGTGACGTCTCGGGCCGCGGGCCGAGCTTGTCCTCGCTCAGCAGGGGCGCGCGCTTGTCGTCCAGTGACCAGCCGTCCGCGGTCACCTCGTAGAACCAGACGTCGTCGGTGCCGCCGACGCCGGTCTTGGTGAACAGCAGGATCGCCGTCGACACCCCGGCGTAGGGCTTGAACACCCCGCTGGGCAGCTTCACGATGCCGTCGAGCTTGTGGTCCTCGACCAGCGTCCGGCGCAGCTCCTTGTGCGCCTTGGAGGACCCGAACAGCACGCCGTCCGGCACGATCACCGCCGCGCGTCCACCGACCTTCAGCAGCCGGAGGAACAGCGCCAGGAACAGCAGCTCCGTCTTCTTGGTCTTCACCACCTGCTGGAGGTCCTTGGCCACCGACTCGTAGTCCAGCGACCCGGCGAACGGCGGGTTGGCCAGCACCAGCGAGTACAGCTCCGACTCGCCGCTCGCACCGTCGGACAGCGAGTCGCGGTAGCGGATGTCGGGCTGCTCGACCCCGTGCAGCAACATGTTCATGCTGCCGATCCGCAGCATCGTGGAGTCGAAGTCGTACCCGTGGAACATGCTCTCGTTGAAGTGCCGGTCCCGGGCCACCTCGAGCAGGGCGTCACCGTGCTCGCGCCGCACGAACTCGCCGGCGGCCACCAGGAAGCCCGCCGTCCCGCACGCCGGATCGCAGATCTCGTCGGCCGGCGTCGGCGCGGTCATCTCGACCATCAGCTGGATGACGTGCCGCGGCGTCCGGAACTGGCCGTTCTGCCCGGCGCTGGCGATCTTGGCGAGCATGTACTCGTACAGGTCGCCGTTGGTGTCCCGGTTGTCCATCGGGACCTTGTCCAGCATGTCGACGACCCGCGACAGCAGCGCCGGGGACGGGATGGTGAACCGGGCGTCCTTCATGTGGTGGGAGTAGGTCGACTCCTCGGCGCCGAGCGTGCGCAGGAACGGGAAGACCCCGTTGCTGACCGTCTCGTACATCGACGTGGGGTCGGTGTCCTTGAATCGCGACCAGCGCAGGACGTTGCCGCCGTCCTCGGGGAAGATCCGGCGCTCCAGCGGTCGGCCGGTGCGCCGGGCCTTGTTCTCGGCGACCGTCTGCAGGTCGTCCAGCCGCCGGACGAACAGCAGGTAGGTGATCTGCTCGATCACCTCCAGCGGGTTGGCGATCCCGCCGGACCAGAAGGCGTCCCAGACGCGGTCGATATCGCTCTTCAGCGTCCCCGTGATCACCCTCCGAGACTATCCGCGGCCGGCCAGCGGACCACCCCGTCCGCGCCGAGCACGGCTCCCGCGGACGGGCGGTGGGCGGTGCGCCGGCCGTCGGGCATCAGGTGGTCGACCGGCGTGTCCGCGGTCAGCACGGCGACATCGGCGATCAGCCGCCGGTGGCACCGCCACCACACGTACTCGCTGCACATCACCGCGACGGTCCGGTCCCGGGCGGCCCCGAGCACCTCGGCCAGCGCACCGGCGAACTCGGGGCTCCGGGTGTGCGCGGCATACGCGGCGAACTGCGCCACGGTCCACCAGTCGTCCACCACCGGCTTCCCGGCCGGCAGCCGGCGGCGGCCGCCGAGCGGTTCCGCCCAGCGGTAGGTGATGCCGAGCCCGGGGAGCCACTCGGCGAGGGCGTCCCGGCCGACGTCCGGGTTGCGGCGGCTCCCCGGAAAGCGCCGGACGTCGACCAGGTCCTCGATACCGGCCGCGCCCAGCCGGTCGCCGAGCCGTCCCCGGTCGTCGGTGCCGTGCCCGACGGTGAGCAGGGGCATCCGGCGTCAGTCCCGCAGGTTCAGCTGGTCGTGCCGGAGCGCGAACTCGTCGATCTCCTCGGTCGACGGCGTCCGCCCGCCGGCGTGCAGCTCGACCAGGCCCTCGAAGTACCGCTCGCGCGGGATGCCCGGGGTGAACAGGATCAGGAACCGGGCGCCGACGTCCGGCCCGGCCGCCCGGAAGCCGTGCACCCCCGAGCGCGGGACGTAGATCAGGTCGCCGGCGTGCGCCGTCGTCCACTCCGCGCCGCTCAGCACCGCCAGCGACCCCTCCAGCACGTGGAACGACTCGCTGAACGTGCGGTGCAGGTGCGGGCCGGGCCCGCTGCCGCCCGGCGCCATCGTCACCTCGAACAGCCCGAAGTCGCCGCGGGTCTGGCTGCCGGTGGCGACGAACCGGGTGCGCCCGGCCGAGCGCTGGTCCGCCCGGCGCGAGAACGTCGCCGGGTCCGGCAGGTACGTCACCGCAGCACCGCCACCAGGAAGTCCGCGTCCGGGGTGAACGGCCGCAGGTCCCAGGTCGACAGCATCAGGTCCGGTACCAGCCCCGCGGCCTGCGCATCGGCCAGGAACTCCTCGAACGGGTACCCGCGGCCGGCCCCGAACCCGATCGCCGCCCGTCCGCCGGGCGCCAGGTGGCCGCGCAGCCGGCGCAGCACCTCGACCCGGGTGCCCGGCGCCAGGAACGTCATCACGTTGCCCGCGCACACGATCGCGTCGAACGGCTCGGTGATGCCGTGCGCGGGGAGGTCCAGCTCGGCCAGGTCGCCGACGATCCACCGCGGCCCCGGGTGGTCCTCCTCCGCGGCGGCGATCAGCACCGGGTCGCCGTCCACCCCGACGACCTCGTGGCCGGCGTCGGCCAGGAACGCCCCCACCCGCCCCGGGCCGCACCCGGCGTCCAGCACCCGCGCCCCGCGGGGCAGCATGGCGTCGACCAGCCGGGCCTCCCCGGCCAGGTCCTTCCCCTGCTCGGCCATCGTCCGGAACCGCTGTACGTAGGCAGCCGAGTGCCCCGGGTCCTGCTGCGTGATCTGCGTCCACGCGCTCTGCTCGACCATCCGGGCATCATCGCTGAGACGCCGGCGACGCCGCCGGTCAGGGCACAGGACGGGGGACGACGCATGCGGCGCGAGCCGAGCATCATGCACCTCGACCTCGATGCCTTCTTCGCCGCCGTCGAGCAGCGCGACAAGCCCTCGCTGCGCGGCCGGCCCGTCGTCGTCGGCGGTACCGGGGGGCGTGGGGTCGTCTCCACCGCCTCCTACGAGGCCCGCGCGTTCGGTGCGCGCAGCGCGATGCCGACCCCCGAGGCCCGGCGGATCTGCCCGCCCGGCACCGCGTTCCTCGGCCCCCGCTTCGCCGCCTACCAGCGCACCGCCGAGGTGGTCATGGCGGCGCTGCGGGAGCTGTCGCCACTGGTCGAGCAGGTCTCGGTCGACGAGGCCTACGTCGACCTGGCCGCCGGGGGCCACGACCTGAGCGTCGCCGGCGTGACCGCCCTGGCCACCCGGCTCAAGGACACCATCGCGGCGGCCACCGGCGGGGTCACCGGCTCGGTCGGGGTGGGCACCTCCAAGTCGCTGGCCAAGATCGGCTCCGAGCTGCGCAAGCCCGACGGGCTGACCGTCGTCCCGGCGGGTGAGGAGCTGGCCGTGCTGCACCCGCTGCCGGTGCGCAGCCTCGGCGGCGTCGGCCCGGCGACCGCCGAGCGGCTGGCCCAGGTCAAGGTGGCGACCGTCGGCGACCTGCACCGGCTCTCCCTCATCGACCTCACCACCCTGGTCGGCCAGGCGCACGGCGCCGGTCTCTACCGGCTCGCCCGGGCCGACGACGACCGCCCGGTGGTCACCGACCGCGAGGCCAAGTCGGTGAGCGCCGAGGAGACCTTCGCCCGCGACGTCACCGATCCGGCCCGGCTGACCGCCGAGATCGACGCCCTCGCCGCCCGGGTGGGCAGCCGGCTGCAGCGCTCGGGCACCTCCGGGCGAACGGTCACCCTCAAGGTCCGCCGCTACGACTTCAGCACGCTGACCCGCTCGCAGACCCTCGCCCAGCCGGTCGACGACCCGCGGCAGATCGCCGCCGTGGCCCGCCGGCTGCTCGCGGCGGTCGACCGGTCCGGCGGCCTGCGGCTGCTGGGCGTCGGTGTCTCGGGGCTGTCGACCTACGTGCAGGGCGACCTGTTCGCCGAGCCGGACGATGCGCAGCCGGTGGACGAGCTCCCCGACGCCGTACCCGGCGACCCGCGGCCCGGCCCCTCCGTGGTGGCCTGGTACCCCGGCCAGGACGTCGTCCACGCCGAGCGCGGTGCGGGCTGGGTGTGGGGCAGCGGGCTCAACCGGGTCACGGTGCGCTTCGAGGGCCCGCGGACGGCGCCCGGGCCGGTGCGCACCCTCGCCGCCGACGACCCGGCCCTGCAACCCGCCGACCCACCCGACTGGACCTGACCCGGTGGAGTGTCACCACGCCGGGAACCCGCACCGGCGCACCCCACCTCGGGGCACGATGCCGCCGTGGCCCGCCCAGACTCCCCCGAGGACGCCGACGACCTGTACGACCGGGGCTTCGACCTGGCCGAGGCCGGCGACCACGAGCAGGCGGTGGCGGCCTTCCGCCGGGCGGCCGAGCTGGGGTGCGTCCTGGCCTGGCTGGGCCTGGGCACGAGCCTCGGTGAGCTGCACCGCTGGGACGAGGCCGGGTCGGCGTTCCAGCGGGCCGCCGAGCTCGGCTCCGCCGACGACGCGTGGGCCTGGCGGCAGCGGTCCGCCGATGCCGGGGACGACCCCCAGGCAGCCGCCGTCCTGGCCTGCTGGCGGTGGGAGCTGACCCGCGACCCGGCCCTGGAGGCGGACCTGCGGGCCGGCACCACGGACCACCCGCCGGCCCGGGTGGCCCTCGCCGACCTGATGCGCACCGACGGCCGGGTCGAGGAGGCCCGCGCGGTGCTGGAGGCCGGCGCGCTGCGGGACGAGCTGGACAGCTGGCTGCCGCTGGGCGATCTCTGCCTGGTCGAGTTCGAGGACGACGTCGCCGCGGAGGCGGCCTACCGGGCTGCCATCGACGGCGGGGACGTCCTCGCCCACACCAACCTGGGGATGCTGTTCCGCGAGCGCGGCGACCTGGCCGGCGCCGTCCGGCATCTGTCGATCGCGGCCGAGGACGGCGACGAGCTGGCCGCCATCCACCTCCGCGAGCTGCTCGACGAGTGACCGCTCAGCGGTTCACCACCAGCCGGTGAAGTGGTGCACCGGGCCGTGCCCGGAGCCGATCCCCAGCGCCGCGCCGCCCTCCAGCGCCGCCTGCAGGTAGTTCCGCGCGCCCTCAACCAGCGGCGTCCAGTCCCGCGGTGCGCCGGGCTCGGCCGGCCGCACCCGCGCGGCCAGCGCGGCGATCGCCGCGGACAGGGTGCAGCCGGTGCCGTGCGTCGCCGTCGTCGCCACCCGCGGCCGCCGGGTCACCACCACCCCCGCCGGCGTCACCAGCACGTCGACGCTCTCGTCCCCGCCCAGGTGGCCACCCTTGAGCAGCACCGCGCCCGGCCCCAGCGCCAGCAGCGCGGTGGCCTGGTCCGCCAGCTCCGCGGCCCGGGTCGCCGGCGCGACGTCCAGCAGCGCGGCGGCCTCGGGGACGTTCGGGGTGAGCAGGTCGGTGACCGGCAGCAGCACGCCGCGGACGGCGTCCACCGCCTCCTCGCTGATCAGCCGGTCACCGCTGGTCGCCACCATCACCGGGTCGCACACCACCGGGCCGCCGGGCCGGTCGGCGAGCACCCGGGCGACCTCGCGGACCACGTCCGCCGAGCCGAGCATGCCCAGCTTGGTGGCGTGCACCGTCACGTCGTCGAACAGGGTGCGCAGCTGGTCGCCGACGAACTCCGCCGGAACGGCGTGCACCCCGGTCACGCCCCGGGTGTTCTGCGCCGTCAGCGCGGTCAGCACCGCGGTGCCGTAGACACCCAGCGCGCTGAAGGTCTTCAGGTCCGCCTGGATGCCGGCGCCGCCGCTCGGGTCGCTGCCGGCCACCGTCAGGGCCACGGCGGCCGTCACGACGCGGCCCGCAGCGTCCGGGCGGCCGCGGCCGGGTCGGCGGCGGCGCAGATGCCGGAGACCACGCAGATGCCGTCGACCCCGGTCGCGGCCACGGCGGCCGCGTTCCCGGCGGAGATCCCGCCGATCGCCACCGCCAGGAGCCCACCGGCCCGGGCGGCCGCGGCCAGCGTGCGGACGCCGTCGAGCCCGAGCCCGGCGCCGGCGTCGGGTTTGGTCGGGGTGGACCACACCGGGCTCAGCCCCACCAGGTCCACCGTGCCGGCCGGTAGCGCCAGCACCCCGGCCAGCTCGGCGGTGTTCCCGACCGACACCCCGACCAGCGGTCCGGGCCCCAGCAGCGCGCGGACCTCGGCGGCGGGCAGGTCCTGCTGCCCGACGTGCACGCCGGCGCCGGTCAGCAGGGCGACGTCGACGGCGTCGTCGACCACCACCTGCACGTCCGGCCGGTCGGCGAGCACCGCCTGCACGGCGCGGGTGAGGGCCAGCAGCTCGCGCCGGCCGGCGGTCTTGTCCCGCACCTGGACGGCGGTCACCCCGCCGGCGACCGCGGCCGCGACGACCTCGGGCACCGACCGCGGCGCGCACAGCGCGGTGTCGGTGACCAGGTAGAGGCGCGGGTCGAAGCCGGATCTCATGAGCTGCGCACGTCGGCCCGGGCCAGCGCGTCGCCGTCCAGGGCGTCGAGCGCGTCCAGCCAGTGGGCGGCGAACGTCCCCGGGCCCTCGGCGAGGCGGGCGGCGATCTCCGCGGCGAGTGCCACGTGGGCGTGCGCGGCGACCGTGCCGGTCAGCGGATCGCCGGTGGCCGCGACGTAGGCGGCGACCAGCGCGCCGAGCGCGCAACCGGCGCCGGTGGTGCGGGTCAACAGCACCGACCCGCCGCCGATCCGCACGGTGCGGGTTCCGTCGGTGACGACGTCGACCGCCCCGCTGACCGCGACCACGCCACCGGTGCGGTGGGCGAGCTCCCCGGCGGCGGCGAGCGCGTCGTCCGCCGTCGCGGTGCTGTCCACGCCGCGGCCACCGGACCCGGCGCCGGCCAGGGCCAGCACCTCCGAGGCGTTGCCGCGCACCACGGTCGGGCGCAGCGCGACCAGCTCGGCGGCCAGGTCGGTGCGGAATGCCAGCCCGCCGACGGCCACCGGGTCGAGCACCCAGGGGGTGCCGGCCCCGCCCGCCGCCCGCGCGGCGATCCGCATCGCCTCGGCGGTGCGGGCGTGCACGGTGCCCACGTTGACCAGCACCGCGGAGGCGACGGCGGCGAACTCACCGGCCTCCTCGGGGGCGTCCACCATGGCCGGGGCGGCCCCTCCGGCCAGCAGCGCGTTCGCGGTGATCGTCTGGACGACGGTGTTGGTGAGGCAGTGCACCAGGGGGGCGGTCTCGCGCAGTGCGGTGCGGGCCGCGGCGAGGGATGCGGCGGGGGAAGCGGCGTCCATCGGCAGGACGCTAACACCACCCGAACGGGTGAACCGGCCGCTCAACGTCCGGCCCGGACGGGCCGATGCACCTGTCATGGGAGTTCCGGAGGTCGTGCGCCCGCCGCGCCGTCGTGTGCGGCGATGGCTGCTCCTGCCGGGCGCAGTCGCCCTCGTGCTGGCCACCGCGCTGGTGTGGCAGTCCTCGTACGCCGGTTTCGGGAACAGCGCCGGGCCGCTCACCACGTCGGTGGGCACCGGCACGGTCGAGCTGACCAACAGCATCTCGATGTTCGGTGCCGCCCTCTCCCTCGACGAGGTCCTGCCCGGCGAGAGCTCCACCGCCTGCATCGCCGTCCGGTCCACCGGGTCCGTCCCGGCCGAGGTCCGGCTCTACAGCGACGACAAGTCCGACACCCGGGACCTGGACAGGTACATCTCGCTGCGCATGGTCGCCGGCACCGGCGGGGGCCAGTACGGGGAGTGCGACGGGTTCGTGCCCAGCGGCCCCACCACCACCTCCACCCTCTCCTCCTTCCCGACCAGCTGGTCCCGCGGCGTGCTGCCCTGGACGCTGGCCGGCAATCCCGCCGGGGAGAACCGGACCTACCAGTTGACGTACTCGGTCTCCGGCAACGCGCCGACCAGCACCAAGGGCGGCACCGTGTCGGTCACCTTCGTCTGGGAGGCGCAGACCCGATGACCGCCGTCCCGAACCAGCAGCCCGTGCACTGGCGGTCCAGCCGCCCGGTGCTGGCGTTCACCGTGACCGCCCGCGCCGTGCTCGCCACGCTCGTGCTGCTCCTGCTCGTCTCCGTGCTGCCGGCGCTGATCGGCTGGCAGTCCACGGTCGTGCTCTCCGGCTCGATGCGCCCGGAACTGGTGCCCGGTGACGTCGCCGTCGTCCGCCCGGTGCCGGCCGCCGAGCTGGAGCCCGGGCAGGTCCTGCTGGTCGACGACCCCGACGCCCCCGGCGAGTTGCGGTTGCACCGGCTGATCGCGGTCGAGGACGGCGGGCTCCGGCTCCGCGGCGACGCCAACGCCACCGCGGACGGCTCCCTGGTCGACCCCGCAGCCGTGCACGGGGTGGGCACCGTCCGGCTCCCGGCCATCGGGCTGCCGGCGGTGTGGGCCGACAGCGGCCGCGCCGCGCCGCTCGCCGGCACGGCCGCGGCCCTGGCCGTCCTGATCGCGCTCGCCCTGCTCCACCGCCGGGAGGACGACCGGCCCCGTTCCGCGCGGCGGGCGACGGCACTCGTCGCCGTCCTGCTGGCCGCGGTGGCGCTGCCCGGCGCATCCGCCCGCTTCACCAGCTCCACGAGCACCCCCGGCGTCACCATCCCGATGGCGAAGTGGTGGAACTGCCCCGACGTCAGCCTGTCCACCGGCGCGAACGCCGCCCGGTTCTACGACCTGCAGGAGTCGCGCGGGCGGACGGCGGACAACACCGGCTCGGCCGGCCGGTCGGCCGATGGCACGTTCAGCGCCGGCGGCGTGACCTACCGGGTCGCCGGGCCGGCCTGCGGGGACGACTTCGACCGCGCGGTCTCCTTCGACGGCAGCACCGGCGCCATGTGGACCACCCAGGCGGTGCCCGGCCCGCAGACGTTCTCCGTCCAGGCCTGGTTCCGGACCTCCACGTGGAACGGCGGCAAGCTGATCGGCTTCGGCAACGGGACCGCCGGCGCGGCCTCCGGCCAGTACGACCGGCACGTCTACATGACCAACGCCGGCAAGCTGATCTTCGGCATCTACAACGGCAACTACCACACGGTCACCACGCCGGGCTCCTACAACGACAACCGCTGGCACCTGGTCACCGCCACGTTCTCGCCGGGCACCGGCATGCGGCTGTACGTGGACCGGACGCACATCGGGACGACGTGGGCGTCGTCGGCGGAGAACACCACCGGGTACTGGCGGATCGGCTACGACACCATCAGCGGCGCCTGGCCCGACCAGCCGGCCAACGGCTGGTTCGCCGGCGCCATGGCGCACGTGGGCATCTTCGACTCCGTGCTCGGGCAGGGCCAGGTCGCGCAGCAGTACGCGATGGGTACCTGAACGGGTCAGAGTTGCCGAACGCATCTTGATCACGAGGCTCTGAACTGCGACGGTTGCCACCCGTTACCGCCAGGGGGGCCCATGGACCCGATCGCGACGGCCTTCCTCGCCGTCGGCGGCGTGGGCCTGGTCGTGCTGCTGCTCGCGCTCGTGCTCGGCGGTGCCGACCTCGGTGACGCCGACGGCGACGGCCCGTTCTCGCTGCCCGCGATCGCCGCCTTCGTCGGCGGCACCGGATTCGGCGGGGCCGCGGTGAGCGCGCTGCTGCCCGATCTGCCGGGGGTGGTGACCGTCCTCGGCTCGCTCGCCGGCGGGCTGGTCGTCGCCCTGCCGCTGGCCGCCGGCGCCGTCCGGCTGTCCGCCGCGTTCCGCGACATGCCCACCGAGCCGACGCTCACCCGCGCCCACCTGCTCGGCGCCCAGGGCGTCGTCGTTTCACGGGTTCCGGCCGGCGGCCTGGGCGAGGTGCGGCTGACCGTCGCCGGCCAGCAGCTCAAGTACCACGCCCGCAGCGACGTCCCGTTGCCCACCGGCACGCCGGTCTACGTCGTCGACACCCCGACCGAGACGTCCGTGCAGGTCGTCTCCACAGCTCCCGACCCGCCTCTCAGCCTCGGAGGAACCACCCCATGACCCTGCTCATCGCGATCGGCGGCATCGCCGCCCTGGTCGTCCTGCTGGTGCTCCTCGTGTTGTCCCGGATCAAGGTGGCCGGGCCGAACCAGGCCTTCCTGGTCACCGGCCGGCAGGGCCGCTCGGTGACCAGCTCCGACGGCGCCGTCAGCCGGGACATGTCGGGTCAGAAGGTCGTGATGGGCGCCAGCGTGTTCGTGCTGCCGGTGGTCCAGAAGCTGCACTCGATCGACCTGTCCAGCCGGCGGATCCCGGTCGGCATCCGCGGCGCGGTGTCCAAGCAGGGCGTCAAGTGCGACCTCGAGGGCGTCGCGATCGTGAAGGTCGGCGGCAACGAGGGTGCGATCCGGGCCGCCGCCCAGCGCTTCCTCGCCCAGCAGGACGGCATCGACACCTTCACCTCGGAGGTGCTCGCCGGTGCGCTGCGCTCGATCGTGGGCCGGCTGACCATCGAGGAGATCATCCGGGACCGCGCCGCCTTCGCCTCCGCCGTCGCCGAGGAGGCCGAGTCCTCGCTCACCGGGCAGGGCCTGGTGCTCGACACCTTCCAGCTGCAGGACATCCAGGCCGAGGGCACCTACCTCGCCGACCTGGGGCGCCCGGAGGCCGCGCGGGTGCTCAAGGAGGCGTCGATCGCCGAGGCGCGCGCCCGGCAGGCCGCCCAGCAGGAGCAGCTGCTGGCCGACGAGGCGATCGCGGTCTCCCAGCGACAGCTCCAGCTCAAGCAGGCCGAGATCGACGCCGAGATCGATGCGGCGAAGGCCCGCGCCGCGGCGGCCGGGCCGCTCGCCCAGGCCGCGCAGGACCAGCAGGTGCTCGCCGAGCAGGAGAAGGTCGCGGCGCGGACGGCATCGTTGACCCAGGCCCAGCTGGACACCCAGGTGCGCCGGCCGGCCGACGCCGAGCGGTACCGGGTCGAGCAGGAGGCCGAGGGGCGCAAGAACTCGGCGATCCTGACCGCGGAGGCCCAGCGGCAGGCGACCATCGCGGCCGCTCAGGCCGCCGCCGAGCAGGCGAAGCTGTCCGGTGAGGGCGAGCGGGCCCGCCGGTCGGCGCTCGCCGAGGCCGAGGCCATCGAGGGCGCCAAGCGGGGCGAGGCGGAGAAGCTGCGCCGCCAGGCGATCGCCGACGCCGTCGAGCGGGAGGGTGCCGCGGACGCGGCGGCGATCCTGGCGCGCGGGCAGGCCGAGGCGCAGGCGATGGACGCCCGGGCCGACGCCTTCGCCACGTACGGCGAGGCGGCGATCCTGGACCTGCTGGTCAAGGTGCTGCCCGAGGTCGTGGCCGCGGCGTCGGCACCGCTGGCCGGCGTGGACAAGATGACGGTCATCTCCGCCGACGGCGCCGGCGCGCTGGGCCGCTCGGTCGCGGCGAACGTCGCCCAGGGGCTGCAGCTGTCCGGTGACCTCACCGGCCTGGACGTCGGGGCGATGCTGCGCCGGCTGGGCAAGGGCGCTTCGGACGACGTCGAGGCCGGTTCCGCACCCGCCGTGACCCGGGTGCCGCTGGACGGGCACGGCGCGGACCCGGACCGCTCCTGACGTTCCCGCTGGGAACGTCAGGGCACGATCTCCTGGTGACCGGGGCACTTCCGCTGCGCGAGGCTCGCTTCGCCGAGCTCGCTCCCGCCGAGTTGTACGGGCTCCTCCGGCTGCGCGTGGACGTCTTCGTCGTCGAGCAGCACTGCCCCTATCCCGAGCTGGACGGCCGGGACACCGAGCCCGGCACCGTGCACCTCTGGTTCGCCGACGAGGACGGCACCGTGCTGGCCACCATCCGGGTGCTGGAGAACGGCGCGGACCGGGCCATCGGCCGGGTCGCGACGGCCGTCTCCGCCCGAGGTCGCGGGCTCTCCGCACGGCTGATCGAGCGCGGCATCCAGCTGTGCGGCGGTCGCACCGTCGACATCGGCGCGCAGGCCTACCTGGAGGGCTGGTACGAACGCTTCGGCTTCCGCCGGTCCGGTCCGGACTACGTCGAGGACGGCATCCCGCACCTGCCGATGCGGTTGGTGGGGTTAGTCCCCGGTCAGTGAGGCGGCGGGCAGCCAGTCGGCGTCGAGCAGCTCGGCGATCTCCTGCAGGCTCGCCGTGTCGCCGCCGGCGGTCGAGCCGGTGACCGCCAGCCGCTCCACCATCACCCGGGCCACCTGCTCCTCCACGGTGTCCGCGGCGAAGGCGATCCGCCAGGGCGACACCTGGTGGTCGCGGTGGGTGCGGCCGGTGACCTGACGGGCGGCGATCCCGGAGAACCGGGGCTGGTGGAACAGCCCGACCCGCGGGGTGGTGGACGCGGCCAGGTCACCGGGTAGCTGCTCGCCGGCGTGCAGGCTGATCGACGCGGTCACGGTGAACACGCAGACCGGTGCCTCGCCGGTCTGGAACCGGAGCCGCTCGGCCTCCACGTCGAACCGGTCGCGCCCGTAGATGCCCGCGACGGCGATGCCGCCGTCCAGCAGGGCCTCGCGGATCGGGTCGGCCGCCGTCTCGACGAACTCCACCGACACCGCGACCTGCCGGTCGGCCTCCACCTGCGCCGTCACCCAGTCGACGGTGGCCCCCGCCCGGATCAGCCCGGCCTTCTGCCGGAAGCGCATCAGCGCCGCCCTGCCCCGGGCGGTCTCCTTCTTCCGCCGGGCCAGCTGCATCTCGGCCCGGAACTCCGACCACTCGGCCTCGTACTGCCCGCGCTCGGCCGGGGTCAGCTCCACCGCCGTGCCGGTCACCGAGACCGGCCCCCAGGGTGCCGGGCGGTGCAGGGTGGCCGCCGGTTCGGTGTCGGCCAGCCAGCTGCGCAGCCGGGCCAGATCGGCGCGGCGCTCGTCGGCGTCCTCGGTCCAGACCCAGCCGTAGCGGCCACGTTCCACGTGGAACCCGTGCGCGGCCAGCCGGCCGGGCAGGTCGGACCAGCTGCGCAGCGGCTCGTCGTGGACGGCGGCGAAGTGCGGGGCCAGGTAGGGCAGCTCGAGCGGGCTGTGGGCCGGCGTCGCGGTGGCCAGCAGCACGAACGGGGCGTCCTTCACCCGGCCCGCGCCGGACACCGCCTTCCAGTTCTTCCACCGCTGGGTGGTCGTGTGCCGCACCATGTGCGCCTCGTCGGCGATCACGATGTCGAACCCGAGCTTGGTCACCTTGCCCAGCCGGTCCCAGGTGGTGACGCACCAGCGCACTCCCTGCCCCTCGGCTGCAGCGCCCCCGAACGCGGCGATCGACCGGGTCCAGTGCGGCACGGTGATCGCCGCGGGCCGGTCGGCGACGACGAGCACGGTGCGCACCGGTCGCGCGCTGCCGGCCCGCTGGGTCGCGATCTGCTGGACGGCCAGGACGGCGGTCCCCGTCTTGCCCACCCCCGGGTCGTCGCCGAGCAGGAACATCCGGCGGCCGGCCGCGGCTGCGGCCGCGATCGCCGCGGCGCCGGTGCGCTGCTCGGCGCGGGGCTGCATCGGCCGGCCGGCCGGCACCGGCCGCGGCTCGCCGTTGAGCTCGTCCTCCAGGAACCGCTCGAACGTGTACGGGCCCGGCTGGTACGGGCGCAGCGCGGGCGGCAGCGCCGGGCCGACGTACACGTGGGCCTGCAGGCCGGCGTGCCAGCCGGCACCGGGCGCCGGCGCGCGGAACGGGACGGCGAGCACCCACACCCGCTCCCCCGGCCCGGCAACCGGGACCTCGGGCGCTGCCTTTCTGCCGCTGGCCTTTCTCGGGGCCGCCTTCTTCGGGGCCGCCTTCCTCGGGGCCGCCTTCGGGGCCGCCTTCGGGGCCGCTGACCGGCGGGCAGTGGTCCGGGTGCGGCGGCGTGGGGGCACCGGGCGACGGTACGGCCGGGTGCCGACGGTCCGGCGTCGCCCACCGGCGTGTCCCGGGGACACTGCTGACCATGACCGGCCACGTCGCACGCCTCGGCCACCGGGCGGTGGTCGGTCTCTGTCTGGTGGTCCTGGCGGTCGGCTGGTGGGCCAAGGCCCGCTGCCTGGACATCGGGGCCTGGGCCGCGGGGCTGCAGTACTCCCAGTACTGCTACAACGACGTGGCGCCGTTGTGGTTCGGGCGCGGTCTCGACGACGGTGCCGGGCCGTACGGTGCGGACCCCCTCGAGTACCCGCCCGTGCTCGCCGTCCGGATCTGGCTGCCCGCGGCCGTGGCGCACCTGCTGTCCGACGACCCGACGATGCTGCTCTTCTTCGTCACGAACGGCCTGCTGGTCGTGGTGGAGGTCCTCGTCACCCTCGCGTTGCTGCGGCGGCTGGGCCTGCCCCCGGCCCGGCTGCTGTGGTGGGCCGCAGCACCACCGCTGTTCCTCTACGCCTTCTACAACTGGGACACCCTGCCGATCGCGCTGCTGGTGGGGGCGCTGCTGCTGCACCGGCGGGGGCACCACACGGCCTCCGGCGCGCTCGCCGGACTGGGCGCGGCGGCGAAGGTGTTCCCCGGCCTGCTCGTGCCCCTGGTGGTGCTGGCCCTGCTCGCCCAGCGGCGGCCGCGGGCCGCGCTGCTGCACGGGGCCGCCGCGCTGCTCGTCTTCGTCGGGGTGCAGGTGGTGGCGTACCTGGCGGCGCCGCAGGGCTGGGACCGGTTCTACGAGCTGAGCAGCGCCCGCGGCATGCACGTCGACAGCCTCTGGTACCTGCTCGCGGAGCTGGGTGGGCCGGACCTGTCGCCGTCCGCGCTGAGTGCGGCGAGCCTGACGGTGTTCGCCGTCGGTGCGACGGCAACCGTCGCCCTCGGCGTCCGCCGCCGACGCCCCGAGGACTGGTGGCAGCTGCTGCTGCCCGTGCTGGTGGTCTTCCTGCTGGCCAACAAGGTCTACTCGCCGCAGTACACGCTGTGGCTGCTGCCGCTGATGGCGCTGGTCCTCCCCCGGGTGGCGCCGTTCCTCGCGGTGGTGGCGGCCGACGTGCTGGTGCACGCGGTGGAGTTCCCGGTCCTGGGCGGCCGGGCCGGCTTCGGCGACGGACTCCCCTACCCGGTGCTCGGGGCCGCGGTCGCGCTGCGGGCAGCGGTCCTGGTGTGGGTGGCGGTGGAGGTGCTCCGTCGGCCGCCCTCACCGCCAGGAGGACAGCCAAAAGCGCAGGTCGAGCGCGTCGGAGTCGATCGGCAGACCCAGCCAGATCGGCGCGAAGAAGGCGAAGGCCGCGGTGGACAGCGCGAGCAGCGCGCCGCCGAGCAGCCGCGGTCGTCGGCTGTGCTGGACGGCCCGCACGAGCCCTAGGGCCAGGAAGGGCACCACCGGGACCATGTAGAAGAAGTAGCCGGGCTTGCCGGCGGCCAGCCACGGTGCCCACAGCAGGGCCAGCGGAACCAGGATGGTCGCGGCGATCCCGTCGCGGCGGGCGACGGCCCGCCAGAGCAGCACCGGATAGGCGACCAGGGCCGGCCACCAGAGCGCGGGGCTGCCCAGCAGAACGATCCGGGCGCGCGTCCCCGGCGGGACCTGGCACCCGCCCTCCTCCTGCTGGGCGGTGGTGCAGCTCTCGGCGTAGGCGAGCACCGGCCGTTCGAGCCACGGCCAGCCCAGGGGGTCGGAGCGGTACGGATGGGTGGCCTCGAGCCGCTGGTGGTAGCCGACCAGGTCGACCTGGCTGTCCCACCAGGTGCCCAGCCGTTCGGCCGGGGAGGCCGCGCAGACCCCGTCACCACACGCGGCCGCACCGGCAGAGCTCTCGGCGTAGTTGGCGAACCACCCCGCGAAGCTCGCGAGGTAGACGGCTGCGGGGAGGACCAACAGGCTCAGCGCCGCGCCCCCGGCGACGGCGAGCCCCCGCTGCACGGTCCGGCGCACCCCCTCGCCCCGGGCGGACAGCTCGGTGCCGAGCACCAGCAACCCCGCGGCGCCGATGGCCAGCAACCCGGACCACTTCGTCGCGACGGCCAGCCCGAGCGCCAACCCGGCCAGCCAGCGGTACCGGGAACCGAGCAGCGACCGGCGCAGCGGCTCCCCGGCTCCCCGGGCCCGGCGGCGCGCGTCCCGGTCGAGCAGCACCAGCCAGAAGGCCGCCATGACGAACAGCCCGAGGAAGGCGTCGAGCATGGCGATGCGGCTGGAGGTGACGGCCAGGCCATCCAGGGCGACCAGCAGTGCGGCGAGGGCGGCGGCCCAGCGGTGGCGGAACAGCCGCAGGGCGCTGAGGTGGACCAGCAGCACGGTCAGCGACCCGGCCAGCGCGACCCCGATCCGCCAGCCGAACGGATCGGAGCCGAAGATCCAGATGCCCAGGGCGATGATCCACTTGCCCAGCGGCGGATGGGCCGGCCGGTCCTCCTCGACGCCCCGGCTCAGGTACTCCAGGGCGTCCGGCACGTAGTAGCGCTCGTCGAAGTACAGCCGGTCCGGGTCGCCGAGGTCCCACAACCGCAGGGCGGCGGCCAGGCAGAACACGGCGAGGGGGGCCACCCACGTCGACAGCGGGCGGCGCCCGGAGGCGCCGCCCGCTGTCGACTGCTCCACCGGCGGTGCGGCGGTGCTCACCGGGTCAGTTGTTGCCCTCAGTGGGCTCGAACTCGGTCTCGGTCTCGGTCTCGACGACCTCGGTCTCGGTCTCGACGACCTCTTCCTCGGTCTCGGTCTCGGTGGGCGCGAGCGTCTCGGTGACCTCGGTCTCCACCTCCTCCGTCTCGGTGACCTCCTCGGTGACCTGCACGGTGCCGTCGTCGTCCTCGTTCTCACCGGCGCAGGCACCCAGGCCCAGGGCGATCAGGGCGGAGGCGGAGGCGGCGGCGACGCCACGGGCGATTCGGTTCATGGTCTTCCCCTGTCGTGGACATTGCGGTCGCCCACCCGGTGTCCCGGGTCACCACCGCCTACACGGGAACGCACGTCTCGATTCCATGACGGAACTGCTCGCAAGACGGCAACGTCACCGCAGTGTCAGGCGGTCGGTACCGGGGCACCGATCGACGGTGCCCCCACCCACCGTGTGCGTCTGCATCCCCACGTACCAGGAGCGGGACAGCCTCCCCCGCACCCTCGCCGGAGTCCTGCGGGAGGTCCCCGACGCCCACGTCCTGGTCATCGACGACAACAGCCCGGACGGCACCGGCGAGCTCGCCGACCAGCTGGCCGCCGACGACACCCGCATGCACGTCCTGCATCGCCCCGGGAAGCAGGGCCTCGGGCCCGCGTACGTGGCGGGATTCCGCTGGGCCCTCGAGCAGGGGTTCCCGGTCATCGCGCAGATGGACGCCGACGGCTCCCACCGGCCGGCGGACCTGCCCCGGCTCATTGCCGCTCTGGACGACGCCGGCACCGACGCCGTCCTCGGATCCCGGTGGGTCCCGGGCGGCGCCGTCCGGAACTGGCCGCGCCACCGGGAACTGCTCAGCCGTGCGGCCAACCGGTACGTGCGGGCCCTGCTGCGGCTGCCCCTGGGGGACGCGACGGGCGGCTTCCGTGCCTTCCGGCGGCGGGCGCTGGAGACGGTCGAGCTGGGGTCGGTGCAGTGCCAGGGCTACTGTTTCCAGATCGACGTCGCCCGTCAGCTGTGCGGCCGCGGGTTGCACGTGGCCGAGGTGCCGATCGTGTTCGTCGACCGGGAACTCGGTCAGAGCAAGATGACCGGACGCATCGTGCGGGAGGCCCTGGTACGCGTCACCGGCTGGTGGCTGGCCTCGCTCCGGCCGGCGCGCCACCGGGTGCGGCTGCCCGTCGCCGGCGTCCTCCCGGGTCGCTCGGTCTGATGGGATCGGGCCCATGACCGAGGCGATCCGGCTGCATGCCCGCACCATCGGCGATGCGGGCCCCCGGGTGGTCTTCGTCCACGGGCTGTTCGGCCAGGGCAAGAACTGGGCGACGATCGCCCGCCGGCTGGCCGAGGAGGGCCGGCGGGTGACCCTGCTCGACCTCCCCAACCACGGGCACTCGCCGTGGACCGACCGGGTCGACTACGTGGACATGGCCGAGCTGGTGGCCGCCGAGCTCGCGTCCTTCGGGCAGCCGGCCACGCTGGTCGGGCACTCGATGGGCGGGAAGGTGGCCATGCAGCTGGCGCTGCGCCGGCCCGAGGTGCTGCGGGCGCTCGTCGTCGTCGACATCGCCCCCACCGACTACCCCGAGACCGGTGGCCGCACCGACGACCCCGACGAGGAGGCCTCTCCCTTCGCGGCGTTCATCGCCGCCATGCAGCAGATCGACCTCACCGGACTGGACAGCCGGGAGGACGCCGACCGCGCGCTGGCGGCCGCCGTCCCGAGCGACATGGTGCGCGGCTTCCTGCTGCAGAGCCTGGTCCGGGAGGGCACCGGTGCCGGCGGCGGCTGGCGCTGGCGGCTGAACCTCGCGACCCTGGCCCGCGACCTCGGCGAGCTGCGCCGCTTCCCCGACCCCCCGCCCGGCGCCACGTTCGACGGGCCGGTGCTGTGGGTGGCCGGTGCCGGCTCCAGCTACGTGCTCGACCGCGACCGGCCCCGGATGGACGAGCTGTTCCCGGCCACCCGGCTGGTGCGGATCAAGCACGCCGGGCACTGGGTGCACTCCGAGCAGCCGGAGGTGTTCCTGGAGACGGTGCGGCTCTTCCTCGACGCAGTCGAGCAACGGCATGGCCTGCAGCAGGTCGAGCCCTGAGCCTCACCCGACCGGAGTGGCGCTGCTGGTTGCGCGGGCGGCGGCCTCATAGTGTGCTGCTCATGACGCAGAGCGACGGCCAGCAGTACCCGGGCGGCCAGGGCCCGGCCTCGTACGGCCAGCCCTACGGGCCGCCGCCGGCGTACGGGCAGCCGCCGCCCTACGGCTACCCGTACGCGCCGCCGCAGCGCACCAACGGGCTCGCCATCGCCTCGTTGGTCCTGGGCATCGTCTGGCTGTTCTGGATCGGCAGCATCCTCGCGCTGGTGTTCGGCTACGTCGCGAAGAAGCAGATCCGCGAGCGGGGCGACGCCGGCGGCGGCATGGCGACCGCGGGCATCGTGCTCGGCTGGGTGGGCGTTGGCTTCCTCGCCCTCAGGTTCCTGCTGGCGATCGCCGTCAGCGTCTAGCTCTCCGTCGGCCGCGAGCTCATCCGGCGATCGCGACCCGGACGCCGACCGCCTCGTAGGTCACCTTGGCCCGGGCATCGCGAGTGGCCAGCTCGCACCCGTGCTCCGCTGCGGCCAGCGCAACCAGCGCGTCGTAGACGGCCCCGCCCGCGATTCCCAGGCCGCTGAGCACCTGGGGAAGTCGCCCAGCGGTCTCTGGACCCAGGACGAGGGCCGGGCCGAACCGCTCGTCGAGCAGGCGGGCGGCGTCGGCGGGTGCCAACCGGAGATCTCCGGGCAGTCGGGTGAGAACCGAGTACGTCTCGGCCAGCGCGTGGCCCGGGAGCGCGATGTTCCGGCCCGCCCACCAGCGGACGACCGCGTCGTGCGCCCCATGGGTCTGCACGAGCAGCGGTACGGCGACGCTGGTGTCCAGGGCGACGGGGGCGCTCACCGCCGGCCGGAGTCGATGAGCCCGAAGACGGTGTCGTCATCGATCCGGGTCTCGCCGGTTGCGACGAGCGCGCCGGACTCCTCGACGAGCCGGGCCGTGCGTCCGGTGGGCACCAGCTGCAGTCCGGCGCCGTAGCGGGAGATGTCCACCGTGGACCCGGGCCGCAGACCCAGCGCCTCCCGGAGGGGCTTGGGCAGCACGATCCGACCGACCGAATCGACGGTGATCTCCACTGGGGCGACGCTACCAGTCGTTTCCCAGTAAGCGGTCAGCTGAACAGGCCGCGGACGTCGTCGGCGGTCAGCGCGCCGGACGCGAGCGCCCCGCCGTCGACGACGCGGGAGAACAACGCCTGCTTGCGGGCCTTGAGCTCCATCACCTTCTCCTCGATGGTGCCGACCGCCACCAGCCGGTAGACGATCACCGTCTTGTCCTGGCCGATCCGGTGCGCCCGGTCGACGGCCTGCGCCTCGCTCGCCGGGTTCCACCACGGGTCGAGCACGAAGACGTAGTCGGCCTCGGTGAGCGTCAGCCCGAAGCCACCGGCCTTGAGGCTGATCAGGAACACCGGGGCCGTTCCGGTGCGGAACTCCTCGATCCGGGCGTCCCGGTCCCGCGTCCGGCCGTCCAGGTACACCCAGGCCAGGCCCTCGGCGTCCAGCCGGTCGCGGATGGTGCGCAGGAACCGGGTGAACTGGCTGAACACCAGCACCCGGTGCCCCTCGGCGACGACCTCGCGCAGCTGCTCCAGGAACGCGTCGGCCTTGCTGGCGGGGACGTCGGCGTAGGCCGGGTCGACCAGTGCCGGGTCCAGGCTCAGCTGCCGCAGCAGGGTCAGCGACCGGAAGATGGTCATCCGGTTCTTCTGCATGTCCTCGACCAGGCCGAGGACCTTGCTCCGCTCCCGCTGCAGGTGGGTCTGGTACAGCTTCTCGTGCCGCGGGTGGAGCACCACCTCGAGCACCTGCTCCTGCTTGGCCGGCAGGTCCGCGGCGACCAGCTCCTTGGTGCGCCGGAGCACCAGCGGGCGGATCCGCCGGCGCAGCACGGCCAGCCGTTCGGCGTCCCCGTCCCGCTCGATCGGGATCCGGTAGGACTCGGTGAACCGCTGCGGGTCGGGGAACAGCCCGGGCGCGACGATCGACATCAGCGCCCAGAGGTCCATCACGCTGTTCTCCAGCGGGGTCCCGGTCAGTGCCAGCTTGACCGGCGCCTCCAGCCGGCGCGCGCACTGGTAGGTGCGGGCCTGGTGGTTCTTCACGAACTGCGCCTCGTCCAGCACCAGCCCGGCCCAGGGCAGTGCGGTCCACGACTCGGCGTCGATCCGGAACAGCGCGTACGAGGTCAGGACGACGTGCGCGCCGGCCACCTGGACGGCCACCGGCGTGCCGCGCCGCCGTTCGGTCTCGGTCACCGCGACCACCCGCAGCCCGGGGGCGAACCGCGCGGCCTCCCGGGTCCAGGTGGAGACCACGCTGGTCGGCGCCACGACCAGCACCGGGGCCGCGTCCAGCTCGCCGGCCTCGTGCGCCCGGCACAGCAGGGCCAGGGTCTGCAGCGTCTTGCCCAGCCCCATGTCGTCGGCGAGCACCCCGCCCAGCCGGTGGTCCCACAGGAACGCCAGCCAGCCGTAGCCCTCCCGCTGGTAGGGGCGCAGGTCGGCGGTCAGCCCGGCCGGTACCGGCGGCGGTTCGGCGTGCTTGGCGTCGATCAGCCCGCGCACCTCGCGGGTCCAGCGCGCGCTCTGCTCCTCGATCACGCCCAGGCCGAGCAGCTGCTCCCACAGCCCGGCGGAGAAGCGGCTGACCTGCACGCCGTCCCCGGGCAGGTCCCGCAGCTCCCGGGCCTCCTCGATCAGCAGCCGCAGCTGCTCGAACTCCGGCCGCTGCAGGGAGAACCAGGTGCCGCTGATCAGCACCAGCCGGGTGCGCCCGGCGGCCAGCGCGGAGAAGAGGGTGCTGAACGGCACGTGCTGGCCGTCCATGGTCACGGTGACCCCGAGGTCGAACCAGTCGGACTCCGGGGTGTCCCGGGCGGTGAAGCTGATCTGCGGCGCCGAGGTGGTCTGCCGGTACGCCGTCGGGGTGCCCACCACGATGACGTCGACGTCCGGGTCGGCGCGCAGGGCCGGGAGCACCTCGGTGGTGAACTCCAGCGCCTCCATGCCGGTCAGCTCGGCGCGCTCGGCCAGCCGGCGCTCCGGCGTCCAGAGTTCCGGCAGCCCGCCGACCGGGCCGGGCAGCGCCTCGACCAGCAGCTGCTCCGCGGCCGGATCGCGACCGTCGCCCGGGCCGGCCGGCGCGCCCGGAGGGAACGACCGGTCGGGGCCGTAGCGCACCGACCAGGTCACGCAGACCCCGCCGTCCCCGGGGTAGCGGACCTCGGCGGCCAGCCGGGGCGGGGGGACGTCGGGCAGCTCCATCGACCCGTCGGCCGAGATCACCGGCACCGCCTGCGCCAGCCCCGGGTACCAGTCGCGCAGGAACCGGTCGACGTCCCCGGCCGGGATGCCGATCGCCCCGCCGCGGGCCACCAGGCCGGCCAGCGCCGGCGGCGCCGGGGAGTCCAGGCGGGCGAGCACCAGCGCGGGCCCAGTGTCGGCGGCCCCGTCCACGGTGACCCCGTGCGGGGGCATGCCGAGGAAGCCGATCCGCGCGGGATCGACCGGCCGCCCGTCCACCCGCAGCACGGCGGACAGGTCGGTGCGGTCGCCGGCCCGGCGGAGATCGACGGCCACGTCCGCCGGGGTCTCCGCGAGCACCACCGGCCGGGGCGGCCGGTCGGCCGTCACCAGCGGGACGCCGTCGCTCACCGCCTCAGCCAGCAGCCGCCACAGCCCCGGACCGAACTCGTGCAGGTACACGTCGACCGGGGCGTAGGAGTAGTACTGGTTGCGCGCGGCCTGGTGGGTCGCGTACAGCGCGCGCATCGCGGCCACGTGCGCCGGGTTCCAGTCGGAGCGGCTGCTGTCGTACTGCAGCTGCCGCCAGGACACCCCGGTGCGCACCCACTGCCCCCGCTTGCCCGGCACCACCGGCCGCAGCCGCACCAGCCGCTGCCGGGTGCCCGGGGTGGCGACCGAGTTCCGCCCCCGCCCGGGCTCCGGGGCGACCAGCTCGAACTGCAGCCCGATCGGCACCGCGGTGCCCGGCATCCGGTCGGCGGCCGCGGCCACCAGCTCCGCCAGCTGCTGCTCCCACGTGCCGGCTCCCGCACCGCCCGGTGCGCGCTGGATGGCCGACCGCAACGACAGCAGGACGGCCACGGCGTGCTTGCAGTCGTCACCCACCGGGCACGTGCACGCACCGGCCCAGCCCACCCGGCCGCCGTCGGTGCGCACGACGGTCGTCCGGTAGGGCTCGGGGGCGGCTCCCTGCACCAGGCCGGTGAGCCGGCGTGCGTCGTCGGCCTGCCGGACGTCGAGCACGCTCCGCGCCACGTACGGCTGGGCCCGGCGGAGGACCTCCGGCCCGACGGCGTCGGTCAACGCCGCGTCGGTGACCATCTCCCGCCAGTCGCCGAGCACCCGGTCAGGCTACGGCCGGGCACCGACACGGTGGCCCGGGTCGCGCGGCCGGGCGGTGCGGGGTCAGGATCAGGCCATGAGCGACCCCCGGGCCGGACAGCCCGCCCAGCCCAGCGACCTGGTCGACGTCCCGCACCTGGTGACGGCCTACTACGCCGTCGAGCCCGACATCGAGGACCCGGCCCAGCAGGTCGCGTTCGGCACGTCGGGGCACCGGGGCTCCTCGCTGGACGGCGCGTTCAACGAGGCGCACATCCTCGCGACGACGCAGGCCATCTGCGAGTACCGGGCCGGTCAGGGGTACGACGGCCCGCTGTTCCTCGGCCGGGACACCCACGGGCTCAGCGAGCCGGCCTGGGTCAGCGCGCTGGAGGTGCTGGCCGCCAACGACGTGACCGTGCTGGTCGACTCCGCCGACCGGTTCACGCCCACGCCGGCGGTCAGCCACGCCATCCTCACCGCCAACCGGGGAAAGGCCGGCGGGCCGGCCGACGGCATCGTCGTCACCCCGTCGCACAACCCGCCCCGGGACGGCGGCTTCAAGTACAACCCGCCGTCGGGCGGCCCGGCCGACACCGACGCGACCGGCTGGATCGCCCGCCGCGCCAACGAGCTGCTCGCCGCCGGGCTGGACGGCGTCCGGCGCATCCCGTTCGCTCGCGCCCGGGCGGCGGCGCAGTCCTACGACTTCCTCGGCAGCTACGTCGACGACCTGCCCACCGTGCTCGACCTGGACGCGATCCGCGGGGCCGGCGTCCGGATCGGGGCCGACCCGCTGGGCGGCGCCAGTGTCGACTACTGGGGGGCGATCGCCGAACGGCATCGGCTCGACCTCACTGTGGTGAACCCGCTGGTCGACCCCACCTGGCGGTTCATGACGCTGGACTGGGACGGAAAGATCCGGATGGACTGCTCCTCGCCGTCGGCGATGGCGTCCCTCATCGGCGCCAAGGACGACTACCAGATCGCCACCGGCAACGACGCCGACGCCGACCGGCACGGCATCGTCACCCCCGACGGCGGGTTGATGAATCCCAACCACTTCCTGGCGGTGGCGATCTCCTACCTGTTCAGCCACCGGCCGGAGTGGGCCGCGGACACCGCGGTGGGCAAGACGCTGGTGTCCTCGTCGCTGATCGATCGGGTGGTCACCGACCTCGGGCGCCGGCTGGTCGAGGTGCCGGTCGGGTTCAAGTGGTTCGTGCCCGGTCTGCTCGACGGGTCGGTCGGCTTCGGCGGGGAGGAGTCCGCCGGTGCGTCGTTCCTGCGCCGCGACGGCAGCGTGTGGACGACGGACAAGGACGGCCTGCTGCTTGCCCTGCTGGCCGCCGAGATCCAGGCCGTCACCGGGCGTTCGCCGTCCCAGCTGCACGCCGAGCTGACCACCCGGTTCGGCCCGTCGGCCTACGCCCGGATCGACGCGGCGGCCAGCCGGGAGGAGAAGGCGAGGCTGGGCAAGCTCGCGCCCGAGGCGGTCACCGCCACCGAGCTGGCCGGGGAGCCGATCACCGCCAAGCTCACCCGGGCGCCCGGCAACGACGCCGCCATCGGCGGGCTGAAGGTCACCACGGAGAACGCCTGGTTCGCCGCCCGGCCCTCGGGCACCGAGGACGTCTACAAGATTTACGCGGAGTCCTTCCGCGGCCCCGACCACCTCGCGCAGGTGCAGGAGGAGGCCAAGGCCGTCGTCTCCGCCGCCCTCGGCGCCTGACCGCCGGCCTCCACCAAAATGGCCATTTTGGTGGAGGCGGGGGAGGTGGAATCAGGCCGCCAGCAGGGCAGCGCGGACGCGGGCGACCACGCCGTCCAGGTCACGGAGATCGGACGCGGCCAGGCGGATGATCCGCCAGCCGACGGCGCGCAAGCGCGCGTAGCGGGCGTCGTCCCGGACGATCTGGTCGGCGTCGAAGTGGTACGCGCCCTCGTACTCCACCGCCAGCCGCGCCTCGGGGAAGCCGAGGTCCACCCGGGCGAGCTCAACACCTTCGTGGCGGACCTCGAACTGGGGAATCGGGCCGAGCCCGGCCAGCACGAGGGCGACCCGGACACGGGACTCCGGGGCGGACTCGGCACGCGGGTCGACGAGCGGGATGGCGCGCCGCACCTTGGTGATGCCCCAGTGGCCGGTGCCGCGTTCGGCCATCGCGACGAGCTGCTGCTGGGTCACGCACTCGGCACGGACCATGGCGTCCAGCGCCGCCACCGCCGTGCCCAGCGACTCCAGGGCGGCGACGTCCCACGCCGTCCGGACGGCCGTGGTGACCGGGACGTCGTCGACCAGGTCGATGTCGGAGGGGCGTAGGTCGCTGCGGTGCACCCGGACCTCGCGCGGTCCCTTCCATTCGACGTCCGCCGGTCGGACGACGGTCACCGGGTCGCGGACCCCGGCGAAGGGGGCGCCGTGCCAGGCGGCCGCCGAGTGGCCGCCGATGGCCGCGCCCTTCGGTAGCAGTAGTGCGACGCCGCGACACCGCAGCTGGTGGTCGAACGGGAGCGCTGGATCGGCATAGACGCCCTGCACCAGGCGCCGGTAGCCGAGCGTGCGGAGCTGCTCTCGACTCAGCCGGCCCTCGGCGATGGCGTGGCTGCCGATGAAGACCCCGCTGAGGTGACGATCGCGTCGCTGCACCCGCACAGCGTGGCCCGGTGAACGGCGAGGCCCAGCCGTCGTCCACAGCCCTGACTTGTTCCGCCAAAACGGCCATTTTGGCGGAACAGGGGGCGCGATCAGCGGGTGTCGTCGTCCACCCAGTCCAGGCTCTTGGTCACCGCTTTCTGCCAGAGACGGTAGGTCCGGTCCCGCTCCGCGGCCGACATCGCCGGCTCCCAGCGGCGGTCCTCGGCCCACAGCGCGGTCAGCTCGTCCAGCCCCGACCAGAATCCGACGGCGAGCCCGGCGGCGTAGGCGGCACCCAGTGCCGTGGTCTCGGCGATCCGCGGCCGGATCACCGGCACGTCGAGCAGGTCGGCCTGGAACTGCATGAGCAGCTCGTTGCCGACCATCCCGCCGTCGACGCGCAACTCGGTCAGGGCGGCGGATCCCTGGGAGGCGGCGATGTCGGCGTTCATCGCGTCCAGCACCTCGCGGGTCTGGAAGGCGGTCGCCTCCAGGACGGCGCGCGCCAGATGACCCTTGGTGACGAACCGGGTCAGGCCCACGACGGCGCCGCGGGCGTCGGCCCGCCAGTGCGGGGCGAACAGCCCGGAGAACGCCGGGACGACGTAGGCGCCGCCGTTGTCCTCCACCGAGCGGGCCAGCGGCTCGATCTCGGCGGCGGAGGAGATCAGGCCCAGGTTGTCCCGCACCCACTGGACCAGCGACCCGGTGACGGCGATCGACCCCTCCAGCGCGTACACCGGCCGGGCGTCACCGAGCTGGTAGCACAGCGTGGTGAGCAGGCCGTGCTGCGAGGGGACGGCGTCCTCCCCGGTGTTGAGCAGCATGAAGTTGCCCGTGCCGTAGGTGTTCTTGGCCATCCCCCGGGAGAAGCAGACCTGCCCGAACGTGGCCGCCTGCTGGTCGCCCAGCGACCCGGCGATCGGGACCCCGGCCAGGAAGCCCGCACGCCGTCCGCGGCCGTACTCCTCCGAGTTCGACCGGATCTCCGGCAGCATCGAGGCCGGGATGCCCATCTCCTCGGCGATGGCGAGATCCCACTGCAACGTCCGGTAGTCCATCAGCATCGTGCGCGAGGCGTTGGTGACGTCGGTGAGGTGCCGGCCGCCGTCGGGTCCGCCGGTCATGTTCCAGATCAGCCAGGAGTCGACGGTGCCCATCAGCAGCTCGCCGCGGCCGGCCCGCTCCCGGACGCCGTCGACGTTGTCCAGGATCCAGCGGACCTTCGGCCCGGCGAAGTAGGTGGCCAGCGGCAGCCCGACGGTGTCGGAGTACCGGTCGGCGCCGCCGCCCAGCGCGCCGAGCTCGTCGCAGATCCGCCCGGTCCGGGTGTCCTGCCAGACGATCGCGTTGTACACCGGCTCCCCGGTGCGGTGGTCCCAGACGACGGTGGTCTCGCGCTGGTTGGTGAGGCCGACGGCGACGACGTCCGCCGTCGCGACGTTCCCGCGGGCGAGCGCCTGGCCGACCACCTCCCGGGTGTTCGCCCACAGCTCGCGCGGATCGTGCTCGACCCAGCCGGCGCGCGGGAACACCTGCCGGTGCTCCTTCTGGCCGACCGCCACCACCGAGCCGGCGGCGTCGAGCAGCATGCAGCGGGTGCTGGTGGTGCCCTGATCGATGGCGGCGACAAGTTCCGTCACAGCGGTTTTCCTCTCGGTCGGCCGGGTGGCGCCGGGCCTGGGATGGTGAAGCCAACCACGAGGAGGAGCCCCGATGACCGCAGTTCCGCCGTTGGGCCCCGAGCAGCGCGCGCGGGCCTGGGCCGAGCTGGCCGCGGGCGACTTCGAGGTGCTGGTCGTCGGCGGCGGCGTCACCGGTGCCGGGGTGGCACTGGACGCGGCGACCCGGGGGCTGCGGACGGCGCTGGTCGAGGCGCGCGACTTCGCCAGCGGCACGTCGTCCCGGTCGTCCAAGCTCTTCCACGGCGGGCTGCGCTACCTGGAGCAGTTCGACCTCGGCCTGGTCCGCGAGGCGCTGCACGAACGCGACCTGAGCGTGAACCGGATCGCCCCGCACCTGGTGAAGCCGGTGCCCTTCCTCTACCCGCTCACCCACCGGGTCTGGGAGCGGCCCTACGTCGCCGCCGGGCTGGCGCTCTACGACGGCCTCGCCCGGCTCGGCGCGCTGGCCGAGCCGATGCCCCGGCAGAAGCACCTCACCCGCACCGGCGCCCGGCAGCTGTTCCCCGCGCTGCGCCCCGACGCGCTGGTCGGCGCCGTCCGGTACTACGACGCGCAGGCCGACGACGCCCGGCACACCCTGACCGTCGTCCGCACCGCCGCGCACTACGGCGCCACCGTGCTCAACTCCGCCGAGGTGGTGGGCTTCACCAGGGCCGGCGGCCGGGTCGTCGGGGCCCGGGTGCGCGACGTGGAGACCGGCGCGGAGGTCGACGTCCGCAGCGAGGTCGTGGTCAACGCGACCGGCGTCTGGACCGACGACCTGCAGACGCTGCTCGGTGGCCGGGGCCGGTTCCACGTGCGGGCCAGCAAGGGCGTGCACGTGGTGGTGCCGCGCGACCGGATCAACGGCGAGGCCGGGCTCATCCTGCGCACCGAGAAGTCGGTGCTCTTCGTCATCCCGTGGGGCGCGCACTGGATCATCGGGACGACGGACACCGAGTGGTCGCTGGACAAGGCGCACCCGGCGGCCAGCCGGGCCGACATCGACTACGTCCTCGACCACGTCAACGCGGTGCTCAACGTGCCGCTGACCGCCGAGGACATCACCGGCGTCTACGCCGGGTTGCGCCCCCTGCTGGCCGGGGAGGACGAGGAGACCAGCCAGCTCTCCCGGGAGCACGCGGTGGCCCGGCCCATGCCGGGGGTCATCGCCGTCGCCGGCGGCAAGTACACGACCTACCGGCCGATGGCCGCCGACGCGGTGGACGCCGTCGCCGCGGACGTGACCCGCCGGGTGCCGGCCAGCGTCACCGAGAACGTGCCGCTGGTCGGCGCCGAGGGGTACGCGGCGATGGTCAACCAGCTCGAGCTGCTGGCGCAGCGGTGGGGCATCGCCCGGTTCCGCGCCGAGCACCTGCTCAACCGGTTCGGCTCGCTCGCCCCCGACGTGCTCGCGCTGGCCGGCGAGAACCGGGACCTGCTGCAGCCGGTTCCCGGTGCCGAGGGGTACCTGATGGTCGAGATGGTGTGGGCGGCCGGGCACGAGGCCGCGCTGCACCTGGACGACCTGCTCGCCCGGCGCACCCGGATCTCCATCGAGACCGACCACCGCGGGGTGGAATCGGCCGGGCCGGTGGCCCGCGCGGTGGCCGGCATCCTGGGGTGGGACGAGGAGCGGGTCGCCGGCGAGGTGGCCGGCTACACCGCCCGGGTCGACGCCGAGCGCCGCTCGCAGGCCGCGGCCGACGACCAGGAGGCCGACGCGGCCCGGGTCGCGGCCCCCGACATCCGGGCCGTCGCGGTGGGGCGCGCGCTCCGTTGAACTGTCGCCCTCCGGGCTCCGACCGCGGTCAGGTGCCAGCCGGCCGGCGTTGAGCCGTTCCGCGCTCCTCCTCGGCGAGCCTCCGGCCCCCCTCGTCCGATCGCACAACGCTGCCGCGTCGGATTTCCAATACATCCGTGCATCCAATACAGTGCTGCATCGTGACCGGCATGGAGCGGCCCAAGCGGCGCCGCGAGGTCACCGTCGAGCGCCTGCTGGACGCCGCGCTGGACACCTTCGCCGAGCAGGGGTTCGCGGCGGCCAGCGTCGAGGACGTGTGCAGCCGCGGCGGCTTCACCCGGGGCGCCTTCTACTCCAGCTTCCGGACCAAGGACGAGCTGTTCGCCGCCCTGTTCCGGCGCGAGCTCGGCCGGGAGATGACCCGGGTGGAGCAGCTGCTCGCCGGCCTGGCCGACGAGCCCGACCCGGTGACCGCGGCGGTCGACCGCTGCCTCAGCGCCTTCCGCACCGACCGCACCTGGACCCTCGTGGCGACCGAGTACGCCCTGCACGCCGCCCGCCACCCGGACGCCGCCGAGTTGCTCCAGCGCCACCGGGAGGAGCTCTACACCCAGGTCACCGGCCTGATCGAGCGCGCCGCCGCGGGGGCCGGGGTGCGGCTCGCCGTCCCGGCCGGCCAGCTCGCCCGCACCATCGCCGCCCTGCACGACGGGGTCAGCCTGCTGACCCTCTCCCAGCCCTGCACCCCCGAGATCGAACGGCCGGCGCTCCTGCTGCTGCTGCGCGGCGCGGTCGCCGCCCCCGAGTCGTCTGCCCGCCCCGCCACCCCCAGTGAGTCGGAGAACTGAGATGTCCACCCTGCTCTACCGGCTCGGCCGCGCCTGCTTCCGGCGGCGCGGCCTCGTCTCCGCCACGTGGCTCGTCGTGCTGGCCGCCGTGGTGACCCTGATGGTCACCGTCGGCGGCCAGTTCGACGACGAGTTCACCATCCCCGGCTCCGAGTCCCAGATCGCCCTGGACCGGCTGCGCGAGGCATCCCCCGCCGCCGCGGGCGCCAGCGCCCAGCTGGTCTTCGTCGCTCCCGAGGGGGAGGCGGTCACCGCTCCGCAGTACGCCCGGGCGATCACCGAGACGGTGGCCGCGGCCGGCGAGGTCGACTCGGTCGGCGCCGTCCTCGACCCCTTCCAGAGCCAGGCGATCAGCGCCGACGGCCGGGCCGCCCTGGCCAGCGTGCAGTACGAGACCGAGGCCATCGGCCTGGCCGAGGACGCCCTGGAGCAGCTCCAGGCGTCGACGGCGGCGGCCCAGGACGCCGGCCTGCGGGTCGAGGTGGGCGGCAACGCCTTCGCCACGACCGCGGTGACCATCGGCCCGATGGAGTTCATCGGCGTCGGCGTCGCGGTGCTGGTCCTGGTGCTGACCTTCGGCTCGCTGCTGGCCGCCGGGATGAACCTGCTGACCGCCGTGGTGGGCATCGGCGTCGGCCTGGGCGGTCTGCTCGCCGTCTCCGGGGCGATCACGCTGTCCTCGACCGCGCCCACGCTGGCGCTGATGATCGGCCTGGCGGTCGGCATCGACTACGCGCTGTTCATCCTGTCCCGGCACCGGTCGCAGCTGGTCGAGGGCATGGACCCGGCGGAGTCCGCGGGGCGGGCCACCGGCACGGCCGGCTCCGCGGTGGTCTTCGCCGGGCTGACCGTGGTGATCGCGCTGGCCGGGCTGTCGGTGGTCGGCATCCCCTTCCTCACCGTCATGGGCCTGGGCGCCGCGGGCACCGTGCTGGTCGCGGTCCTCGTCGCGCTGACCCTGCTGCCCGCCCTGATGGGCTTCGCCGGACGCCGGCTGCGCCCGCCGGCGCACTCGAAGGCCGCCCGTCGCGAGGAGGCGTTGGCCGAGCACGCCGGCGCCCCCGCGCGCACCGGCGGCGCCCGGTGGGGCCAGTTCGTCACCCGCCGCCCCGGGCTGGTGGTCGCGGTGACCGTGCTCGGGCTGCTGGTGATGTCGATCCCGGCGCTGCAGCTGCGGCTGGCGCTGCCGGACAACGGCACCGCGGCACCGGAGACGGCCGAGCGACAGGCCTACGACGCGGTCAGCGAGTTCTTCGGCCCGGGGCTCAACGGCCCGCTGCTCGTGCTGCTCGACGGGCTGGAGCCGGCGACGGCCCAGCAGTCCGCCGGTGCGGTGGCGGCCGCCATCGGCGGCACGCCGACCGGTCAGCCGGGCGAGTTCACCGGCGGGCTGGACGACGTGGCCTACGCCGCCCCGCAGCTGCTGCCGGACGGGACGACGGCGATCGTCCAGGTGGTGCCGGCCAGCGGCCCCCAGGAGGAGGCGACCAGCGCACTGGTCGGCGACATCCGCGACCTGGCCCCCGAGCTCGAGACGCAGATCGGCGCCGACATCGCGGTGACCGGCCAGACCGCGGTGGCGATCGACGTCTCCGACCGGCTGGCCGACGCGCTGCTGCCCTTCGCGCTGGTCGTCGTCGGGCTGGCCCTGATCCTGCTGCTGCTGGTCTTCCGCTCGATCCTGGTGCCGCTCAAGGCCGCGCTGGGCTTCCTGCTCTCGGTGGGCGCCTCGTTCGGCGCCGTCGTCGCGGTGTTCCAGTGGGGCTGGCTGTCCGGGCTCCTCGGGGTGCCGACCACCGGCCCGGTGATCAGCTTCATGCCGATCATCCTGATGGCCGTGCTGTTCGGCCTGGCCATGGACTACGAGGTCTTCCTGGTGTCCCGGATGCGCGAGGAGTACGTGCACGGCGGGGCGCCGACGGCATCGGTCGTGGCCGGCATGCGGCACGCCGCCCGGGTCGTCGTCGCCGCCGCGTTGATCATGTTCTCGGTGTTCGCCAGCTTCGTGACCATCGACGACGTCATCGTCAAGGCGATCGCCTTCGGCCTGGCCTTCGGCGTGCTGATCGACGCATTCGTCGTCCGGATGACGCTGGTGCCCGCGGTGCTCGCGCTGGTGGGCCGGTCGGCCTGGTGGCTGCCGCGCTGGCTGGACCGGGCGCTGCCCGACCTGGACGTCGAGGGGGCCCGGCTGACCGAGCGGGCCGCGACCGAACGGGCGCCGGAGCCGGTCGCCGGCTGAGCGGCCGGCGCGGAACCGGCCCCGGTCGGGCAGGCTGGGGGCATGCCGAACATGGTGGGGCTCCGAGTGGGCGGGGATGCGGCCGGGCCGGGGCGCGGTCCGCTGCACGCGGTGGAGGCCGACGCCGGGCGGGCCGCCCAGGCCGGGCACCAGGACGTGCAGGCGCTGTGCGGGGAGTGGGTGCAGGTCGTCGGCGCCGAGGAGGTGCCCGATGACACCGGGCTCTGCCCGGCCTGCCGGTACGGCGTCTGAGTGCGCCCGTTCCACGTGGAACGGGCGGCATCGTGCGGGGGACGAGGAGGTCCGACGTGAGCGAGTTCGATCTGGTGCTGCCCACCGCCGTCGACGTCCGCGAGGTCGGGATGCGCGACGGGCTGCAGCTGGAGGATCCGGTGCCGCTGGCCGGAAAGCTGGCGATGCTGGAGGCGCTGGTCGCCACCGGCGTGCGGCGGATCGAGGTCACCTCGTTCGTGTCACCGAAGGCGGTGCCGGCGCTGGCCGATGCCGACGAGGTGGCCGCGCAGCTGCACCGGTTCGACGGCGTCCACTTCTCCGCGCTGGTGGCCAACCCACGCGGCGCGCAACGGGCGGTGGACGCCGGGATCGCGCACCTCGAGTACGTGGTCTCGGCGTCGGACTCGCACAGCCGGGCGAACGCCGGGCGCTCCACCGCCGACGCGGTCGGTGCGATCGGGGAGATCGCCGCGCTCGCCTCCGGTGCCGGGGGCTCGCTGGAGGTCATCGTCGCGACCGCCTGGGACTGCCCGTTCGACGGGCGCACCCCGGTCGCCCGCACCGTCGACGTGACCCGGGCCGCCGTGACCGCCGGCGCGGACGCCCTCTGCCTGGGCGACACCATCGGCACGACCACCCCGGTGCGGGTCGTCCAGCTGCTCGACGCCGTCCGGCGGGCCTGCCCGGGCACCCCGCTGGGGGTGCACTTCCACGACACCCGGGGCACCGGACAGGCCAACGCGCTGGTGGCGCTGCAGGCCGGGGTCACCCAGCTGGACGCCTCGGTGGGTGGGCTGGGCGGCTGCCCGTTCGCGCCGGGGGCCAGCGGGAACATCGCCACCGAGGAGCTCGTCTACTGGCTCGCCGACGCCGGCGTCGGCACCGGGATCGACCTGGACGCCGTCCTCACCGCCGCGGCGGCCACCGAACGCGCCGTCGGCCACGCACTGCCCAGCTCGCTGTACCGGGCCGGCGGCCCGAACGCCCCGCGCGGGCCGTTCGGGACGCGTGATGGGATGCAGCCATGACGGCAGAAACGGCGGACGTGCCGCCCCCCGTGGTGGACCCCCGCGTGATGCGCGACGTGCTCGGGCACTTCGCCTCCGGTGTGACCGTGGTGACGGCGATGGGGCCCGACGGGCCGATCGGCTTCACCTGCCAGTCCTTCAGCTCGCTCTCGCTGGACCCGCCGCTGATCACCTTCGCCCCGTCGCGGAACTCGACCACCTGGCCGCGGCTGCGGAACGTGGGCCGGTTCTGCGTCAACGTGCTGGCCGACGACCAGAGCGACCTGTCGCAGGCATTCGCCCGCTCGGGCACCGACAAGTACGCCGGGGTTCCCTGGGCGGCCAGCCCGCACGGCAGCCCGATGCTCGACGGCGTCGTCGCCTGGATCGACAGCGAGGTGTGGGCCGAGTACCAGGGGGGCGATCACACCATCGTCGTCGGCCGGGTGCTCGACCTCGGTGCCGACCCCGAGCGCAGCCCGCTGGTGTTCCACCGCGGCGGCTACGGCATCCAGCCGTAGGGTCGGCGGCGCAGCCAGAGCAGGCCGAGCACCGGCAGCACCAGCGGGATGTAGAGGTAGCCGCGGCCGAAGCCGGACCACACCGTCTCGTCGGGGAAGGCGGCCGGGTCGGCGAGCGACAGGGTGCCGACGGCCAGCACGCCGGCCAGCTCGAGGGCGCAGGCGACGAGCGCGGTGCGCCGGCCCTGCCGGCCACCGCGCACCAGCCCCACGGTCGCGACCACGTAGACCACGGCGGCCAGCGCCGACAGCAGGTAGGCCAGCGGCGCCTGGTCGAACCGGGTGGCCAGCTGGACGGCGGCCCGCGCGCTGGCGGCCAGGGCGAACACGCCGTACAGGGCGACCAGCACGCGCCCGGGACCGTGCGCGGTGTTCCCGCGTTCCTCAGCCACCGGTGGCCTCCCACAGCTGGAGCAGCCGCCAGAGCATCACGCCCACGGCGGCGGCGGCCACGGCCAGCACGGTCCCGGCCCAGCGGGTGGGCTCGGTCCGTGCCCACAGCACGCCGGCCACCGGCAGCAGCACGACGCTGCTCAGGTACGCCACGAAGGTCGGCAGCTCGGCCGGCCGGTGCCCGCCGGCCAGCGCGAGCCCGGCGACGACGGCCTGGACGACGAGCACCAGCTCCAGTGCGCCCGCGCCGACGAGGTGGGCCAGGCCGATGCGCCGTCCCAGGACCGTCGACAGCACGCCGAGGGCGGCCACGGCGGCGGCGGCGACCGTGGCCGCGACGACCAGCCCGGGGGTCACCGGCGCTGCGCGGGAGGGAGGGCGGGCACCCGCCCAGTGTCCCTGCCGCCGGTGGGGGCCGACGGTGGCTCGACCGTGGCCCACGTCACATAACGAAACGGTCACGGTTCCGCGACAGTGGCCGGGCGGCCTGCAAGGTTAGGCGCAGCTAAGTGAGGCAAGCCTTTCCTGCCTCGACGCCCGACGATGGAGTCCTGATGCGCCGTACGTCCCGTGCCACCGGAGTGGCCGCTCTCTCCCTGACCGTCCTCGCCCTCAGCGCCTGCGGTGGCGGGGAGGTCGCCACCGACACCGCGGCCGCGGCCGAGGCCGGCACCGTCAGCTTCACCTGGGACCGCAACGTCAACGCCGCCCAGGAGGACGCCGACCCGGAACTCGAGGAGACCACGGTCGAGGTCCCCAAGAACCCCGAGAACATCGTGGTCTTCGACATGGCCAGCCTCGACACCATCGGTGCGCTGGGCGGCGAGGTCGCGGGCGCCCCGCTCGACTCGGTGCCCGGGTACCTCCAGGACAGCCTGGCAGCGGACGCCTTCAACGCGGGCACGCTCTTCGAGGCCGACCTCGTCGAGATCGAGGCGCAGCAGCCCGACCTCATCGTCATCGGCGGGCGGTCCGCCGCGCTGTACGAGGACCTGAGCGAGATCGCGCCGACCGTCGACCTGAGCATGCGCGGCTCGTTCACCGAGACCCTGGAGCGCAACGCCACCTTCCTGGGCGAGGTGCTCGGCGCCGAGGACGAGGCGGCCGCAGCCGTCGACGAGATCGAGGCAGGCATCGAGGAGGCCCGGCAGGTCACCGCCGACGCGGGCACCGGCCTGGGTCTCATGGTCTCGGGCGGCGAGCTCAGCGCGCTGGCCCCGGCGGGCGCGGACGCCTCCGGCCGCGGTGCGCGCGGCGGTCTGATCTACGACACCTTCGGGGTGCAGCCCGTGGTGGAGGACATCCAGGCAGCCACGCACGGCGAGCCGGTCTCCTTCGAGTACCTGCTCGAGACCAACCCCGACCACCTCTGGGTCGTCGACCGGGACGCCGCCATCAACGCCGAGGGCGCGCAGGCGGCCGCCGCGGTGCTGGACAACGAGATCGTCCGGCAGACGACCGCTGCGCAGCAGGACCAGATCCACTACCTGGACCCGACCGCCTGGTACGTCGTGTTCGGCGGCATCGAGACGGCGCAGATCATGATCGACGACGTCCTGCAGATCGCGGAGTGACCGTGCCGACCCGCACCGAGCGACCTCGCGGCTCCCGTTGACGGTGCTCGACCGGACGCCGACGAGCACCCTCGCCCCGGTGCGGCCCCGCCGCACCTGGGTGGGGGTGCTCATCGGCGTCCTGTGCGTCGTCCTGGCGCTCACCAGCCTGTTCGTCGGCGTCTCCGACGTGTCCCCCACCTCGGTCCTCGGCGGCGGCGCGGACGGGAACGCCGCCTTCCTGCTGGTCGCCAGCCGGATCCCGCGGACGGTCGCCGTGGTCCTCGTCGGCGCCTCGCTGGGCATCGCCGGCCTGATCATGCAGATGCTGGTGCGCAACAAGTTCGTGGAGCCGGGCACCACCGGGGTCAGCGAGTTCGCGACGCTCGGCATGCTCGTCACGATGGTCTTCCTCCCCGGCCTGGCGGTCGTCGGGAAGATGGGCGTGGCCGCGGTCTTCGGCCTGTTCGGCACCTGGGTGTTCCTGCGGGTGGTCCGGGTGGTGCCCGTTCGCCAGCTGGTGCTCGTCCCCCTGGTCGGCATCATGCTCGGCGGCATCGTGGGCGCCGTCACGACGTTCTTCGCCTACCGCCTGGACCTCCTGCAGTCCCTGGGGCAGTGGTCGCAGGGCAGCTTCGCCACGGTCATGCAGGGCCGGTACGAGTTCCTCTGGATCGCGGGGCTCATGGTCGTGATCGCCTGGTTCGCCGCCG
Source organism: Modestobacter lapidis (assembly GCF_054780755.1). NCBI lineage: Bacteria > Bacillati > Actinomycetota > Actinomycetes > Geodermatophilales > Geodermatophilaceae > Modestobacter > Modestobacter lapidis. The sequence continues at coordinate 12,310 of NZ_BAAGVS010000006.1, read as the reverse complement.
ACCGGTTCAGCGTGATCGGTCTCGGCGAGGAGTTCGCCACCAACCTCGGGCTGAACTACCGGCGGATCGTCGCCGTCGGCATGGTGATCATCGCGGTGATCACGGCCGCCGTCCTCGTCACGGCGGGCATGATCCCGTTCCTGGGGCTCGTCGTCCCGAACGTCGTCAGCCTCATCATCGGGGACAACGTGCGCCGGGCGATTCCGTGGGTCGCGGGCCTCGGGGCCGTGTTCGTCCTCGCCTGCGACCTGATCGCCCGGGTGGTGCGCTTCCCCTACGAGATCCCGCTGTCGGTCATCGTCGGCATCGTCGGGGCGGCGCTGTTCCTCTGGCTGCTGCTGCGGAGGCGGAGCCGTGCTCACTGACCCCGTTCCCACGGAGTCCGGTGCCCTGACCACCGTCGGCCTGCACCGCACCCGGCTCGCCACCTCCTGGGCGAGCCCGCGGGTCCGGCTCGCCGTGCTCGGCGCGGTCGTCCTGGCCCTGACCGCCGGCTACCTGTTCACCGACGTCCCCGGGTCGCTCGCCTTCGCGCTGAAGATCCGCGGCCTCACGGTGCTCGCGATGCTCGTCGTCGCGACGGCGGTCGGCGTCTCCACGGTGGTGTTCCACACGATCACGCAGAACCGGATCCTCACCCCCTCGATCATGGGGTTCGACGCGTTCTACGTGCTGATCTCCACCGTCATCGTGTTCTTCTCCGGATCGGCGGCCTTCCTGGCGTTCGACCAGCTCACGCTGTGGCTCGTCCAGGTGGTGGTGATGGTGGCGTTCAGCGTGCTGCTGTTCACCTGGCTGTTCGGGGGGAAGCGACGCTCCATCCACCTCATGCTGCTGGTCGGCATCGTGCTGGGCACGTTCTTCCGCAGCTTCACCGAGTGGATGCAGCGGATGCTCGACCCGCTGGACTTCCAGGTGCTGTCGGACGCCATGTTCGCCTCCCTCACGCGGCCCGACGAGACGTTGCTGGCGCTCACCGCCGGCCTCGTCGCCCTGGGCTGCGCCGTCATCGTGCCGCTGCTGCGCACCCTCGACGTCCTCACCCTGGGCGAGCCGGCCGCCGTCGGTCTGGGGGTGGACCACAAGCGCGTGGTGATGGCCCTCTTCGCGGGTGTCTCGATCATGGTCGCCGCCTCGACGGCGCTGGTGGGACCGATCTTGTTCTTCGGCCTCATCGTCGCCAATCTCGCCTACTCCTACGCGGGGTCCTTCCGCCACGTGTGGACGCTGCCCGCCGCCGTGCTCATCGGCATGATCTGCCTGCTGGGCGGCCAGCTGGTCCTCGAACGGCTGTTCGGCTTCGGCGGCACCCTGTCCACGGTCATCGACTTCGCCGGCGGCCTGTTCTTCCTGTACCTCGTGCTGCGGAAGGGGGCGCGATGATCGCGCTCGAGAAGGTCACCAAGCGCTACGGCCGTCAGACGGTCGTCGACGAGGTCTCGATCGCGTTCGGCGGGGAGGGCGTGACGGCGCTCATCGGTCCGAACGGAGCCGGGAAGTCGACGCTCTTCGGCCTCGTCGGCCGCCTGCTGCAGGCCGAGGCCGGCCGGATCGTCGTGGATGGGATGGACGTCGCGTCGACGTCGTCCAGCGAGCTCGCCAAGATCCTCGCGGTGCTGCGCCAGGACAACCACATCGCGGCGCGGCTGACCGTGCACGACCTCGTGGAGTTCGGTCGCTTCCCGCACTCGCGGGGGCGGCTCACGCTGCACGACCGCGAGCACATCGAGAACGCGATCGGGTACCTCGAACTCGAGCCCTATCGGGACCGGTTCCTCGACGAGCTCTCCGGCGGCCAGCGCCAGCGGGCCTTCGTCGCCATGGTGCTCGCGCAGGACACCAAGTACGTCCTGCTCGACGAGCCGCTGAACAACCTCGACCTGCGGCACATGACCGAGATCATGCGGCTCATCCGGAGGATGGCCGACGAGCTCGGCAAGCGGGTGGTCATCGTGCTGCACGACATCAACTTCGCGGCCACCTACGCCGATCGGATCGTCGCGATGCGGAACGGCATCGTCGTGGCCGACGCCTCCGCGCGCGAGGTCATGCGCCCCGACGTGCTCGCCGCCGTCTACGACACGCCCGTCGACGTCCGCGAGATCGACGGCAAGCCGGTCGCGCTGTACTACGGCTGACCCCCCGTTCCACGTGGAACGAGGGGTCAGCAGCGGCCGAGCTCGGCCCGGATCTCAGCGTCGTGCTCCCCGACCCGCGGCACCGCGCCCACGGTGCCCGGCGTCGCGGAGAACCGCGGCGCCACGGCCGGCTGGACGACGCCGCCCACCTCGGTGAAGACGCCGCGCGCCCGGTTGTGCGGATCGGCCGGGGCCTCGGCCAGCGACCAGACCGGGGCGACGCAGGCGTCGGTGCCGGCGAACACCGCCCACCACTCGGCCCGGCTGCGGGTGGCGAACACGGCGGTGAACCGCTCGCGCAGCCGCGGCCAGGACGACGGGTCGGCCCGGTCGGGCAGCGCCGGGTCGCCGGCCAGCCCGAGGCCGGCGAGCAGCGCCGCGTAGAACTGCTCCTCGAGCGCGCCGACGGCCAGGAAGCGCCCGTCGGCGCAGCGGTAGACGTCGTAGAACGGCGCGCCGGTGTCGAGCAGGTTCGCCCCGCGCCGGTCGGTCCAGGCGCCGGTGGCCAGCATCCCGTGCAGCATGGTGGTCAGGACGGCGGTGCCGTCGACGATCGCCGCGTCGACCACCTGCCCCTCCCCCGTCGCCCGGGCGTGCAGCAGCGCGGCCAGCGCCCCCAGGGCCAGGAACATCCCGCCGCCGCCGAAGTCGCCGAGCAGGTTGGCCGGCGGCGCCGGCCGCTCGTCCGCGCGGCCGCCGGCGCCCAGCGCACCGGTGAGGGCGACGTAGCCGATGTCGTGGCCGGCGGTCGGCGCCAGCGGCCCGGTCTGCCCCCAGCCGGTCATCCGGCCGTAGACCAGGGCCGGGTGCGCCGCCAGCAGCGGCTCCGGCCCCAGGCCGAGGCGCTCCATCACCCCGGGCCGGAAGCCCTCCAGCAGCACGTCGGCGCGCGCCGCCAGCGCCCGGACGACGGCGAGGTCGTCGGCGTCCTTCAGGTCCAGGGCGATGGAGCGCTTGCCGCGGTCCAGCAGCGACGTGCCGCCCAGCGCGCCCAGCAGCCCGCCGCGGCTGCCCCGCCGGTCGACCCGCACCACGTCGGCGCCCAGATCGGCCAGCAGCATCCCGCAGAACGGCCCGGGGCCCAGCCCGGCGAACTCGAGCACCCGCACGCCCCGCAGGGGCCCTGTTCCGGTGACCACGGGTGGCATGCTGCCCGACGTGATCGGCTACCTCGCCGCCGCGGTCGGCGGGGCGCTCGGCGCGCTGGCCCGCTGGGGTCTGGGTGCGGCGCTGACCTCCCCCGCCGGTGCGTGGCCGGCCGCGACGCTGCTGGTCAACCTCACCGGCTGCCTGCTGCTGGGCGTCCTGCTCGCCGTGCTGCTCCCCCGGTACCCGGCGCACCCGTGGCTGCGGCCCCTGCTCGCCACCGGCCTGCTGGGCGGCTGGACGACCTACTCGGCCTTCGCCGTGGACACCGTCCGGCTCGCCGAGGCCGGCGCCTGGGGAGCCGCGGCCGGCTACGTGCTGGCCTCGGTGGTCGGCGGCGTGCTGGCGGTGGCCGCCGGGCTGCTGCTGGGCCGCGCGGTCGCGGACCGGTGACGCCGCTGCTCGTCGCCCTCGGCGCGCTGGTCGGCGCTCCGCTGCGGCTGCTGGCCGACCGGGTCGCCGTCGCCCGGCGCGGCCCGGGAAGCGTGGCGGGCACGCTGGCGGTCAACGTCGTCGGCAGCGCCGTCCTGGGCGTGCTGCTGGGGCTGCGCGAGGTCCCCCCGGCCGTGCTCGCGCTGGTGGGCACCGGCTTCTGCGGCACCCTGACCACCTTCTCCTCCTTCGGCTGGGACGTCGTCCGGCTGGTGGAGGAGCGGGCCGTGTTGCGGGCCGCCGGGTACGTCACGGCGACGCTGGTGCTGGGCCTCGGGTCGGCCGCGGCCGGCTACCTGCTGGTTCGCGGCTGACCGGCCGGGTCAGTAGGGTCGGAGCCGGTATGGGAGACGACACGCACGGTCCAGGGTCCGACGCCGACAGCCCGGTGGTCGTCGTCGCCAACCGGCTGCCCGTCGACCAGGTCACCGATCCCGACGGCAGCACGCGGTGGCAGCGCAGCCCGGGCGGGCTGGTCACGGCGCTGGAACCGTTCGTGGCCGGCCGCGGCGGTGCCTGGGTGGGGTGGTCCGGTTCGGCCGGTGACGCGCCCGATCCCTTCGACTCCGGCGGCATGCACCTGGTCCCGGTGCCGCTCACCGAGGACGAGGTGGACCGCTACTACGAGGGCTTCTCCAACGCCTCGCTGTGGCCGCTCTACCACGACGTCGTCGAGAAGCCGGAGTACCACCGCGCCTGGTGGGACACCTACGTCCAGGTCAACAAGCGGTTCGCCGACCGGGCCGCGGAGGTCGCCGCCGAGGGCGCGATCGTCTGGGTGCACGACTACCAGCTGCAACTGGTCCCGGCGCTGCTCCGCCAGCAGCGCCCCGACCTCACGATCGGCTTCTTCCTGCACATCCCGTTCCCGCCCTACGAGTTGTTCACCCAGCTGCCGTGGCGCTCGGCGATCGTCGAGGGCCTGCTGGGCGCCGACCTGATCGGCTTCCAGATGCCCAGCGCGGCATCGAACTTCGTCGCCCTGGCCCGGCGGCTGCACGATCTGCCCACCAAGGGCAGCACGATCAGCTACGAGGGCCGCACGGTCACCGCCAGGGCGTTCCCGATCTCGATCGACGTCGCCGCCTTCGACGAGCTGGCCCGCTCACCGGAGGTGCTGGCCCGGGCCGCGGAGATCCGCGAGGAGCTCGGCCGGCCGGACAAGATCGTGCTCGGTGTCGACCGGCTCGACTACACCAAGGGCATCGGCGTCCGGCTGGAGGCCTTCGAGGAGCTGCTGGAGGACGGCGTGCTCGAGGCGCCGTCCACCGTGTTCGTCCAGGTGGCCACGCCCAGCCGCGAGCGGGTCGAGCACTACGTGACGATGCGGGAGACGATCGAGCAGCAGGTCGGCCACATCAACGGCGTCTACGGCTCGATGGCCGGTGCGGCCGTGCAGTACTTCAACCAGTCGATGCCGCGCGAGGAGCTGGCCGCGCTCTACCGGGCGGCCGACGTCATGCTCGTGACCCCGTACCGGGACGGCATGAACCTGGTGGCCAAGGAGTACGTCGCCGCCCGCGGCGACCTCGGCGGTGCGCTGGTGCTCAGCGAGTTCGCCGGGGCGGCCGCCGAGCTCAAGCAGGCGTTCCTGGTCAACCCGCACGACATCGCCGGGGTGAAGGCGCAGCTGGTGCGGGCGCTGCGGATCGAGCCGGCCGACGCGGCCAAGCGGATGCGGGCGATGCGCCGGCACCTGTTCAGGCACGACCTCGACCACTGGGCGAACTCGTTCTTCGACTCGCTGAAGGCACAGGCGTGAAGATGACGGGCGAGGGAGCATCGCAGGGAGCGCCAGCGACCGAGGAGCGGATCGAGCCCGGAATCGAACCATGGACGGCATGAGCGCGCTGCACGACGGGCTGGCCGCCGCGCTCGACGAGCTGTGCGGCCGCCGGCCGCTGCTGCTGGCCAGTGACTACGACGGGGTGCTGGCCCGGCTGCGCGACGATCCGGCCGCTGCCGTCCCGGAGCCCGGGACGGCCCCGCTGCTGTCCCGGCTGGCCGCGGCCGAGGGGGTCACGGTCGCGCTGGTCAGCGGCCGGGGCGTCGAGGACCTCCGGACGACGAGCGGCCTGACCGGCCCGTTCCGCTGGGTGGGCAGCCACGGGGCCGAGTTCGACGGGCCGATCGTTCCCGAGCTGGCCGGCCGCCGGGACGCCCTGGCCGCCGCGCTGCAGCCGCTCGTGGACGCCGTCCCCGGGGCCCGGCTGGAGGTCAAACCGGCCAGCGTCGCGGTGCACGTGCGCACGGCCGCCGATCCCGCGGCCGGCAACCGGCTGCTCGCCGAGGTCGCCGCCGGTCCCGGCGCGGACCCCGCGCTCACCGCCAAGCCCGGCAAGGACGTGCTCGAGCTGGCCGTCACCGACGCCGACAAGGGCTCGGCGCTGGTGCGGCTGGCAGCCGAGCTGCGGGCGGCCGGCGTGCTCTACCTCGGCGATGACGTCACTGACGAAGATGCCTTCCGTGCGCTGCCCGACGGTGTGACGGTGAAGGTCGGGGAGGGTGGGACGGCCGCCCGGCACCGGGTCGCCGACCTGGCCGGCGTGCAGGCGGTCCTGGCCCGGTTGGTCGCCGGCCTCGCGGCCTGAGTCCCACCCGGCACATCGGCCCCACCGGGCCATTTCCCGCACGGCCGCCCCACATGCGGTAATCAACGGTCCGCTCCTGCGGTCACCATCCCCGCCGCGCCTGCCGATTGCTCAGATCACATGGGCGTCACGGACCCTCACCTGCGGGAACGGTCACCGTGCGCATTTTGTCGACATGTTGGGAAATGGCTATCCGGCGCCGGTCGACGGCGACTCAGAGGCATTCCCCGGCCATTCGAAGAAATGCGTGCGGAGCCGAGAATTCACCTCAAGGTGTGAGTCGCCGTGCCGAAAGACCCAGCGAGTCCGGGGCAGGCCCGGTGGCACACCGTGGGGAAGAGGCAGGCGTGGAAGGTCTGGACGACATCGTCGAGGAGTTTCTCGTGGAGAGTCACGAGAACCTCGACCAGCTGGACCAGGACCTGGTCGCGCTGGAGCAGGACCCCCGCTCGCGGGACCGCCTGTCCAGCATCTTCCGGACGATCCACACCATCAAGGGCACGAGCGGGTTCCTCGCCTTCAACCGGCTCGAGGAGGTCGCGCACGTCGGGGAGAACCTGCTGTCCCGGCTGCGGGACGGCGCGCTGGAGCTGACCCCGCACCGCACCGACGCCCTGCTCCAGATGGTCGACTGCGTCCGGGCACTGCTCGCGGCCATCGAGGCCAACGGCGGGGAGGGCACCGCCGTCGACGTGGCGTCCACCGTCGCGGTGCTCAGCGCGGCCCTGGAGGACACCCTCGCGGTCGAGGCCCCGGTCGAGGTCCCGGTCGTGGAGGAGGCCCCCGCGGTCCCGGCACCGCGCGCCGAGCTGGCCCCCGCGCCCGTCCCGGCCAAGAAGACCCCCGCCCGGCCCGCGGCGCCCAGGAAGGCCCCCGCCAAGCGGGCGGTGGCCAAGAAGGCCCCCGCAGCCCCGGCACCCGCGCCCGCACCCGTACCCGCACCCGTACTCGAGGTGCCCGCCCCGATGGAGGTCCCGATGGAGAAGCCCGCGGCCACTCCGCCGACCCCGACCCCGGCCCCGGCGGTCGCCGGGCCGGCGACCGCGCCGGCCGAGCCCGTCGACGGCGTGGTCGAGACCGACGGCAAGGGCCAGCAGCCCGGTCGCCGGGCCGTCGCCGACAGCACCATCCGCGTCGACGTCGACCTGCTCGACAACCTGATGCTGCTCGTCGGCGAGCTGGTGCTCACGCGCAACCAGATCGTCCAGTACGTGGGCCGGGTGACCGACCCCGACCTGGTCCGTGCGTCGCAGCGGCTCAACCTGATCGCCAGCGAGCTGCAGGAGGGCGTCATGAAGACGCGCATGCAGCCGATCGACCACATCTGGTCCAAGCTGCCGCGCGTCGTCCGCGACCTGGGGCTGCAGTGCGGCAAGTCGGTCCGCCTGGAGATGGAGGGCCGGGAGACCGAGCTGGACAAGACACTGCTCGAGGCCGTCAAGGACCCGCTGACGCACCTGGTGCGCAACTCCGTCGACCACGGCATCGAGACCTCCGCCGCCCGGGTGACGGCCGGCAAGGCCGGCGAGGGCGTGCTCACCCTGCGGGCCCGGCACGAGAGCGGCCAGGTCGTGGTCGAGGTCGTCGACGACGGCGCCGGCATCGACCCCACGCGGATCGGCACCAAGGCGGTCGAGCGCGGCCTGGTCACCCCGGACGCGCTGTCCAGGATGAGCCCGGCCGACGTGCTGCAGATGATCTTCCTGCCCGGCTTCTCGACCGCGGCGGCCGTCACCAACGTGTCCGGCCGTGGCGTCGGCATGGACGTGGTGAAGACCAACATCGAGGCCATCGGCGGCACCATCGAGGTCGAGTCGGTTCCCGGCAAGGGCACCTGCACCCGGCTGCGCATCCCGCTGACCCTGGCGATCGTCCCGGCGCTGACCATCGAGTGCGCCGGTGACCGCTACGCCATCCCGCAGATCAGCCTGCAGGAACTGGTCGCCCTGGACGCGGAGAAGGCCGCCGCGGCGGTCGAGGAGGTCGGCGGTGCGTCGGTCTACCGCCTGCGTGGCGAGCTGCTGCCGCTGGTGCACCTGGCCGACGTCCTGGGCCTGACCTCCGACCGGCACGACGGTCACGTCGTCATCGCCGTGCTGCGCTCCGAGGGTCGCCGGTTCGGCCTGGTCGTCGACCGGGTGATCAACACCGAGGAGATCGTGGTCAAGGCAGTGGGCGGCCAGCTCAAGGCCATCGGCCTGTACTCCGGCGCCACGGTGCTGGGTGACGGCGCCGTCGCCCTGATCCTCGACGTCCAGGCACTGGCCCGGCGCGCCCTGCGCCCGGAGACCGCCGAACGACAGGAGAGCCGGACCGCCGCGCGGACCGCCGCCGCCGTGCAGGAACGCCAGCGGATGCTGCTGGCCGCCATCGGCGGCGGCCGGCGGGTCGCGATCCCGCTGGACACCGTCACCCGCCTGGAGCAGGTGCGCAGCGACACCGTCGAGCGGGTCGGCTCCCGGGAGGTCGTGCAGTACCGCGGCCAGATCCTGCCGATCGTCCGGCTGGACCGGCACCTGGGCGCCTACGGGGAGACCGACCGCGAGGTCCTCGAGGTCATCGTCTACGCCGACCACGGCCGCAGCGTCGCCATCGTGGTCGAGGAGATCCTCGACATCGTCGACGGCGAGGCCTCGGTGCACAGCGACATCGACGACCTGGGCCTGCTCGGCTCGGCCGTCATCGGCGAGCGGGTGACCGAGCTGCTCGACGTGCGGGCCGCGATCCTCGCCGCCGACCCGGCCTTCTACGCGGCCCCCACCGCCCTGCCGCACGCCGCCGACCTCGCGGCGTCCGGCGTCTCCCCTCTCCCGTCCCCCGCCTTCGAGCGCGAGCTCGACGGCGCGCCGTCCCCCCTCCTGGAGGTCTGACGTGATCACCGCGACGACGATGCCGGCCACCAGCCAGCTGGCCACCTTCTGGCTGGACGGCGACCTCTACGGCGTGGAGGTCGAGCACGTCCAGGAGGTGCTCCGCAGCCAGAGCATCACCCGGGTGCCGCTGGCCCCGCCGGCCGTCGCCGGCCTGATCAACCTGCGCGGCCAGGTGGTCACCGCCATCGAGCTGCGCGAGCGGCTCGGCCGCCCGGCCCGGCCGGCCGGCACCGAGGCCGTCGTCATCGTGGTCCGGCTGCACGGTGAGGCCGTGAGCCTGCTGGTCGACAGCATCGCCGACGTCGTCGACGTCCACCTCCGCGACTTCGAGGCCCCGCCGGACACCCTCGACGGCAGCGCCCGGGACCTGATCCGCGGGGCCTACAAGCTCGACGGTCAGCTGCTCCTCGCGCTGGACGTCAACCGCGCCGTCGGCACCTGATCCTTCCTTCCCTTCCCCGCACCAGGCCCCAGGAGCACCAGCCATGCCCGTCCCGACCCGCACCACCAGCACTGCTCGGACCGATCACGACTCCACCGCCTGGTGGGGCGACCGCGGGGTCAAGACGAAGGTCCTGACCGCGGTTGCCGCGGCCGCCCTGGTGGCCGGCGGAGTGGGTGTGATGGGCATCCAGGCGATGAACGCCGCCGCATCCGACACCCAGCGGATGTACGAGGAGAACGTCAACGGGGTGGCCCACGCCGCCGCGATGCGCGGCGCGCTCAAGGACGTCCGGGTCGCCACCCGGGACGTGCTGCTGGCGGCCACCCCGCAGGAGACCGTGGCGACGCAGGACGCGGCCAGCGCCGCCGCGGCCCGCTTCGAGGAGGCCCGGGACCTGTACACCGACATCGGCCTGCGCGCGGACAAGCTGGAGCTGGTGGAGGCCGCGGACGAGCAGTTCCAGGCCTATCTCCAGGCCGGGACCACCGTGCTCGGCCCGCTGGCCGCCGTGAAGGACTACCCCGGCTGGATCGTGGCGAACGAGACCGTGGTGGGGCCGCTGGCCAGCCAGACCGAGGAGCAGGTCAACGCGCTCGTGCAGCTGGAGAAGGCCGAGGCCGCGGAGGCGGCTGTGGCCGCCGCGGCCGGGGCCGTCGCCCAGCGGACCACCGCCCTCGTCGTCCTCGCGATCGGCCTCGCCGTGGCGGTGGCGATCGGGCTGTTCGTCGCCACCGGCCTGGCCCGCGGCGTCCGCCGGGTGCAGGACGTCACGGAGGGTCTCGCCGCCGGCGACCTGACCCGGAGCAGTGGCCTGACCACCCGGGACGAGCTCGGCCGGATGGGTGCGTCGCTGGACGGGGCGGTGGACAGCCTGCGGGGCCTCATGACCTCGGTCGCCGCGTCGGCGGATGCGGTGGCGGCGTCGTCGGAGGAGTTGTCGGCGTCGTCGTCGCAGATCTCGGCGTCGGCGGAGGAGACCTCGGTCCAGTCCGGGGTGGTGTCCTCGGCGGCCGAGGAGGTGTCCCGCAACGTGGGCACCGTCGCCGCGGGTGCGGAGGAGATGGGCGCCTCGATCCGGGAGATCAGCCAGAACGCCAACGAGGCGGCCCGGGTGGCCGCGACCGCGGTCGCCGAGGCGGAGGCCACCACGGTGACCATCACCCAGCTGGGTATCTCGTCGCAGGAGATCGGTGCGGTGGTCAAGGCGATCACCTCGATCGCGGAGCAGACGAACCTGCTGGCGCTGAACGCCACGATCGAGGCGGCGCGGGCCGGGGAGGCCGGCAAGGGCTTCGCGGTGGTCGCCAACGAGGTCAAGGAGCTGGCGCAGGAGACGGCGCGGGCGACGGAGGACATCGCCCGGCGGGTGGAGGCCATCCAGGGCGACACCTCCGGTGCGGTGGACGCCATCGGCCGGATCTCGGAGATCATCGGGTCGATCAACGACTTCCAGCTGACCATCGCCTCGGCGGTGGAGGAGCAGACCGCCACGACCAACGAGATGTCCCGGTCGGTCCAGGAAGCAGCCAGCGGGTCCACCGAGATCGCCTCGAACATCACCGGCGTCTCCACGGCGGCCGACTCGACCACCCAGGCCCTCAGCCAGACCCGCGTCGCCGTGGACGAGCTGTCCCGGATGGCCAGCGACCTGCGCACCACGGTCGCCCGCTTCACCTACTGATCCACGCTCGGCACCAACCGCTCGTCAGCCCGCTCCCCCACCGCCCGCTCCCAGGAGACAAGCCATGAGCACCGCCCCCCGCCAGCGAGCCGGTTGGTTCACCGACCGACCGATCGGCGTCAAGATCGGCGCGGTCATCGCGCTGCTCGCCGTCGTCGTCCTCGGCACCAACCTGCTGGCCGTCACCCGCATCACCGAGCTCCGCGCGGGCCAGGAGACCATCTACACCGAGAACCTGCAGTCGCAGACCGCCCTGGCCGAGGTGCAGCGGGCCAACGCCGCGCACCGGGCCCGGACGCTGGAGTACGCCGTCTCCTCGCCGGAGCGGCGCGCCGAGCTCGTCGAGCAGATGGAGGAGAAGAACGCCGACCTCCAGGCCGGCTACGAGGCTTACGAGCAGTTCATCGTCAACCCGGCCGCCATGGACAACTTCCTGTCCGCCCGGGACCAGTTCCTCACCCTGCTGACGACGGACCTGTTCCCGGCCGCCGACCGCGGGGACTTCGCGGGCTTCGCGGGCGTGCAGTCGGTGATGCTGCAGCCGCTGCTGCAGATCATGGCCGACGGGCTCGAGGCCGAGGGCGTCGCCCAGGCCGAGCAGGCTGCCGCCCGCAACGCCGAGGCGGCTGCCATGGCCGACCGCGCGATCAAGGTCCTCCTGGGCACGGCCATCGCCGCCGTCCTGGTCGCCGGTGCGCTCACCTTCTGGGTCGTCCGCCGGATCATGTCGACCGTCCGATCGGTGCAGTCCTCGGTCGAGGCGATGGCCGCCGGCGACCTCACGGTGGTGCCCGAGGCCCGGGACAGCGACGAGGTCGGCCGGATGGCGCAGTCACTGGCCGAGGCGCAGGAGAGCCTGCGTGGCGTCCTCTCGACGGTCGCCGCGTCGGCGGATGCGGTGGCGGCGTCGTCGGAGGAGTTGTCGGCGTCGTCGGCGCAGATCTCGGCGTCGGCGGAGGAGACGAGCGCGCAGTCGGGTGTGGTGTCGGCGGCGGCGGAGGAGG
>NZ_BAAGVS010000005.1:0-186082 GCF_054780755.1 Modestobacter lapidis | reverse complement strand
CGGCGCCAAAGCCGTCGTCCTCTACGACTCCCTCATCGAAGAAGACGCCACCCTGCTGGCCATGAGCCTGGTCATGAAGGGCGAAGTACTCCCCACCCGCACCACCTGGTGCGGCATCCCCGCCCAGAAGGTCAACCGCCCACCCACCGCACCAGCAGCCGTCGACCGCCGCGGCCGGACCCTCCCCACGGCGGGCCACCGATGACCGCCGAACCGCAGGCCCCCGAGAACGGGATGCGGCACGCCGGATCGACGGCGACCCGGACGCGCGAGCCGGCTGCCGGCGGGGCCGCCATGCTGGCCCACGCCTGCGAGCCGGTCCCCTCCGGGGACGTCTCGGGCACCCCGCCGAGCACCGCCCCGGCCCAGCGGTCCAAGCCCCGGCTGGTCGGTATCGACACCGCCCGCGGCATCGCGCTGCTGGGCATGGTCGCGGTGCACAACATCGACGCCACCAACGCCGACGGCACCCTGTCGCTGGCCTGGACGCTGTCGGCGGGCAAGTCCGCGGCGCTGTTCGCCCTGCTCGCCGGGGTCGGCATCGCCTTCGCCAGCGGCGGCCGCCGGCGCCCCACCGGCCGCACCTGGACCGCCAACGCGGCCTCGCTGGCCGTGCGGGCGCTGCTCATCGGCGCGGTCGGGCTCACCATCGGCTACCTGGTCCCAGATGACTACGCCGCGGTGATCCTGCCCTACTACGCGCTGCTGTTCGTGCTGGCCATCCCGCTGCTGGCACTGTCCATCCGCGCCCTGATCGGGCTGGCCGCGGCCATCGCGGTCGCCATGCCCGTGCTCAGCCACCTGCTGCGGGCCGGCACGGACGCCACCACGCCGGGGAACCTGACCTTCACCGACCTGGCCGACCACCCGGTGCAGGTCGCCCGCGACCTGGCGCTGACCGGCCTCTACCCCGCACTGCCCTGGATGGCGTACCTGTGCGTCGGCCTGGCCGTCGGCCGCGCCGTGCTCTCCGCCCGGCGCACCGTGGTGTCCTTCACCCTCATCGGCGCCGCTCTGGCCGCCGCGTCGACCGCGGTGTCCTGGCTGCTGCTCGACGTACTCGGCGGCCGCGGCCGGCTCGAAGAGACCGCGCTGCAGACGATGACCGAAAGCGACATCGCCAGGGTTCTGCAATCCGGCTGGTCCGGGGTCACCCCCACCGACACCGGCTGGTGGCTGGCCACCATGGCACCGCACTCCAGCACCCCGCTGGACCTGGCCTACACGATCGGCGTGGCGCTGGCCGTGCTCGGTGTCTGCATCCTCATCGGCCGCACCACCACCACCCTGCTCCGGCCACTGGCCGCCGCCGGCAGCATGACCCTGACCCTCTACTGCCTGCACCTGCTCATGCTCAGCTGGCCGGTCATGCCCGGCGGCCCCACCGGCTTCCTGATCCAGACCGCGGTACTGATCGCCTTCGCCCTCATCTGGAGCAGAACCCACACCCGCGGCCCGTTCGAGGAGATCGTCGCCGAGGCAGCCGGCGCCGCCCGCCGCAAGGTCCTGGGCGCAGCACCCGCGGCGGACCGCGGTGCCCGCAGCAGCGCCTGAGCTGCCGGCCGACGGCCGGGTCGTGCCCGCCGGCCGGGGAGGGTGATCCCTCCCCGGCCGGCGTCGGGCCGGCGCCGGGCCGGCTCCGGATCAGCCCGCGTCGATCATCCGGGCGACGGTCGAGCCGAGCCGGCCGAAGAGACCGTGGTCGACCCCGGACGGGTACTCGGAGGTGGCCCGGACGCCCCGGGCCGCGTACCAGCTCTCCCCGGCCCGCGCGCCCCAGGAAGCGGTCAGCGGAACAGCGGTGTCGGCCGTGCCGGTGAACCAGTGCCCGCGCACTCCGGCCATCCGGTCGGCGCTCACCGCGGAGGAACTGCCCGCCGGCGGGCCGCCGCCGCCGAACACCACCCAGCCACCACCGACCCGCATCAGCTCCGGGTGCCGCGGCACCAGGAAGCGGGTGATCTCCTGCGCGCCCGACGAGAAGCCGGCCAGCCAGATCTCACCGATCGGGTAGCTGCCGTACTGCTGCTCGATCAGGTCGGCGAGGAAGTCGGCGTAGGCGGCGGTGTCGCCGGAGTGCCAGCACTCGCAGGACTGGTTGGGGCTCTCCACGGCCAGGGTGATCATGTTGCGGGCCTTGGCGACGGCGACGAGCCCGGACGACCCGCCCAGCGCGTACGAGGCGTTCGGGTTGTCCACGCCGTACTCGCCGGTTCCGTCGACGTAGACGACCAGGCCCACCGGGCGCGACGGGTCGACGCCGGCGGCGTAGCGGAGGTACTGGCCGCTCTGCCCGTTGGCGGCGGTGAACTTCGTCCGCTGCTGGTCGGCGAACGATCCGCCCGAGCCGCCGCTGGCGGCACCGGCTGCGGCCGCGGGCGCGGGCGCGGCTGCAGCCGGTGCGCTCGCCGCCGGCGCGCCGGCCGACCGCGTGTCGGTCGACCGCGTGTCGGTCGATTGCCGGCCCGACCCGCCCGACCGGCTGCGCGAGCCCTGGTGCTTCGGAGCAGCGGCGTGGGTGCGCACCTTGTCCGCGGCCTCGGTGACGGGCTCGGCCGGCGCCTGCTCGGTCGTCGGCTCGGCCACCGGCTCGGTCTCGGCAGTCGGCTCCGGCAAGGTCTCGACCGGCTCCTCGACCGGCGGAACCGGCGCCGGGGCAGGGGCAGGGGTCTCCTCGACCGGCGGGACGACGGGAACGGCCGGGACCTGCTCGCCGGCTCCGGACGCGGACTGCGCGCCGGCTTCTGCGGCCACCGGCGCAGCGGCGCCCGCGCCGAGGGCGCTCAGGTCGCCGGGGCCGCAGGCCGCCGTCAATGCGACCAGCGTCGCGGCGGTGAACACCAGGGCGGGACGCCTGGCCATGGAGAGAGAAGAGCGCACGAGAGAAGTTCCTCTGGTCGTCCGTCACTGCGAGCAACGGTCCGTATTTATGAAGTGACGGAGAGATGTTGGCACATACTCTCTGCATCGGAAAGGTCACGGTGGGGTCATGGTTGTCTCATCTGACCCGCTGGTCCCGCGCGTCACTTCCGCCTGCCGATGAGGGTTCGAATGGGAAGCTCCCGGTGGCTCGCGGCGCGGATGTCGCAGGCGCGGGATGCTGGGTCGAGCGATCGGGCCGACCGGCCAGGCCTCGACCCGAGGACGGGAATGCGCGGAACTCGATGGTGGTGGCGCCTGGCTGCCCTGGCCGGCGCGGTGCTCCTCATGGGCGGGTGCACCGGGACGTCACCGGACCCGGATCCGGCGACGCCCACAGCGGGACCGACCACGGCTCAGCCGCCGGCCCCGTCGTCCACTCCCGAGCCCTGGCCCGACCGCCCGGTGGTGGAGCTGCGCTTCGAGGTGGCCGACGACCTGGCCTCGGTGGCGGGGTGGGAACGCATCACGTTCACGCCCGACCTCCCGACGTGCCAGGTGGTCCTGCGCGCCTGGCCGAACAAGCCGATCACGGCGCGGGCCGGGAACTCCCTGGTGGTGTCCGAGGTGCGCGTCGACGGCCGGCCGGCGGACCCGGTGGACATCGCCGCCGGCGCCCCGGAGGCCGCGGAGGCCGGCACGCTGCTGGAGGTCCCGCTCGAGAACTGTGCCGCCGCCGGCGACGAGATCACCGTGGAGGTCGAGTTCGACGTCGAGCTGGGCGAGGACACGAACGAGCGGATGGGCACCTCCGCCGACGCGGAGGTGGCGTGGTTCGCCACGGCATTCCCCCTGCTCGCCTGGGAACGCGGCCGCGGCTGGGAACGCGGCCCCGCGGTACCGGTCAGCGGCGAGATGGCGGTCAGCGAGGACTTCAGGCTGGACAGCCTGGAGGTGGTGGCCCCCTCGGAGTACGAGGTGCTCGGCACCGGCCGCGCGGTCGGCACGGAGGACGGCCCGGACGGGACGACCGTGCACCGCTACGCCGCTCCGGCCGTGCGTGACGTGGCGGTGTCGGTCGGGGACCTCGACGTGGTCGAGGAAGAGATCGACGGGGTCCGGGTGCACCTGGGCCTGGACCAGGAGGTCGACCAGGCGGACGCGGCGGACTGGCTGGACCAGATCGCCGAGTCCAAGCGCGCCCTGGTCGACCTGCTGGGCCCCTTCCCGTACGACGACCTCTGGGTCACGGTGCTGTCCAGCCAGACGAGCGGCATCGAGTTCCCCGGCGCAGCGCAGTTCGGCGACGTGGACCCCGACGCCCGCCGGGGCCTGGTGACGCACGAGCTGGCGCACATGTGGTTCTACGGTCTGGTCGGCAACGACCAGGGTGATGACCCGTGGCTGGACGAGTCCTTCGCGACGTTCGCCCAGATGGTGGCCGACGACGACGAGCCGGTCTACGCCCACGTGTCCGAGGACGTCAGGCCACCCGTGGGTGGCTCGATGACCTCGTGGACCGAGTTCCGCCGGCCCAGCAGCACCTACTACGACACGGTCTACACCCTCGGCGGCACGGCCCTGGTCAAGGCCCGGAACGAAGCGGGGCACGAGGCCTTCGACGCCGCGCTCGCGCAGTACCTGCAGGAGAACGCCTACACCGTCGCCACACCCGACGACGTCCGGGAGGCGTTCGCCGAGCTGCCGGAGGTGCTCGCGGTCCTCCGCGACGTCGGCGCCCTGTCGTGACGACGACCCGCCGGCCGCGGCTCAGCCGCATGCCGACCGCCCGACCGGGGCGCTGACGCTGCACAGCCGCCGCACAGCCCGCACCTCGGGGAACCGCACGCACCCCGCCGACACTGCTCGGCATGCCCGCCCGACGACGCCCTTCCCGCGGCCGACCGCCGACGCTCCCCCGGCCCTCGCCGCATGTGTCATCGTGCCCTCGGACGGGCAGCCGGACGCTCGTCCGCTCACCGACGTGGGCCACCCCGAGCGCCGCGCCGGACCAGGCAGGAGGGGCCATGACGCAGCCCACTGCCTCCCATCCACCTGACCACTGCGCGGGGCGTGGGTGTTCCTGGCACCATCCCAGCGACCACCACATGCGGAACTGGCCCAAGGTCTGGCGCGCGTACTACGGCTACTTCGACCGCGTGTGCCCGCACGGCATCGGGCACCCCGATCCCGATGACATCGTCGATCTCCAGTCGGTCGGTGGCGCCTCCGCCGCCCACTCCTGCGACGGTTGCTGCATCGCCCCGCTGAGGGACACCCGCTGACCGCACCGGCAGCCGTGGCTCACCCCGTCGGAACGCGCCTGGTGGGGCGACGACCCTGCCGGGACCCAGGCCTCAATCCGGCAGCTGCAGCACGGGCAGGTCGGTGCGAGGGAAGTCGTCGCCGACACACAGGATCGAATACCCGGTGCGCTCCGCGAGGGCGTAGGTGACGCAATCACCCAGGTTCAAGGCAGCTGCCGAACGGCCCTTGCCGAAGCGCCGCCATGCGTCCTGGGCGCGGTCGGCCAGCTCCTCGTCGAACGGCACGACCCGCACACCAGCGTCTCGCAGCGCCCGCCCGGCGATGCCGATCGCCGCCGGCGCGCGGGCCTCCAGCACGATTCCCAGCTCGAGGACGGTCGGGGCAGCAACGATCCGATCGGGCGCCGCACCGAGCTGGGTCGACAGCCACTGGCCTCCTGGCTCACCGGTCAGGATGGCCACCATCGCCGACGTATCGACGACCAGCGCGGTCAACCCGGGAGCCCCGCGGAGTCGTAGCCGACGATCTCCTCCGCGCTGCGTCGATCGACAACCGACATGGCCGCATACTCGGCGGCCAGGCGCGCGAGGCGGGCCGGTACGTCATCCTCCTGCGCCCTGACCCGCGCCAATCGCTCCCGGAGGGCCGTGGTGACTGCCGCCGTCAACGTCTCATGAGTGGCGGCAGCGAGCTCCCGGGCCAGGGCATCAGCTTCCGTCGTCTTGATGCTCAGAGCCATGATCGAATTCTAGACGGAGCAACCACCTTCTAGAAGGCGGGCCGGGACGAACACCTCAGCGGGTGACGGCGCGCGCCTCGCCCTCGGCGGCCTGCGCGTTGCGGGCCTCGAGCCGCTCCCGCTGCGGGACGACGGTGTACTTCGGGTCGCGGGCGCTGGCCATGCCGGCGTCGAACACGCCGAAGCGGGTCAGCAGCGAGCCGGCGGCCAGCAGCGCACCGGAGACCACCGCCCCGGCCCGGGTGCGGCCGGCCACCACGGTCAGCCCGGCGCCGCCGGCGGTGCACGCCTTCGCGGCCTTCATCAGCGTGCCGGCCCGGCCCAGGTGGTACGGCTCGCTGACGATGCCGTGGTCGTGCTCCACCTTGTGCATCGCCGCCAGCTCGACCGCCGCCCCGGCGACCGCCATCTTCCGCGCCGGACCGGCTTCCGCAACCGGGGTGAACGCCATGCAGATCCCGCCACCGGCGGCCATGCCGGAGCCGGCGAAGACGAACGGCAGCTCCTTGTACGGCTCGTGCCACGACGGCACCGCGGTGTTCGCCAGCAGCACCGCCGTGTAGGTGGTCATCGGGCCACCGAAGACGGCCGAGGCCGTGCCCGCGACCTTCCGCAACCCGGGGAACCAGCCGGCGATCCGCCGCAGCCCGAACTTCTGCAGCCCGGGGAAGGCGTCCAGCAGCTGGATGCCCGCGGTTCCGGCCGCCAGCGCGCTGAACGGCGCCAGGATGTAGGAGCCCACCGACAGCGGGGAGGTCGGCTTGATCACCCGCAGCATGTGCAGGAAGCGTGCCGGCCGGCCCAGGTCGTGGATCAGCCACGCCACCGACGCCAGCGCACTCCCGCCCGCGGTGTAGTGCGCGGCCCGGGTCAGCGCCGGGCGACCGGTCACGTCGGCGATCGCGCCGAGCACCGCCGACGTGCCCGCCGCGCCGCCCAGGAACAGGTACAGCGGCACGTCCGGGGTCTTCCACACCGGCGGCTTGATGATCGGCCGGCCGTAGTAGGAGGTGAACTCGGCCTCCTCGACGGTCGGGTCGCCGTCCCGCGCGCCGCCACGGCGGCCGCCCCTGCGCCGCTTCTTCTCCCGCGCCTGGGCGGGCGGCCCGTCGGCCCGCCGCCAGCCGGCGCCCGGCGTGGCCAGTCCCTCGGTCACAGCTGCTCCTCCCACCAAAATGGCCATTTTGGTGCTTCGGGGAGGGTCATCGGCGCAGCCCCTTCCTGGACCCGAGGATCGCGGAGAGCGCGACCCCGACCACCATGACCGCCCCGCCCACCGCGTGCTTCCACATCGACGGCAGGTCGCGGGTGGTGACGATCGGGTCCGGCGGCAGCCCGTAGACCTCCGGCTCGTCGAGTAGCAGAAAGAACGCCCCCGCGCCGCCCACGCCGTCGTCCTCGTCCCGCCCGTAGAGCCGGGCGGTCTCCACCCCCTGCTCCTTGAGCGTGGCCAGCCGGGCGTCGGCCCGGGCCTGCAGCTCGTCCAGGTCGCCGAACTGGATCGACTGGGTGGGGCAGGCGGTCGCGCAGGCCGGCTGCAGCCCGTCGGTGAGCCGGTCGTAGCACATCGTGCACTTGAAGACCCGGCCGTCGTCCTTGCGCTGGTCGATGACGCCGTAGGGGCAGGCCGGGACGCAGTAGCCGCACCCGTTGCAGATGTCCTGCTGCACCACGACGGTGCCGAACTCGGTGCGGAACAGCGCACCGGTGGGGCAGACGTCCAGGCAGGCGGCGTGCGTGCAGTGCTTGCAGACGTCGGAGGACATCAGCCAGCGGATCTCCCGGTCGGCCGAGTGACCGGTCTGCGGGTCGAACTCGCTGAGCGCCTCGACGTTGAGCACGCTGGCCTGCGCGGTCAGCCCGCCGTCGGCGTTCCCGCCGTGCGACGTGGCGTGCGCGTCACCCGGAGCCTGACTCTCGCCGTGCCGGCCGGCACCCTCGGCGCCCGCACCCGGCAACCCGACCGTCGGCATCGGCAGGTCGACCGCCCGGCTCTGCTCGACGAACGCCACGTGCCGCCAGGAGTTGGCCCCGAGCATCCCGGTGTTGTCGTAGGACATCCCCGACAGGCCCATGGCGTCCCGGTTGCCGTCCGCGTCGTCCATCGGGAGGGTGTTCCACTCCTTGCAGGCCACCTCGCAGGCCTTGCACCCGATGCACACCGAGGTGTCGGTGAAGAAGCCGACCCGGGCCGGGTGGTCCTCGGCGTACCCGGCCTCCCCGCTCACGTCCGGCAACGGGCCGTAGAGCCGGTTGGCCGGGTCGTTCCCGGTGAGCGCCGGGCTGGCCGAGCTGACGGTGGTCACGAGCGCTTCTCCTCCATCGGGTCGATCGGCATCAGGTCTTCCCCTCCACCGGCGCGCGGCCGCCGGTCGGGATCAGACCCGACGGCACACCTGCCCGCAGCCGGTGCTCCTCCACGAACTGCACCAGCGCCTTGCCGCGCGGACGGCGCCCGGGCTGGATGTCGCAGGTGGCCACCTTGGTCTCCTGGATGTGCACGTTCGGGTCCATCACCACCCCGAACAGGTCGTTCCCGGAGTCGCCGGTGGACAGCCCCTGCTCACCCCAGTGGTACGGGATGCCGATCTGGTGCACGATCTGCCCGCCCTTGAGCCGCAACGGCCGGATCCGCTCGGTGACCAGCACCTTCGCCTCGATCGCGGTACGCGCGCTGACCAGCGTCGCCCAGCCACCGTTCTCCAGCCCGCGCTCCTCGGCCAGCTGCGGGCTGACCTCGACGAAGAACTCCGGCTGCAGCTCGGACAGGTAGGGCAGCGTGCGGCTCATCCCGCCGGCGGTGTGGTGCTCGGTGAGCCGGTAGGTGGTCATCGCGTAGGGGTAGACGTCGCTGCGCGGCGGGTTGCCCCGGTTCCACGGAGCCTGGATCTCCTCCCGCCCCGGGTTGGCCTGCTGGCCGTACAGGGCGTTCGCCACCGGCGACTCGGCCGGCTCGTAGTGCGCCGGCATCGGCCCGTCGGCCAGCCCGGCCGGCACGTAGAGCCAGGCCTTCCCGTCGGCCTGCATGACGAACGGGTCCGTTCCGCCCAGGCCGGCCTCGGCGACCGCGCCGTCCGGCGGCACGTAGTCGGGCCGCTTGGTCGCCTCGAAGTCGGGGACGTCATGACCGACCCAGCGGCCGGTTCCGTCCTCACCTGCCTCCTCGTCCCACCAGACGTAGGCCTTGCGCTCGCTCCACGGCTTGCCGTCCGGGTCGGCGGACGCGCGGTTGTACAGCGTGCGGCGGTTGGCCGGCCAGGCCCAGCCCCACTCGGCGGCCACCCAGTCCTGCTCGCGACCGGGCTTGCGGCGGGCCGACTGGTTGACCTCGTCGGCGTAGACACCGGTGTAGATCCAGCAGCCGCCGCTGGTGGAGCCGTCGTCCTTCATGTCCAGGTAGCTCGACAGCGCCCTACCGTCCGGGCCGACGCCGTTGATCTCGCGCAGCACCGCCTCGGCGCTGGGGTCCTCGGTCTCCCCGTGCGTCGGGTAGTCCCAGGTGAGGTCCAGCAGCGGACGGTCCCGCGGGTCGGTGGAGCCGGCCAGCTTCTCCCGGAGCCGCCGCCCGAGGTGGTAGTAGAACCACAGGTCGCTGCGGCTGTCGGCCGGCGGCTCGACCGCCTTGTGCCGCCACTGCAGCAGCCGCTGGGTCTGGGTGAAGGTGCCCTCCTTCTCCACGTGCGTGGCCGCGGGCATGAAGAAGACCTCGGTGGCGATGTCCTCGGTGACCAGTTCCCCGGTCTCGATCTCCGGGGCGGTCTTCCAGAACGTCGCCGACTCGATCATCTGCAGATCGCGGACGACGAGCCACTCCAGGTTGGCCAGGCCGAAGCGCTGCATGCGCCCGTTGGCGCTGCCCACCGCCGGGTTCTCGCCCACCAGGAAGTAGCCGGGCACCTTCCCCTGGATCATGTCGGCGACGGTGGTGTACGTGCCGTGGTCGCCGGTCAGCCGGGGCAGGTAGTCGAAGGCGAAGTCGTTCCCCGGTTGCGCCGCGTCGCCCCACCAGGCCTTGAGCAGGCTGACGGTGTACGAGCGCATGTTGCCCCAGAAGCCGACCCGGTCGTCGCTGGAGGCGCAGAAGCTGTCCAGGTCGGTGTGCTGCTGGGCGTGGGGCATCGGGATGTAGCCGGGCAGGATGTTGAACAGCGTCGGGATGTCGGTGGAGCCCTGGATGCTGGCGTGACCGCGCAGCGCCAGGATCCCGCCGCCGGGCCGGCCCATGTTGCCCAGCAGCGCCTGCAGGATCGACGCCGTCCGGATGTACTGCACGCCCACCGTGTGGTGCGTCCAGCCCACCGAGTAGACCCACGCCGTCGTCCGGTCGCGGTTGCTGTTCGCGGTGACCCACTCGGCGACCTTGAGGAACACCTCGGGCTCGATGCCGCAGATGTCGGCGACCATCTCCGGGGTGTAGCGGGCGTAGTGCCGCTTGAGCACCTGGAAGACGCAGCGCGGGTGCTGCAGCGTCTCGTCCCGCTGCGGCTTGCCGTGTATGTCGGCCGAGCCCTGGGCGCCCTGCTGCTGGTCGGCCTCCTTGACGCCCTCGGTCTCGTCGTCGGATCCGTCGTTCGCGGTGCCGTCGTTCGCGGCGTCGTCGGGCCGGTCGCCCTCGTCGTCGGTGCGGAAGGCCGACCCGCCCGGCAGGCTCGGGGAGCGCTGACCGGCCGAGGAGGGCACGTTGACGCCCTCGTACTGCCAGCTGGTCTCGTCGTACTGCCCGGTCTCCGGGTCGAAGCCGGAGAACAGGCCGTCGAGATCCTCGGTGTCCTGGAAGTCCTCACGCAGGATCGCCGCCGCGTTGGTGTAGGCGACCACGTACTCGCGGAAGTCCAGGTCGTTGTCCAGGACGTACTTGATCAGCCCACCGAGGAACGCGATGTCGGTGCCCGCGCGCAGCGGCACGTGCAGGTCGGCCAGCGCGCTGGTCCGGGTGAACCGCGGGTCGATGTGGATGACCTTCGCGCCCCGCGCCTTGGCCTCCATCACCCACTGGAATCCCACCGGGTGGCACTCGGCCATGTTGGAACCCTCGATGACGATGCAGTCGGAGTTCACCAGGTCCTGCTGGAAGTTCGTGGCGCCGCCACGACCGAACGAGGTCCCCAGACCGGGGACCGTGGCGGAGTGCTATATGCGGGCCTGGTTCTCGATCTGGATCGCGCCCATGGCGCTGTAGAGCTTCTTCATGAGGTAGTTCTCCTCGTTGTCGAGGGTCGCCCCTCCGAGGCTCGCTATCCCCAGCGTGCGGTTGACCTGCTTCCCCTCGTGCTCGTCCTGCCAGCCCTTGCGGCGGGCATCGAGCACGCGGTCGGCGATCATGTCCATCGCCGTGTCGAGGTCGAGGTCCTCCCACTCCGTCCCGTGCGGGCGGCGGTACTTGACCGTGGTGACCCGGGTGGGGCTCGTGACCAGTTGCTTGCTCGCGCTGCCCTTCGGGCACAGCCGGCCACGGCTGATCGGGGAGTCGGGGTCGCCCTCGATCTGGACGACCTGCTCGTCCTTCACGAACACCCGCTGCCCGCAGCCGACCGCGCAGTACGGGCAGACCGACTGCACGACCCGGTCGGCCGTCGCGGTGCGGCTGACCACCGCCTCGGTCGCCTTGCTGCGGGCCGCCTTGCCGCGACCGAGCGGATCGTCCCCAGTGAGCTGCCGGAACACCGGCCACGCATCCAGCCACGTCTTCACAGCGGAGAGCTTGCCACCCGATGGTGCGCGCCGCGCGTCCGGCGGTACGCGGGGCGTTGCGGCGCTCAGCCGGCCGGCCGCCGGGCCAGGACGGCGAGGGCCAGCAGCGCCACCAGCCAGCCGGCGAGCACGAACAGGTCGCCCTCGTGCAGACCGTGGTTCGCGGTCACCTGCACCAGCACCGGGCCGTCGTTGAGGTAGCGCCCGGTGATCAGCAGGAACGCGAAGGCGGTGAGCACGCCGGCGGGGACGAGGGCACACAGCCGGCGCAGCACGCGCGAACGGTAACCGCGGCCGGCCGGCCCGGCCCGGGAACGCCGTCCGGCGTCATCAGTCCGGGGGGCTGGCGGTACTGAGTAGCGTTGATCCCGAGGAACAGGAGGCTCGCCATCGCCATCGAGGCCGGACGCTGCGCACACGACCATCTCGGCTGCACCTGCGGGGGCGACGAGGCCACCCACTCCGAACGTTCCCAGGAGATCGGCGACGCCCGCTCCCCGGAGCTGGTCGAATGCCCCGAGTGCGGCGAGCCCAGCAACCCGCTGCCCATCGTCAACTGGGGGCACTGCCGCGTCTGCCGGACGGCGGACTCCCGGGCGAAGAGCCCGCTGCGCTGGTGACCCGGCCGGCACACCTCCGACGACGGGCCCCCTCCCCCTTCGGGTGACCCGGGGCACGCCCCGGTCCAGAGCGCTGCGGAGCCGCCCGACAACTGCAGGGTGACCACCGGAACCCCCGCCACCCCGGCGCCTGCCGGCGGCCCCGGCGCCGGCCCGAGCCGCTCCGTGGGCCGCCCCCTGGCGCTGGCCGGGCTGGCCGCCGCCGTCACCACGGGGGCCGGCCTCGTCCCCGGCCAGCTCGGGGTCGGCCTCGCCGTCACGCTGAACTTCGCCGCGGTCGTCGTGGTGACCCTGCTCCTCGCCCGTGCAGCCGGGCGCTCCGCCCACCCGGCGGGCTGGCGCTGGTTCACCGCCTTCGTCGCGGTCGGTGCGATCGGTGCCGCCCTGGCGGCGTCCGTCCTGCCGTGGGGGCAGAACGCGCTGGGCAGCATCCCCGGCCAGCTGCTCGCCGTCGTCGCGATCCTGCACCTGCTCGACCGCGACGCCGTGCGCTGCGCCCGGGCGCAGCTGGCCGCCCTGCTGGGGCTCTTCGTCCTCGCCGACGTGCTCAGCGTCTACGCGCTCTACCGCCTCACCGTCCACGGCCGCGGCCTGCTGACCGCGTCGGAGACGGTCGCCCTGTTCGCCCTGCTCTGCAGCATCGCGATCGCCACCGGCGTCGCGCTGGTGATGGTCTCGGTCAGCCGGCCGCACGAGCGGCTCGTCGCCGGCCTGGTGCTCGCCTCGCAGATCGCCAACACGCTGGCCGGC
Organism: Modestobacter lapidis; assembly: GCF_054780755.1. Taxonomy (NCBI): domain Bacteria; kingdom Bacillati; phylum Actinomycetota; class Actinomycetes; order Geodermatophilales; family Geodermatophilaceae; genus Modestobacter; species Modestobacter lapidis. The sequence continues at coordinate 173,155 of NZ_BAAGVS010000005.1, read as the reverse complement.
GCCTTCTCCTCGATCACCACCGGACCGGGGCTGCTGCAGGCGCTGGCCTGCGGGTGCAGCGTGCTCGGCATGGCCCTGCTGCCGGTCGCCTGCGGGCTGGACCGCCCCGCGCCGACCGCCGCCCAGGCGTCCGCCGTCCGGGGCGGCTCCGTCGTCGGCGCGCTGCTGCCCCACATCACCGCCGTGGTCGGCGGGTCGCTGCTGCTGCTCAGCGTGCAGGTCACCGGCCGGCTCACCGGCTTCGGGAGCCTGCTGGGCTTCCTCGGGCTGAGCGCCCTGCTGGCCCACCAGTCGGCGTCCTGGCGCACCCAGCGACGGCTGACCGCCGACCTGCAGCGCAGCGAGGCCTACTTCCGCACCCTGGTGCGGGGCAGCGTCGACCCGATCGTCATCCTCGACGAGGGCCTGACGTTGCGCTGGAGCTCGCCGTCGATCACCGACCTGCTCGGCCTGGACCCCGCCCGCACGGTCGGCCTGACGCTCACCGACGTCCTGCACCCCGACGACGTCCCCGGGCTGCTCGCCGGGCTGGACGCCGTGGCGGTGCCCGGCGACCCGGAGACCAAGATCCGCACCGCGCGGGTGCGGCACGTCGACGGCCACTGGCGGATGATCCAGGCCCGGGTCCACGATCTGCGCCGCGATCCCGACGTCGGCGCTCTGGTGCTGTACTGCCGCGACGCCGGCGCGGCCACCCCGTCGCCGGTCTCCGACGCCGACCTGGCCGCCTTCAGCACCGTCGACCCCGCCACCGGGCTGCCCAACGGCGCCGCGCTGAGCCTGCGGCTGGCCGCGTCGCTGCGCGCCCCGGCGACCGGCTCGACCGCCCTGGTCGTCCTCGGCGTCGACGGGCTGCCCGACACCGACGCCGGCGAGGTGCTGCGCGAGCTCACCGCCCGGGTGTCCCGGGTGCTGCGGAGCGACGACTGGCCGGCCCGGATCGCGGTCAGCGAGTTCGCCGTCCTGGTCAACGGCACCGTCGCCGACGCCGAGATCGTGGCCGCCCGGCTGGTCGGCGCCGTCGAGCCGGTCGCCACCCGCGCCGGCACGGTGCGCCTGACCGCCGCCGCCGGCGTCACCCCGCTCTCCGCCGACGTCGACGCCGGCGAGGCGCTGCGCCGCGGCCACCTGGCGCTGCGCAGCGCCTGGGCCGCCGGCCCCGGCCGGGTCCACCGGCACGACGACGCCCTGCGCATCACCCAGGACCGGCAGGACGCGCTGCGCACCGACCTGGCCCGCGCGCTGGAGGGCGACCAGCTGCACCTCGTCTACCAGCCGGTGGTCGACCTGGCCCTGCACCGCACCGTCTCGGTGGAGGCCCTGCTGCGCTGGCGCCACCCCGTCTACGGCGACGTCTCCCCCGCGGAGTTCATCCCGCTGGCCGAGGAGTCGCCGCTGATCACCGAGCTGGGCCGCTGGGTGCTGGCCACCGCCGCCACCACCATCGCCGCCCTGCCCCACCCCGACCTGGGGGTGGCGGTCAACGTCTCCGCGCGGCACGTGCGCAGCGGCGAACTGGTCGGCCACGTCCTGGCCGCGCTGGAGGCCAGCGGGCTACCGGCCTGCCGGCTGGTGCTGGAGATCACCGAATCGGTGCTGCTCGACGACGGGCACGTCACCGCCGACCTGGCCACCCTGCGCCGGATCGGCGTCCGGATCGCCGTCGACGACTTCGGCACCGGCTGGTCGTCGCTGGCCTACCTGGTCGGCCTGCCCATCGACATGCTGAAGATGGACCGGCAGTTCCTCGCCCACGTCGAGACCGACCCGCAGCGCCGGGCGCTGTGCAGCTCCGTGCTGCACCTGGGCAGCAGCCTGGGGCTGTCGGTGGTCGTGGAGGGTGTGGAGACCCCCGCGGAGCTGCGGCTGCTGCGCGACATGGGGCACCGGTTCATCCAGGGCTTCCTGCTGGCCCGGCCGGTCGACGCGGGCGCCCTCGCCCGCGAACTGCCCGGCGACACCTGCGCAGCGCCCGCGGCCGCGCACCAGCACCCCGGCGGTGCCGCGTGACCGCCACCCAGCGGATCGCCCGGGAGCACCTGCTGGTCGTGGCCGCCGCGCTGGCCGGGATCGCGGTCACGCTGCCGTTCAGCCCGGGCGACCAGACCCCGCAGTGGGACAACCTCGTGCTCGCCGCCGTGTCCGCGTGGGCCACCGAGCGCGTCGTCCGGCTCACCCGGGCGATGACGCCGGCCGCCCGCCGGCCGTGGACGGCGATCATCGTCAGCGGGCTGCTGTTCACCGCGGCCAGCCTGCTGACCGGGCTCGGGGTGGGCGGTGTCTTCGCCCGCTCCAGCCTCGGCGACGTGCTGCTGATCCTGGCGGTGGTCGGCCCGATCATCTGCGCCGGCCTGCTCGCCGGGCGGGGCAGCGGCACCCGCTGGCCGGTGCTGGCCCTCGACGGCGTCCTGGTCGTGGTCGCGCTGGTGGTGGTGGCCGACGTGCTGCTGCTACACCCCGCGCTGCGGCCCGGAGCGATCGACCCCGGCCTGTTCCTGCTCGTCCTCGGCTACGCCATCTACCCCGCCATCGCGCTCGGGCTGGTCGGCGCGCTGTGCACGGTGACCAGCCGGGCGGTGCGCCGGTCGGCGACCGCGATCATCGGGATGACCGCGTTCCAGGGGCTGGCCGCCGCGATGCTCGCGGTGCTGGTCGTCGAGCGCGGCACCGTGTGGGTCGGCATCGCCGACGTGGCCAGCGTGCTGGCGCTGAGCACCGCGGTGCTCGCCGTCCAGCTCGCCCCGGCCGACGTCCCCGACCCGTCGTCGCCGGCCGGCCGGCCGGCGCCCACCGCCGCCGGCCTGCTCGTCACCTGCGGTGCGCTGTTCGGCGTGCCGGTCACCCTGGTCGCCGCGCTGCTGCTGGGCCTGACCATCCCCCCGGGGGCGATCGCGCTGTCCGCCGCGCTGATCGCGCTGCTGCTGATCCGCCTGGTGGTGCGCATCCGCGACAGCGGGCGCATGTCGGAGGACCTGCTCCGCAGCGAGGCCGACTTCCGCGGCCTGGTCGAGGCCAGCTCCGACGGTGTCGCGATCGTCGACGGCGGGTTCCGGCTGGAGTTCACCTCCCCGGCGGCCCGCACCCTGCTGGGCCTCACCCCCGAGCTCGGCCCCCACCCGGTGCTGCTGGACCTGCTGCACGCCGACGACCGGGCCCGCGCCCGCGCCGAGCTGACCGGCGTCGTCGGCGACGTGGCCCCCGCGGTGCTGCTGCGCGTGCGGCCGGCCGGCAGCGACCCCCGCGACCTCGAGGTGACCCACCACGAGCGCCCCGGCAGCGGTCGCCGGGTGCTGCACCTGCGCGACGTGACCACCCGGCGCCGTCGCGAGCGCGAGCTCGAGCGGATGGCCTTCTCCGACCACCTCACCCGGCTGCCCAACCGCGCCATGCTCTTCCAGGAGCTCGCCGAGCTCGGCCCGGCCGACGGCGACCGCAGCCTGCTGGTGCTCGACCTCGACGGGTTCAAGGCGGTCAACGACTCCGCCGGCCACGAGGCCGGTGACCTGCTGCTGGTCGAGGTCGCCCGCCGGCTGCAGGGCCTCATGCGCAGCGAGGACCTGGTCGCCCGGCTCGGCGGCGACGAGTTCGCCGTCCTCCTGGTCGGCGGGGAGCAGGCCGCCGTGGAGGCCGCCCAGCGCATCGTCGAGGTGCTCGCCCAGCCCTACCGGGTCGGCGACCGGACCTTCTCCGTCGGGGCCAGCGTCGGCCTGTCCCGGGTCCGCCCCGGCGGCGGGCAGCTGGCCTTCCGCGAGGCCGACACCGCGCTGCGGTCGGCCAAGCAGGCCGGCAAGGGCTGCTGGCGGGTGCACTCCAGCGACCGGCTGGCCCTCGCCGCCGCCACCAGCGACGTCGCGGTGGCGCTCGCGGACGGCGACGTCGAGCTGCGGTACGACCTCGTCGTCAACGGCGACACCGGCGTCTACGTCGCCGCCGGCGCCACCCCCGTCTGGGTCCATCCCGAGCTGGGCCCGCTGCCCGCCGCCGAGCTGTACGCCGCCGCCGAACGGCAGGGCCACACCGGCCTGCTGCAGCAGTGGGTGCTCACGCAGAGCTGCGCCGAGGTCGCCGCGATCAGCGACCGGCTGCTGCTGTGCGTCGACCTGCCCGCTGGGTACGTGCACGCCGATGACCTGACCGGGGACGTGACCGCGGCGCTCGCCGGGGCCGGGCTGGCCCCCGACCGGCTCACCCTGACCTTCACCGAGGAGGCGCTGCAGACCGCGTCGGCCGCGCTCATCCCCGCGCTGCACACCGTGCACGAGACAGGCGTGCAGCTGGCCCTCAGCGACTACGGGATGGGCGCCACGCTGTGGGCTCACCTGGCCCGGCTGCCGCTGGACGTCGTCATGGTCGACGTCCGCGACCTGGCCCCGGCCGGGCAGACCGAGCGCGCGCTGAAGGTGCTCACCGGCATCTACAACAGCACCAGCACCTTCGACGTCCGCACCGTCGTCACCGCGGTCGCCACCACCGAGATGTTCGCCGCCATCCACGCCCAGGGACTCGTCGCCATCGGCGGCCCGGTGCTGCCCACCGGGCTCTCCGCCGGCGCGCTGGACGGCCTGCTGCGCCACACCCCGGTCGCCGCCGTCGCGGTGTCCTGAAAGGCGCTGTTCCGCGCCATGATCAGCGCCGATACTGGCCGGGTGAGCGCACCCGCCGATCAGCCCACCGGAGGTGGTCCGGCTCCCCAGCGGAACTGTGACCTGCACTTCCTGGGCCACTCGACCGTGCGGGTCGAGCTGGCCGGGCGCGCCGTGCTCACCGACCCGCTGCTCACCCCCCGGCTGGGCCCGCTGCGCCGGGTGGTCGACCCGCCACCGGCCGACAGCTGGGCCGACGTGGACCTGGTGCTCGTCTCGCACCTGCACAACGACCACCTGCACCTGCCCTCGCTGCGGCGGCTGGGCCGCGGCGTGCCGATCATCGTCCCGCGGGGCGCCGGGCGCTGGCTGCGGTCGAAGGGCTTTCCCGCCGTCGAGGAGCTCGCCCCCGGCGCGACGCTCACCGACGGCGACCTGACCGTCACCGCCACCGAGGCCCGGCACAGCGCGCACCGGTGGGGCCCGCGGCTCACGCACGGTCCGCACGCCCCCGCCGTCGGGCACCTGCTGCGCGGCGGTGGATCCTCGGTCTACCTGGCCGGTGACACCGACCTGTTCCCGGGCATGGCCGGGCTCGGCGGCCCCGCGCCGCTCGACGTGGCGGTGCTGCCGGTGTGGGGCTGGGGCCCCAGCCTGGGCCCCGGTCACCTCGACCCGGTGCGCGCGGCCGCGGCGGTGGCGCTGCTGCGCCCGCGGGTCGCCGTCCCGGTGCACTGGGGCACGCTCGCCCTCGCCGGGCTCAGCTCGCTGCCCAGCCCCTGGCGGGCCCGGATGCGCGCGCTGCTCACCGAGCCGGCCGAGCAGTTCGCCGCCGCGGTGGCCGCCGGCGGGTCCGGCGCCACCGTGGCGCTGACCCGGCCCGGCGCCCGGGTGCAGCTGCCCGCCGCCGTGCCCCCGGGGACGGCGACGTGAGCACCGTCCCGCTGGCCGTCGAGTGGACCGACGCCTCGTCGCTGGGTTACCCGCTGCTCTTCGGCGGCGTGCTGCTCGGCTCGGTGGTGCCGGTGGTGCCGACCGGTGCGGTGGTCGGCGCGACCGCCGCAGTCGCCGTCACCACCGACTCGCTGTCGCTGCCCCTGGTGCTGCTGCTGTCCACCCTCGGCGCGTTCGTGGGCGACGTCCTCACCTTCGCCGTCTGCCGGTTCGGTGGCCCGGCCGCCGTGCGCCGGGTGTCCCGCGGGCAGCACGCCGAGCGGCTCGACGAGGTGCGCGGGCAGTTCCGGCAGCACGGCTGGCAGATCATCATCGCCGGCCGGCTGCTGCCCGCCGGCCGCATCCCGGTGCTGGTCGCGGCCGGCGCGCTGGCCTATCCGTGGCGGCGGCTGCTGCCGGCGTCGCTGGCCGCCGGGCTGATCTGGGCGGTGGCGTACGCGCTGCTCGGCGTGGTCAGCGGCGGGATCTTCGACTCCCCGCTGATCGCCACGCTCATCGCCACGATGCTGGTACTGCTGGTCAGCGTCGTCCTCAACGTCGTTCCGCACCGCCGGCGGACCCCGCCGGGTGCGGACCCGCTCCCCGACCCCGAGGCCGACCCGTCCCCCGCCGGGTGCGAGCCGCGGTGAGCGGGGCCCGCTCCCCCGGCCGGGTGCTGCGCGGCGGCCGGACCCTCGCCCGGGTGCTGCTCGTCTGGACCGTCGCCACCGCCGCGCTGACCGTGCTCGACGGCTGGCTGTCCGGCTTCGCCATGCGCTCGTGGTGGCAGCCGCCCGTCGCGGCGCTGCTGCTCGGCGTGCTGGCCGCCGTCGTCTGGCCGCTGGTGATGCGGGTCGCGCTGCCGGTCGCGGTGTTCACCCTGGGCCTGGGCGGGTTCCTGCTCATGGGCGCCGGGGTGCTCGCCGTCTTCACCGTCATCCCCGGCGTGGTGGTGACCAGCTTCGCCACCTCCGTCGTCGTCGCGCTGGCCATGGCCGGCGTCGCCGGGGTGATCAGCAGCGTGCTGGCCGTGAACGAGGACGAGGTCTTCTTCCGCCGCGCCCGCCGCCGGGCCGGGGCCGCCGAGCTGGCCGATGCCCCGCCCGGCGTGCTGTTCCTGCAGATCGACGGCCTCGGGCACGACGTCGCCCGCCGCGCCGTCCGGGACGGCTCGATGCCCACGCTGGCCGCCTGGCTGCGCGCCGACAGCCACGTGCTCACCTCCTGGCACACCGACTGGAGCTCGCAGACCGGGGCCAGCGTCTGCGGGATCCTGCAGGGCAGCAACGACGACGTGCCCGGCTTCCGCTGGTACGAGAAGGACCGCGACAAGATCGTGGCGGTCTCCCATCCCGCCGACGCCGCCGAGGTGGAGCGCCGGCACTCCGACGGGCGAGGGCTGCTCGCCGTCGACGGCGCGGGCCGGGGCAACCTGTTCACCGGCGACGCCCCGCACGTGTCGCTGACGATGAGCTCGCTGCCCGTCGTCGTCGCCCGGGGCTCGCGCCGCCGGCCGCACCGGATCGGTGCCGGCTACTACGCCTACTTCGCGAACCCGGTGAACGCGCTGCGCACGCTGGGCGTCTCGCTGGTCGACGTCTACCGGGAGCTGGCTGCCGCCGCCCGCCAGCGGCGGGCCGACGTGCGGCCCCGGGTCAGCCGCGGGGGCAGCTACCCGCTCGCCCGCCCGGGGACGACGGTCATCGCCCGGGACATCGTCGTCGCCGCCCTGCTGGAGGACATGCTGGCCGGCCGCCCGGTGGTCTACGCCGACTTCCTCGGCTACGACGAGGTCGCCCACCACTCCGGCGTCGAGCGCTTCGACACCCTGGAGGTGCTGCGCAGCATCGACCAGCAGATCGGCCGGCTGTGGCGGGCCACCCAGCTCGCGCCGCGGCCGTACCACCTGGTCTGCCTGTCCGACCACGGGCAGACCCAGGGGGAGGCGTTCACCGCCCGGTTCGGGGAGTCGTTCCCGCAGCTGGTCGGCCGGCTGTGCGGCGGGCCGGTCGCCCCGGCGCCGCGGCGCGGGCTGTTCGGCCGCCGTCCCGTCGAGGACAGCCGCCGCCCCGCCGAGGGCTGGCAGATCACCTCCGCGCTGGCCGAGGCCGCCTCCGGCGGCGGGCCGATCGCCCGCCGGCTGCGCGACCGGGTGGAGCGCGCCGGCACCGCGTCGGCCGCCACCCCGGCCGGCGACCACGGTTCGGTCGCCCGGATCGCGCCCGGCGTGGTGGCGACCGTCTCCGGGCACATGGCGGCCATCTCCTTCGCCGACCTGCCCGGCCGGGTGCCGCTGGAGACCATCGAGCGGCACTGGCCGCACCTGCTGCCCACCCTGGTCGACCATGACGGCGTCGGTTTCCTGCTCGTGCACTCCACCGAGTTCGGGCCGGTCGTGCTCGGCCGCAACGGGCTGCGGCGGCTGGGCAGCGGCGTGGTGATCGGGGCGGACCCGCTGGCGCCCTACGGCCGGCACGCCGCGGACCTGGTCGCGCGGTACTCGGGCTTTCCGCACTGCGCCGACGTCGTGGTCAACAGCCGCTACGACCCGGTCACCGACGAGGCCTCCCCGTTCGAGCCGCACGTCGGGTCGCACGGCGGGCTGGGCGGCGGGCAGCAGCGCGGCTTCCTGGTGCACCCGACGTCGTTCGCCGACCCCGGCGAGATCGTCGGCGCCGAGCACCTGCACCGGGTGCTGCGCGGCTGGCTGACCGACCTGGGGCACCCGGAGCCGGCCGGCGACCGCGACGCCCGGCACGCGCCCCTCACCCCCTGGCCACTGCCCGCCTGATCCACCCCCGGCGGCCGGAATGGCCGTTTCCGCCGCCGGGACGGCCACCCGGGTACGCCGCGTGAAGACTGCGTGAACGGCGGCGACCGGAGGTGCGCGGACACCGCCCGGTGACCGACAGTGGGCGCATGCGACCCGATGCCCGCGCATGGTTCGAGCACCGCACCACGGCGGCCACCTCGCTGGCCGACATCGACGTCGACGCCCTGCTGCTGGCCAAGCGCCGGGGCGGGCACCGGATCAGCGTCGTCCTGCCGGCCCGGGACGAGGCGGCCACCGTGGGCAGGCTGGTCGCCGACCTCGCCGACCGCTGGGTCACCGGCGTCCCCCTCGTCGACGAGCTGCTCGTCGTCGACTCCGACTCCACCGACGACACCGCGGCGGTCGCCCGGGCCGCCGGCGCCGAGGTCGTCGCCGCCGCCGACGTGCTGCCGGCCTGCGGCAGCCGGCGCGGCAAGGGCGAGGCGCTGTGGAAGTCGCTGGCCGCCACCACCGGCGACCTCGTCGTCTTCATCGACGCCGACCTGCTCGGCGACATCGGCCACTACGTGCCCGGGCTGCTCACCCCGCTGCTGACCAACCCCAGGGTCGACTACGTCAAGGGCTGCTACACCCGGCCGCTGGACGTCGGCGGCGAGCACCGCCCGGCCGGCGGCGGGCGGGTCACCGAGCTGACCGCCCGGCCACTGCTCAACGCGCTGTGGCCGGAGCTGGCCGGCTTCGTGCAGCCGCTGGGCGGCGAGTACGCCGGCCGCCGCTCGGTGCTCGAGCAGGTGCCGTTCGCGTCCGGCTACGGCGTGGAGGTGGGCCTGCTGGTCGACCTGCTGCAGGTGTGCGGGCTCGGCGGGCTGGCCCAGGTCGACCTGGGCACCCGGCGGCACTCGCACCAGACCGACGAGGCGCTGGGCCGGATGGCCGGGCAGATCGTGTCGGCGGTGCTGGCCCGCGCCGGGCGCGGCCGGCTGGAGCCCGGCGGGCTGCTCACCCAGTTCACCCACGACGGCACCGGGTTCGTGCCGCACAGCAGCACCGTGGCCGCCGACCAGCGCCCGCCGCTGGCCGCGGTGCCCGAGTACACGGCACTGCGGGCCGGCGTCGTCGGCTAAGGAAAGGCCAGCGGCGTCTCGTCGAGGGCGGCGGCGAGGTCGGCCGGGGTGTCGTAGAGGGCGATCGCGCCGGCACTGCGCAGTTCGTCGTCGCCGAAACCCCCGGAGCGGACGACGATCGCCGGCATCCCGGCCTTCTTCGCCGACTCCACGTCCCATACCGAGTCACCGATCAGCACGGCGGCGGCGTCGGCCGGGGCGCCGAGCTTCTCCAGTGCCACCTGCAGCAGGTCCGGCGCCGGCTTGGAGGCCTCGACGTCGTCGGTGGAGGTCCAGTCGTCGGCGAGGTCGCGGGCGTCGAGCAGGTCGAGGAAGGCATCGACGTGCTGCGGCTTACCCGAGCTGGCCAGCACCAGCCGGTGACCACGCTCCCTGATCGCCACCAGCAGGTCGCGGGCGCCGGGCAGCGGCGCCACCTCGCCGATCAGCCGGTCGAACTCCTCGACCCAGCGCTCCCGGGCCTGCCCGCCGACCCGCTCCTCGAGCCCGTCGCCGCCGAGCGCGCCCACCAACTTGTCACCGCCCATCCCGATCAGCCGGTGGATGCGCCAGATCGGGAAGGTCTCCCCCAGCGACCGCAGTGCGCGGTACCAGGCCAGCGCGTGCTGGTAGTTCGTGTCGACGAGGGTGCCGTCGACGTCCAGGACCGCGATCGTGGGCTCGTTCACGGTGCCGTGCCTGCCCGCCCGGCCACCCGTTCACCCCTCGAGGGCCAAAGTCGCGACTTTGGCCCTCGAGGAAGGCTCAGTGCTGGTGCTGCAGGACGCCGCGGATGGTGGTGCCGTCGCGCTGGTCCTGGTAGCCCTGGTTGATCTCGTCGAGGCCGTACCGCTTGGTGATCAGCTCGTCGACCTTGAGCTTCCCCTCCTCGTACATGCGCAGCAGCCGCGGGATGTCGCGGTAGGCGTTGCACATGCCGTAGAGCGCGCCCTGCACCCGCTGCTCGAAGACCGTGGCGATGTTGCCGGGCAGCACCACGGTGGTGTCCATGGCATGGTCGGACAGCCCGGTGAGCACCAGCGTGCCGCCCTTGCCCAGGCAGCCGTAGGCGCCGCCGACGATCTCCGGGCTGGTGACCCCGGTGGCGAGGACGACGACGTCCGCGCCGGTGCCGCGGGACAGCGCCCGGGCCAGCGCGGCGGCCTCCTCCGTGCTCGCCACGGCGTGGGTGGCGCCCAGGGTCTGGGCGAACTCGCGCCGGAAGGGCACCGGGTCGACGGCGATGACGTGCTGCGCGCCGACGCTCGCCGCACCCTGCACCGCGTTGCAGCCCACGCCGCCGGTGCCGACGACCACGACCACGTCACCCACCCGCACCGGGCCGGCGTTGACCGCCGAGCCCCAGCCGGTGGGCACGCTGCAGGCCATCAGCGCGGCGACGTCCAGCGGGTAGTGGTCGTCGATCCGCACGCAGGAGAACTGGGAGAGCAGCGAGGTCTGAGCGAAGGCGCCCACGATGCAGAAGCCGCCGAGCGGCTCGCCGTCCAGCGTGAAGGGGAACGACCCGTCGGGCAGCTGACCGGTGGTGATGGTGGCACCCAGGTCGCAGAGGTTGGAACGGCCCGAGGCGCACCAGCGGCAGTGGCCGCAGGCCGGCAGGAAGGTGGTGACGACGTGGTCGCCCGGCGCGACGTTCGTGACACCCGCCCCCACCGCGCGGACGACGCCGGCGCCCTCGTGCCCACCGACGATCGGGTACCGCGCGCTCTCGAACCGCAGGTGCTCGTCGGAGTGGCACAGGCCCGCGTAGGCCATGTCGACCAGCACCTCACCCGGCCCGGGGTCGCGGACCTCGAGCTCGACGACCTCCCAGTCGCCCGGGCCCCGCAGCACCGCGCCCTGCGTCTTCATCCGTGCGTCCTCCGGAGGCTCGAACCCACGCCGCCGCCCTCGGACGGGGCGCCGGTGGCCACCCGCCCGGACGCCGTTCCGGCCCGCGCAGCAGGTGACGCACCGCACGTTAGGCGCCCGTCCGCCACGCCCGCGCGCCGGGGTGGCACCCGGTGCCGGCGGGGTCGGCCGATCCGGTCAGACCGGGTCGGGAACCGGCTCCGGGTCGGTGATCGGCAGGAGGACGTCGGCCACCAGCTGCCGGACCCCGTCGGCGTCCAGCGGTGCTTGCTCGAAGGCGGTGTAGCGCTGCCACCACAGCGCCTCGAGCACCGAGCCGAGCAGCGACACCCGGTCGGGGGCGAGCTCACGGCCGCGGCGGGTCTCGCGCGCGGCGATCTCCCGGACCACCGCGGCGAGCGGGCGGACCAGCGCCTCCTCCAGGCCGGCGCGCAGCTGCTCGTCGTGCCGGGCGGCGCTGACCAGGCTGGCCGCCGCCCGCTCGGCGCGGCCCAGCGGGCGGGTCCACGGCTCCAGCAGGCCGGCCAGGTCGGTGCGCAGCGAGCCGGAGTCGGCCGGCAGCTGCACCAGGGTGGACCGGGCCAGCGCGTGCCGCGCCAGGGCCGCCATGGTGGGCCAGCGCCGGTAGATGCCGGCCTTGCCGGCCTTCGCCCGGGCCGCGATGCGGTCGCTGTTCAACCGGCCCCAGCCCTCGTCGGCCAGGATGTCGACGGCCACCGAGAGCAGCTGGTCGGACAGCTCCGCGGACATCGGCCGGCCCGGAGGACGGTTGACAGCGGTGCGCGCGGGCTGGCCGGTCGTGGTCACGGTGCAATCGTGCCCAGGAGGACACGTCGACCACAACCGGGTGGCTCGCCGACCGGCCCGGCGGGTCCGTCCGCCGTCCGCCGTCCGGCGCCGGTCAGCCGCTCGCGGCGGTCTCCACGTGGGCCTGCAGGCTGGCTCCGTCGTCGCCCACCCAGCCCTTGCCGCGGGCGTACTCGACCATGCCGTCGAAGTTCGCCCCCCAGTCCGCCGCGGAGGCCTGCGGTTCCGCCGCGGCGCGCAGCGCCGCCACGTCCAGGAAGGCCGTGTCGGCGCCGGACAGCCGGCCCAGACCCGCCGCCCGCAGCGCCTCGTCGGCCTCCTCGGGGGTCACCGCCCCCACGGCCAGGTGCAGCCGCTTCAGCTCGTCGACGTCGGACACCCGGACCTCGGGTGCCGATCCGGCACCCCCCACCACCTCGACGATCATCTGCGTCCCTCCATAGGTATGGCTCCTGCTGACACCTGGAAGGCCCCCGTGCAGGGGCCCGCCGCGAGCTTGCGAGTGGTGGGGGGCACGGGGGTCCTCAGACGTGCCACGGGAACCGGGAGAAGTCGGCGTCGCGCTTCTCCAGGAACGAGTCGCGCCCCTCGACGGCCTCCTCGGCCATGTAGGCCAGCCGGGTCGTCTCCCCGGCGAACAGCTGCTGGCCGACCAGTCCGTCGTCGATCAGGTTGAACGAGTACTTGAGCATCCGCTGCGCGGTCGGGCTCTTCGCCACGATCCGCCGCCCCCAGTCCAGCGCGGTGGCCTCCAACTCGGCGTGCGGCACCACCCGGTTCACCATGCCCATCGCCTGGGCGTCCGCGGCGGAGTACTCCTCGCCGAGGAAGAAGATCTCCCGGGCGAACTTCTGCCCGACCTGGCGGGCCAGGTAGGCCGAGCCGAAGCCGCCGTCGAAGCTGCCGACGTCGGCGTCGGTCTGCTTGAACCGGGCGTGCTCGGCGCTGGCCAGGGTCAGGTCGGAGACCACGTGCAGGCTGTGCCCGCCGCCGGCGGCCCACCCGGGGACGACGCAGATGACCACCTTCGGCATGAACCGGATCAGCCGCTGCACCTCGAGGATGTGCAGCCGTCCGCTGACCCCGGCACCGGCCTCGTAGCCGTACCTGCCCCGCACCCGCTGGTCACCGCCGGAGCAGAAGGCCCAGCCGCCGTCGGACTCGCTCGGGCCGTTGCCGGTGAGCAGCACGCAGCCCACGTCGGTGGACAGCCGGGCGTGCTCGAGGACGGCGAGCAGCTGGTCGACCGTCTGCGGGCGGAAGGCGTTGCGCACCTCCGGCCGGTCCAGGGCCACCCGGACGACGCCGGCGTCCACCGCGCGGTGGTAGGTCAGGTCGGTGAGCTCCGCGAACCCGTCGACCGCCTCCCAGGCGGCTGGGTCGAAGATCTCCGAGACGTCCGCGCGCGCACTCACCAGGGGAACCTATCGGCCGGTCCGGTTCCCCGCTGTCCCGCAGGTCAGCGGCGGCGGGGGCTACCGTTCGGCCGATGCGGGTCGGGACGCTCAACCTCGCGTCCGGGCGGGACGCCACCGGCCGCTGCCTCGACGGCGCCGGGCTGGCCGCCGCGCTGGCCGGGGTGGACGTCGACGTCCTCGCCGTCCAGGAGGTCGACGCCGGCCAGCCCCGCTCGCACGGGCTGTCGCAGCCGGCCGTGGTGGCCGCGGCCCTGAGCGCCACCGACTGGCGGTTCGCGCCCACCATCGACGGAACACCCGACCCGGTCCGCAGCTGGCGTCCGGTCGACCCGGCGGTGCTCGGCGGCCCGGACGACGACCCGGCCGGCCCGCGCTACGGCATCGCGCTGTTCACCCGGCTGCCGGTGCGCCGCTGGTCGGTGCACGCGCTGGGCGCCGGCCGGGCCCGGCTGCCGATCCGGGCGCCCGACCCGCGCACCGGCGTTGCGCGCTGGTGGTCGTTCCCCGACGAGCCGCGGGTCGCGCTGGCCGCCGAGCTGGCCGGCTGCACCGTCGTCGGCACCCATCTGTCGTTCGCCCCGCACACCGCCGCCCGGCAGCTGCTGCGGCTGCGCGGCTGGGCCCGGCAGCTGCCCGGGCCGGTGCTGGTGGCCGGCGACCTCAACCTGCCCGGCCCCGCCCCGGCCAGGCTGACCGGGGGGCAGCGCCTGGTCACCGCGCCGACCTATCCGGGGCCGGCCCCGCGGGTGCAGCTGGACCACCTGCTGGCGCTGGGCGCGCTGACCGCCAGCGACGTCGAGGTCCGCGAGCTCGCCGTCGGCGACCACCGCCTGGTCACCGCCACCGTGCACCCCGCCTGAACGGGCTCACCCGCCGCCCCTGTGCTTTTTCGGGCTCAAGTACGCGTACTTGAGCCCGAAAAAGCACAGGGGCAGGGGGTCAGGGCAGGAGGAGGGGGCGCAGCGTCGGCAGGGAGGCGGCCAGGCCGGGGTGCAGCCGGACGTCGGCCAGGGCGGCCAGCGGGAACCAGCCGACGTCGACGCTCTCCGCGTTGAGCTCCAGCAGCCCCGGGTCGAGCAGCCCGACCGGGGTGGCCAGCACGGTCGTGTAGGTCCAGCCACCGTGGTCGTCGACCGACCCGGGCCCGAGGACGACGTCGGCCCGGCGCAGCCCCAGCTCCTCGCCGGCCTCGCGCAGCGCACCGTCGACCGCCGGCTCGTGCCGGTGCAGCGCCCCACCCGGCGTGCCCCAGGTGCCGCCGTGGTGCGACCACTCGACGCGCAGCTGCAGCAGCACCTCGACGCCGTCGGGGCCGGGCCGGTGCAGCAGCAGCCCGGCCGCGCCGGCCAGCCCCCAGTGCCGGTGGCCCTGGGCGCACGTCGTCCAGCCGTCGGTCGGGGAACGGTCGAACACGCCTCGAGTCTGCCTGAACCTCCCGCGGGGCAGGATGGGCGGATGACCACCGTTCAGCTGCGCCGCTACGACGTCGAACCCGGCCGGATGGCCGACTTCCTGGCCTGGTTCCCGACCCTGGCCCCGGTGCGGGCCGAGTACGGGTTCCGGCTGCTGTTCGCCTACGCCGACGACGTGAACGACACCTTCACCTGGGCGGTCGAGCACGATGGCGACGAGGCGCAGTTCCGCGAGGTGGAGGCCACCTACAACGCCTCCCCCGAGCGCGCCGCGGTGTTCGAGACCTTCCCGGCGTGCATCACCACGATGCAGATCGGGTTCGTCCGCCCGGTGCTGTGACGCTCAACTGGTCGACAGCACCCGGCTGATCGCCCGGGCGGCGGCCCGCACGCCCGGGGCCATCGCCCGCACCGCGCCGGGCCCGTCGCCGCGCACCACGATCGACAGCGCGGCGACGACGGTGTCCCGTTCGGTGATCGGCGCGGCGACGGACACCGCGTCCGCGGTGACCTGCCGGTCGCTGATCGCCACCCCGGCGCGCCGCACGTCGGCCAGCACCCGGCGCAGCTGCGCCGGGTCGGTGATGGTCCAGGGCGTGTAGCGCCGCAGCGGGCCGGCGAGCACCTGTTCCTGTACCTCGGCCGGCGCGGCGGCCAGCAGCACCAGCCCCACGCCGGTCGGCGCCAGCGAGAAGCGCCCGCCCACCTCGCTGAGCACCGGGACGGCGTTCCGCCCCGCGAACCGCTCGACGAAGACCACGTCGGTGTCGTCCCGGACGGCGAGCTGCACGTTCTCGTGGGTGACCTCGTAGAGGTCCTCCATGAACGGCAGCGCCGCCTCGCGCAGCCCGAGCGCGCGCGGCGCGAGCGCGCCGAGCTCCCACAGCCGCAGCCCGATCCGGTAGCGGCCGTCCTCGTCCCGCTCCAGACCGCCCCACGCGCACAGCTCGGCGATCAGCCGGTGCGCCGTCGACAGCGGGACGTCGATGGCGCGGGCGATCTCCGACAGGTTCAGCGACCGCCGCTCGCGGCCGAACGCGTCCAGGACGTCGAGCAGCTTGGTGCCCGCCGTCCGCCGGCCCGCGGCAGCCACCGCAGCTGCCCTCAGAGCTCGAGGACCAGCTTGGGGCAGGCCGCGCGGGAGACGCAGATGAACATCGTGTCGTTCGCCGCCTGCTCCTCGGGGGTGAGCAGCGAGTCGCGGTGGTCGACCTCGCCCTCCACCACCGGGGTCTCGCAGGTGCCGCAGGTGCCCTCCTGGCAGGAGGAGAGGACCGGGACGCCGGCCTCCTCCACCGCCTCGAGGATCGACTTCTCCGGCGGCACGGTGAGCGTCATCCCGGAGACGGTCAGCTCGACCTCGAAGCTGCCGCTGAGCACGCGCTCGCCCTGCTCCTTGGGCGAGAAGCGCTCCACGTGCAGCGAGCCCGACGGCCAGCCGGCGGCGGCGACGCGCTCCTCGACGGCCTTGAGCAGCGGCTCGGGGCCGCAGCAGTAGATCTTGGTGTCGGGCTGCACGGTGCCGAGGATCCGGTCGAGGTCGATCAGCCCCACCTCGTCCTGCGGGTGCAGGGTGACCCGGGGGCCGTGGCCGGTCTTCGCCTCCAGCGCGTCGAGGGCCTCGAGGAACGCCATCGAGGTGCGGGTGCGCCCGCCGTAGTGGAACTCCCATTCGGCGTCGGTCTCGCAGGCGGTGGCGGCCATCGGCAGGATCGGGGTGATCCCGATGCCGCCGGCGATGAACACGTACCTCGGGGACGGCGCCAGCTCGAAGTTGTTGCGCGGCCCGCGCACGTCGATCTCCTCGCCCTCGAGGAGCCGGTCGTGCACGTACGCCGAGCCGCCGCGGCCCTCGGGCTCGCGGAGGATGCCGATCTGCCAGACCGACCGGTCGTGCGGATCGCCGCACAGCGAGTACTGCCGGACCAGCTCACCGGGCAGCTTCAGGTCGATGTGCGCGCCGGGGCCCCAGGCCGGCAGCTCGGCGCCGGTCGGGTCGCGCAGTTCCAGGACGGCGACGCCCTCGGCGCCCGTCGTCCGGCGCGCGACGACCAGCCGCAGGTCCACCTCGTCGTGGGTGCTGTGCACAGTTCTCCTTCTCGTCGCCCCGGTCGGGACCCGCCGCGACCTCGCGGGCGGTGCGGGGCAGTCTAGGCCCGCTCCGGGAACCCGCCCCGAGCCTGCGAGCGGTGTGGGGGCAGGTCAGCCCCCGCTGCAGGGGCCCGCCGCGAGCTTGCGAGCGGTGGGGGGCAGCGGGGTCCTTCCTCAGACCGGGACGGGTGTGTGCGTCCGGATGATCGTCGGGTCGGTGATGTAGTGCGCGGGTGGCGGGGGCAGCGGGCCGGTCACGGGCGGCTCGACGGGGCCGCCGGCCGGGTGGTCGGGGTGTGCGAGCAGCCACTCCCACATCTCCTGCGGGTCGGCGGCCTCGGCCTCGGCACCGCAGAAGCACAGCCCGCGCAGCCGGTCGGAGCCCGGCAACCAGTTCACCCGGAGGACGCGCTCCCCCGCCAGCACCTGGCGGGGGGCGGGCAGGCTCAGCACGCCCTGCCGCACCGTGCTCACCTCGGCCGCGTTCAGCGGCACCTCCTCGGCCGGGACGTCGCCCAGCGGGCCGCCGCTCACCGGCCGGCCGCCGGGACCGCGGCGCTCTCCGCGACGGCCTCGCCGGCGCCCTCGGCGGCCAGCCGGGCGATGATCCGCCGGGCGGCCAGGCCACCGGTGTCGATGTTGATCGACAGCTCCTGGTAGCCGTCGGGCTCACCGGTGAGCACGTTCTCGAGCACGTCGAGGGCCACGACGTCCTGCAGCACGACGGTGCGGTTGCTCTCCCGCAGGAAGTCCGAGACGCCCTCGTCGTCCAGGGCGAAGTCGCGCGCGACGGCCCAGAAGTCGTGGGTGCTGTTCTCGGTCTCGGGGGTGATCGCGTAGACGACCTCCACGTGGAAGGCGTCGGGGTCGGTGCCGTCCTCGTTGGGCAGCACGCCCACCGGCGCGATCCGGCTGTGCAGCTTGTACAGGCAGGGCGGGGTGAACTCGATGTCCTGCCAGCGGGTGATCCGGCCGGTGATGCCGGTGCTCTTGGCGTAGAACGGCGGGCAGTCGGCGTCGGCCATGTGCCGGCTGACGTAGACGATCCCGGCCGCGTCGTCGACCTCGGTGGTGATCGGGGTGTTCGCCACCTCCGGCGTCCCGATGTACCCGCCGTGCAGGTAGGTCTCGTGGGAGAGGTCCATCAGGTTGTCGACCAGCAGGCTGGCCCGCGCGGCGAGCGGCTCCATGCCGGAGACGGCGGTCCAGCCCTCCAGCTCCAGCCACGGGGCGCGGGGGATCGTGCTGGCGTCGGCCTTCTCCGGCTCGCCGATGAACACCCAGACGAAGCTGTCCTGCTCCACCACCGGGTAGGACCGCAGCCGGGCGGTGCGCGGCACACGGGTCTGCCCCGGAACGGCGACGCAGGCGCCCTCGGCGTCGTAGGTGAAGCCGTGGTAGCCGCAGACGACGGTGTCGCCGACGAGGTGGCTGGGCTGCTGGGAGAGCGGGAACCGGCGGTGCACGCAGCGGTCGCTCATCGCGGTGACCTCGCCGGCCTCCGTCCGCCAGAAGAGGATCGACTCCCCGCAGATGGTGCGGCTGAACAGTTCGCGGCTGACCTCGCGGCCGTAGGCCGCGACGTACCACTGGTTCCGGACGATCGACGTCATGGGGTGCCCTCCCGGCGGTGTCCTCTTCGACTCCTCCCCAGGGTGACTGCGGTCACCGGCGGTCGGCCAGCCAGCTTCCATCATATGGAAGCTGCTCTGGACCCGGGGGTGTCGAGGGAAGGCGCCCGCCCGGCCGACTGCAGGGGCCGGGCGGGCGCCCGATCGATCGGTGGTGCTCAGCCGGTGAACTCGTACCCTTCGGCGAGCTCGGAGACGAACGAGTCGCCCACGGCCGTCAGGCCACCGGCAGCGGCCGGGTCGGCCCTGGAGATGTAGATCTCGCGGGTCGGCGGGACGCTCGGGTCGGAGTAGTCCAGCACGCCGGCGACGGTGCCGCCCGACTCGTAGTCGGTGATGGAGCGCAGCGCCTCCTGCAGCCCCTCCCGGGTGAGCGCATCCTCCTCGCAGGCCCGGGTGAGGACCTCGTGGATGATCTGCGACGACGCGTAGCCGTACATGGCGCCGTTCTGGATCGGCTCCTCATCGGGGTACTCCGCCTGGTAGGCGGTCAGGAACTCCTGCACGCCCTCCTCCTCCAGCGAGGGCGGGGCCATCGACGTGGCGGTGTAGAAGTTCTGCTCCAGCGCCGCACCGGCCGGCGTGTCGAGCAGGTCCGGGGTGAAGGCCGGGCCGTTGCCGACGATGGGGACGTCCAGCCCGATCGAGGCGGCCACGCTCGCGATCGAGGCGGTCTGCGGCGACGCGGCGGCGACGATGATCGCCTTCACGCCGTCGTTCGCCATCGCGTTGACCTGCGCCGACAGGTCGGTGTCGCTGGGCTTGATCTGGTGCGGGACGACGGTCAGGCCCAGCTCCTCGGCGGCGTACTCGGCGCCGCGCAGCGAGCTGCCCCCGAAGTCGCCCTCGAAGTACACGACGCCGATGGAGTCGCCGCTGGTCAGCCCGTGCTCACGGGTCAGCCAGTCGATCGCGTTGATCGTCTCGATGTCGTAGGTGGTGCCGGTGATCTGGAACTGCGGGTCGGGCAGGACGTCGGAGGTCCACGCCGCCATGCCCACGAGCATGTTGTCCTCCTGGAAGGAGGGCCGCAGCGCCGTGATGACCGACGAGCCCAGCACGGGGGCGATGGCCAGCACGTTCCCGGACATGGTCTGGTAGAGCGAGACCGCGGTCTGGGCGTCGTAGCCGTGGTCCTGGACGTCGAGCTCGACCTGCCGGTCGCAGACGCCGCCGTCGGCGTTCACCGCATCCCAGTACAGGTTCGTGCCCTGCAGGATCGACCGGCTGTTCGACGCGAACACCGCGGTGAGGTCCATCAGCGAGCCGAGGGTGATCGTGTCCTCGGTGACGCCGGGCACCGCCTCGGCGGCGCCGCCCGCGCTGCCGCCGCTCTGCTCCTCGGCCTTGCCGCAACTCGTCGCGGCGAGCGCGACCATCAGACAGACACTCGTGACCAGTGGTCTCTTCATCGAGCCAGCTCCTTCGTGGTGGGCGAATCGGACATCGGGCGATCGGGACTGCCGGGGCCGTCCGCGTTCCGGCGGAAAGATGAGCCCAGCCGGCGGCCGAGGCCGGCCAGCCCGTCATGGGCGAACAGCAGGATCAGCACGATGGCCAGGCCGTAGATGATCCGGCTCAGGTCCGCGGCGCTGATCCCACTGGACCCGGGCTGGGCGAGCAGCGGGAGCAGGTCGCTGTAGCGGTTGAGGACCAGCGGCAGCAGCGTGACCAGGGCGGCGCCGACCACCGCGCCGCCGACCGAGCCGATGCCGCCGATCACGATCATGACGAGGAAGTCGACCGACATGGTCAGCCCGAAGCTCTCCGGGACGATCCGGCCGAACACCAGCGCCATCAGCACCCCGCCCAGCGCGGCGTACATCGACGAGACGATGAAGGCGGCGGCCTTGTAGCGGGGCACGTTCACCCCCATCACGCCGGCCGCGACCTCGCTGTCGCGGATGGTCGCCAGCGCCCGCCCCGGCCGGCTGCGGACGAGGTTGCGCGCGCACCACCAGGAGACGCCGACCAGCAGCAGCCCGAGGTACCACAGCCGTTCCAGGCCGCCGAACTGCACGCCGAGGACCGTCAGGCCCTCGGGGGTGCCGTCGGAGAAGCTGAACCCGAACAGGCTGAAGGGCTCGGCGTTGCGCCCGTTGTAGCCGCCGGTCAGCGGGACGGCGTTGAACAGGATGTGCTGGCCGAGGAACACCAGGCCCAGCGAGGCCAGCCCCAGGTAGATGCCGCGCAGCCGGCCGGAGATCGGGCTGAACAGCGCTCCGGCGAGCCCGGCGGCCAGCACCGCGCCCAGCAGCGCCAGCACCGGGGGCAGCCCCAGCCCGGAGGCGAGGGGCGAGGACGGGTCGCCGGCGAGGTAGCAGTACCCGTAGGCCCCGATCGCGACGAAGAACGCGTGCCCCAGCGAGAGCTGGCCCGAGCGCCCGACCAGCAGGGTCAGCCCGATCGCGCTGATGACGGCGGCCATCGCGAACAGGCCGGACTGCAGCCAGAAGGCGCGCAGGGTCAGCGGGAGGGCGAGCGCGACGAGGACGACGGCGATGATCGCCAGCGTGCGCACCCGCCGGGTCGTCGGTGGCCTAGACACGGGCGACCTCCTTCGTGCCGAACAGCCCGGACGGTCGGATGAGCAGGACCAGCAGCATCACGGCGTACGGCGTCACCTGGGCGAGGTCGCGGCCGAGGAACGTCAGGTCGCCCTGGTAGCCGGCGGACAGCGTGGTCACGACGCCGATGATCAGTCCGCCGACCACCGCGCCGGGGAAGGAGTCGAACCCGCCGAGCACCCAGGCCGGGATCGCCGCCAGTGCGACCAGTCCCACCGTGGGGCTGATGCCGGGCGACGGGAACGAGGTGAGGAAGATCCCGGCCACGGCCGCCAGCGCGCCCGCGACGCCCCAGGCGCTCGCGGCCACCCGGTTGAGCCGGATGCCCATCAGCTCCGCGGTTCCGCCGTCGGCGGCGGCCGCCCGCATCGCGATGCCCCAGTTGGTGAACTGGAACAGCGCCCACAGCACCCCGACCACCACGGCCGTCACCAGGGCGGCGATCACCCGGGACAGCGGGATGCTGGAGCCGAGCACGTCGACGGTGCTGGTGCCCCAGGGCGCCCCGGTGGTGAGGGTGGCGGTGCCCAGCCGTCGGGTGAGCTCGGTGACCATCAGGACGTCGACGCCCAGGGTGAGGATCGCCAGCGTCCCGAGGTCCGCGGCGCGCACCCGGCGCATGATCACGACATCGATCACCACCGCGGCCAGCGCGGCCACCACGATGCCCAGCAGCAGCGCCGGCCAGAAGCCCAGGGCGTCGTTCGTCACGCCCACGACGTAGGCGCCGAGCAGCAGGACCGAGCCGTGCGCGAAGTTCAGCACGTGCGTCGCCTTGAAGATCATGACGAAACCGAGCGCGATCAGCGCGTAGATCGCGCCCAGCGACAGCCCGTTGAGGACGAGGCCGAAGAGGTTGCTCACCGCTCCTCCTCCTGCTCGGTGCCGAGGTAGGCCCGCAGCACGTCGGGGTCGGCCTGGACCTCGGCCGGGGTGCCGTCGGCGATCCGCCTGCCGAAGTCGAGCACCGTGACCCGGTCGGCCAGGCCCATGACGAACCGCATGTCGTGCTCGACCAGCACGATCGAGATGCCCAGCTCGCGCTGCACCGTGCCGATCGCCTCCTCCATCGCGACCGACTCGTTGAAGTTCATCCCGGCCACCGGCTCGTCGAGCAGCAACAGCCCCGGCTCGGCGCAGAGCGCGCGGGCCAGCTCGACCCGTTTGCGGTCGCCGTAGGGCAGCTCGCTGACCAGCTGGTGCAGCACGCCACCCAGGCCGAGCAGCTCGGCGGTGCGCACCACCGTCGCCTCCTGCGCGGCGGCCTCCCGGCGGGCGCCGGGCAGCCGCAGCGCGGCCGAGAAGAACCCCGTGCGCATGTGCCGGTGCCGGGCGACCAGCAGGTTGTCCAGGACCGTCTCGGTCGAGGACAGGGCCATGTTCTGGAACGTGCGGGAGATGCCGAGGGCGGCGATCTGGTGGCGCGGCAACCGGGTGAGGTCGCGCCCGCCGTACCGCGCTGCCCCCTCGGTCGCGGCGTACACCCCGCTGAGCACGTTCAGGCAGGTGGACTTGCCCGCGCCGTTGGGGCCGATGAGCGCGTGCAGGGAACCCGGCGCGACGGTGAACGACACGTCGGTGAGCGCGGTGATGCCACCGAACCGCACCGTCAGGCCCTCGACCACGAGGTCGTGCACCGCGGCGCCCGCCGGCCGCGCCGCTCCGGCATCCGCGGATGGGGCGCCGGTGGCGGTGGCGCCGGTTGGGGGGACGTCGGTGGCGGTGGCGCCGGCGGCGGGGACGTCGGTGGCGGGGGCGGCCTCCGCGCCCACGCCGAGGTACCGGTCGCGGACCTCGTCGGTGCGGGCCAGCTCGGCCGCCGGCCCCTGCAGGGAGATCTGGCCGACCTCGAGGACGAACGCGTGGTCGGCCACCCGCAGCGCCATCGCCGCGTTCTGCTCCACGAGCACCACGGAGGTGCCCTGCCGGTTGATCTCGGTGATGACCTCACCGATCTGCTCGACGATGAGCGGTGCGAGCCCCAGCGACGGCTCGTCCAGCAGGAGCAGGCGGGGGCTGCCCATCAGCGCCCGGCCGATCGCCAGCATCTGCTGCTCGCCGCCGGACAGCAGCCCGGCGCGTTGCCGGCGCCGCTCGCGCAGGATCGGGAACAGGTCGTAGACCTCGCCGCGCGCCCTGTCGCGGGCCGCGGCATCCCGCGCCGCCGTCCCGCCGGCGCGGAGGTTCTCCTCGACGGTGAGGGCGGCGAAGACCCGCCGGCCCTCCGGTACCTGCAGCACTCCCCGGCGGACGACGTCGGACGCGCCGCGCCGGCCGATCGGCTCCCCACCGACGTGGATGGAGCCGCCGTCGATGGCGCCGCCCTCCCGGCCGAGCGTGCCCGAGATCGCCCGCAGGAGCGTGCTCTTGCCGGCTCCGTTGTTGCCCAGCACGGCGACGATGCCGCCGTCGGGAACCCACAGCGAGACCCCGCGCAGCGCCTGCACCGAGCCGGCGTAGGAGACGTGCAGGTCGGTCACCTCGAGCAGGGCATCCCGCGTCCCGGCCGTCGCGGCCGAGGAGCCGGTGGCTCCGCGCGCCTCAGCCACCGGGCCACCGCCACGCACCCGCGCACTCCACCCGCACGACCATCTGCTGCTCCCGACCCGTCATCCCGCGGAACTTCCCGATCGGCAGCGACCTGCCCGTCCTGGCGCCCGGACGCCTCATCCGCGCACGACCACCTGGGGCGGGAGCGGCTCCGCGTCGAGCAGGGCCACCAGGTCGGCCCGCCGCTCGCGCACGGCGGCCTGGTTGACGTAGCCCTTGTCGGTGATCTCCCCGGCGTCGAGGACCGGCGGCTCGCGCAGGACGAGGAGCCGCTCGACCCGCTGGGAGGAACCGCCGCCCTGGTCGGCCAGGTGCTGCATCGTCTGCGCCAGCTCCCGGCGCAGGGACTCCGCCGGCACCCCGTCGGCATCGCAGCGTTCCGCGGCGTCCGGGCGCAGCCAGACCATCGCGGTCACGCAGTCGCCGTCCTGGCCGCAGATCACCGCGTCGGTGAGCAGGCCCTCGGAGGCGGACAGCAGGGCCGGCCGCAGCGTGCCGACGCTGACGAACGTGCCCGTCGACAGCTTGAAGTCCTCCGCGATCCGGCCGCGGAACAGCAGCCCGGCGGCGACGTCGGCGGGGTCGGCGAGCGTCACGGCGTCGCCGGTGCGGAAGAAGCCCTCCTCGTCGAAGGCGGCGGCGGTCAGGTCGGGACGGCCGTGGTAGCCGGGGGTCACGTTCGCCCCGCGCACCCGCAGCTCGGTCTTCTCCCCCACCGGCACCAGCGCCAGCTCCACGCCGGGCAGCGGCACGCCGAGGACGTCGCTGCGGGTGATCGGGAAGTGCGCCGACGTCGCCGCGGGCGCGGTCTCGGTCAGCCCCCAGGAGGTGGTCATCTGCATCCGGGAACCGTGCTCGGCGGCCAGCGCCTGCAACCGGTCCCACAGGCGCTGCGGCAGGGCGGCCGCGGCGAAGAAGCCCAGCCGCAGGCGGTCGAGGAACGCCCGGGCCGCCTCCGGGTCCTGCTCGAGGGCCGGGAGCAGCGCGGCGTAGCCGGCGGGGACGTTGAAGTAGAGCGTCGGCCGGGCGTCGGCGAGGTTGCGCACCGTCCGGCCGATCAGCGGTGGTGCGGGCCGCCCGTCGTCGATCCACAGGGTGCCGCCGTTGACCAGCACCATGTTCAGGTCGTGGTTGCCGCCGAAGGTGTGGCTCCAGGGCAGCCAGTCCAGCAGCACCGGCGGCTCGTGCTCGAGGAACGGCCACGCCTGGCGCATCTGCTGCTGGTTGGCCATGAGCATGCCGTGGGTGTTGACGACGCCCTTGGGCTGGCCGGTCGATCCCGAGGTGAACAGGATCTTGGCGACGTCCTCCCGCCGCAGGGCGGCGCAGCGGCGGTCCACCTCCGGCGTGGGCTCGGCGCCGAAGCCGTCGAGGGCGACCGAGCCGGGCAGGTCGCCGTCCCGGCTCACGACCGGGCGGTTCCCGGCCACCGCGGCGACCGCATCGGCGAAGGTGGCGTCCTCGGCGACGATCAGGCCGGGGTCGACCACGTCGACCATCGCGCGCAGCTTGGCGTGGTCGGTGCTCTGCAGCGAGTAGGCGACGCTGGCCGGCACGACCGGTGCGCCCACGGTCATCGCGGCCAGCGTGGCCACCAGGTGCAGCCGGCTGTTGCCCGAGACCACCATGACCGGCCGGTCGGCCAGCCCGTGGTCGAGCAGGCCCTGGGCCATCCGGTCGGCTGCCGCGCGGGCCTCGCCCCAGGTCAGCCGGAGCCAGCTGCCCTCGCCTCCGCGCTCGGCGGTCAGCAGGCGATCGGGGTGCTCGTCGCTGCCCCGGCGGAACTCGTGCACCGGGCTGACCGGGTGCGGGGCCAGCGGCACGGCCGACCGGATGACGAGGCGACCGTCCGGCCGCTGTTCCGCGGTGATCTGCGGCGATGCGAACGAGGCCTGCTCGCGGGTGTCCGAGCCAGCTGTCACTCGGTCACCTCGATCACGAGCGCGGCGCCGGTGTCACCCGCGGCGCAGCCGGTGAACAGACCGATGCCACCGCCGCGCAGCCGGAGGGTCTCGATCAGCTCGGCGATGGACCGCAGACCGGTGGGCCCCTGGGGGTGACCGAAGACCAGGCTGCAGCCGTAGACGTTCATGTCCTCGACCTTCGCCCCGGTCTCGCGGGCGAAGAACAGGTCGTTGACGGCGAAGGGGTTGTGGGTGGTGATCGCCTGCACGTCGCCCATGTCCAGCCCGGCCGACTGCAGCGCGGACAGCGCGGCCGGCACGGGGGCCTGGGGCATCCGGCTCTTGGCCACCCGCGCGAAGCCGCTGGACAGGATCCGCACGATGCCCTCGCCGGAGAGCTCCCGCGCCCGGTCGGCCGTGGTGACCACCGCGCCGGCGCAGCCGTCGGCCGGGTGGGTCTGGGAGGCGAAGGTGTGCAGCGCGCCCGGTGCCGCGGGGGGCAGGGCGCCGATGCCGTCCCGGGTCTTGGGGCGGATGCCCTCGTCGGCGTCCAGGGTGAGCGGCTTCTTGCGCTGCGGGATCTCCACCGGCACCTGGTAGCGCCGCTGGAACGCCCGGTCCTCGGCGAGCCCGGCGGCGTACTGCTCCCAGCGCAGGGCGGTCAGGTCATCGAGCTCCTCGCGCGTGACGCCCATCTCCGCGGCGACCGCCTCGGCCGCGGCCAGCATGCCGGCACCGGCCCACGGGTCGCGGGCGAAGCTGTCGAGCACCCAGTGCGAGGTGACCGGCGCGCCGCCCATGGCGGCGGGCGCCGGCCAGGACAGCGTCGGCCCGTTGGAGATCCGGTCGGTGCCGACGACCAGCTGCGGCCCCGTGCCCGCGGCCACCGCCCCCGCGGCGGCGTGCAGCGCCGCCACGCCGGTGGCGCAGGCCTGGCTGACCATCGGGCCGGTCAGCCCCTCGGCACCGAGCCTCGCCGCCAGGGTGGGGGCGCCGTAGAAGATGTCCCGCTGGGGCACCGTCCAGCCCAGCACCACCCCGTCGAACCCGGCCAGGTCCACCGACCGGTCGGCCAGCGCGCGGGAGGTCACCGCGACCGCCAGGTCCAGGCTGTTCACCTCGGCGAGCGTTCCCTGCCACTTGGCGAACGGCGAGGACCATGCGTGGCCCAGCGGGATCGCCACGTCGGCGTACTGCATCTTGCGCCTCCACCCGATCGGAATGTGATCCCGGCCATCCATTCATGGAACGGTCACCCGGTCAAGATGGACAGGCGTCTAATACTTTGGGCGATGGAACGGGTGTGGCTGCGGGCCGGCACGCCCGCACCCATCCGAGGTAACGGCCGGCTCGCCGCCGTCGCGCCGGCCCGGCCGGCCGCGCCGTCAGCCGGCGGAGTCGACGACCCGGGAGAGCAGCGCGCGCAGCGTCGCCTGCTCCTCCTCGTTCAGGCAGCCCAGCGGACGCTGCTGCCCGCGAGTGGCCCGCCGGGCGGCCTGCCGGCGGACGCGCTGCCCCAGCGGAGTGCCCGCGACGAGCTTGGTGCGGCGGTCGGTGGCCGAGGGGCGGCGCTCGACCAGCCCGGCGTCGGCCAGCTCGTCGACCAGCTGGACGACCTGGCTCGGGTCGAGACCGAGCCGGCAGGCGAGATCGCGCTGCGACATCCCCTCGGCCGCACCGCACGCCAGCACGAGGACGGAGTAGTGCCGCACCCGGAGGCCGTGCTCGGCCAGTGCGGCATTCGTCGCCCGGGCGACCAGACCGCTGGCGCGCGACAGGAGGAAGCCGGCGTCGTCGGTCAGTTCGGTCACGCCGCTGCCTCCCTCAATGATTGACAAGCTCCACGATATCGCCCTAGCGTCGGCCGCGGGAGTTCGAGGCCCGCCAGCGCGCCCCTCCCCGACACCCCGGTACGCACCGAGAAGGAGCCATCGTGGACCTGTCCGGCAAGGTAGCCATCGTCACCGGCAGCGGACGGGGGCTCGGCCTGGCCTACGCGCAGGAGCTGGCCCGCGCCGGCGCCGCCGTGGTCGTCAACGACGTCGACGAGGCGGTGGCCACCGCCGCGGTCGGGTCGATCACCGCCGCGGGCGGCACCGCCGTCGCCGAGGTGGTCGCGGTGGGCACCAGCGAGGCCGCGCAGGCCCTGGTCGACCGGGCGGTGGGCGAGTTCGGCCGGCTCGACGTGCTGGTCAACAACGCCGGCATCCTGCGCGACACCACGCTGTGGAAGATGACCGACGAGCACTTCGACGCCGTGCTCACCACCCACCTGCGGGGCACCTTCACCTGCACCCGGGCCGCCGCGATCCGGATGCGCGAGCAGGGCGAGGGCGGCCGGATCATCTGCGTCGGCTCCCCCACCGGCCAGGTCGGCAACTTCGGCCAGACCAACTACGCCGCGGCCAAGGCCGGCATCGTCGGCATGGTGCGCACCTGGGCGATGGAGCTGGCCCGCGCGGAGATCACCGTCAACGCGATCGTGCCCGTGGCGGCCACCGCGATGACCGAGACCGTTCCGTTCGTGCAGCCCTACATCGAGATGCTGAAGAACGGCGAGCCGCTGCCGGCCTTCGCCCGGCAGGAGCTCGGCTTCGGCACGCCCGAGGACGCCGCCGGCCTGGTCGCCTTCCTCGCCTCCGACGCGGCGTCCGGGATCACCGGGCAGGCGGTCGGGATCGGCGGCGACCGGCTGGCGCTGTGGAGCCATCCCAGCGAGGTCGTCGTCGAGTTCGCCGAGGGCACCGGCTGGTCGCCCGACGCGATCGCCGAGGTGTGGCCGGAGAAGTTCGCCTCCGCTCAGCAGACCGTGGGCCAGCAGCTTCCGCAGGAGCCGGGCAAATGACCGGCCTGGACCTCGAGAAGCTGGTCGCGATCGACGTGCACGTGCACGTCGAGCAGGACCTGCACGGCCACCTGTCGATGGACGCCGAGCTGCTGGACGCGGCCGCCAAGTACTTCAAGGGCGAGCCGAACCACCCGACGGTGCCGGAGATCGCCGCGCACTACCGCGACCAGCAGATGGCCGCGATCGTCTTCACCGTCGACTCCGAGCTGGCCACCGGGCACCCGACGCTGTCCAACGAGGAGATCGCCGAGGCCGCCGCCCAGCACCCCGACGTGCTCATCCCGTTCGGCTCGATCGACCCGGCCCGGGGCGCGTCCGGCGTGCGGCTGGCCCGCCGGCTGGTCGAGGAGCACGGCGTCCGCGGGTTCAAGTTCCACCCGTCGATCCAGGCCTTCGAGCCCAACGACCGGCGGCACTACCCGCTGTGGGCGGAGCTGGAGAGCCTCGGCGTCCCGGCGCTGTTCCACACCGGCCAGACCGGCATCGGCTCCGGCCTGCCCGGCGGGCGCGGGATCAAGCTGCGGTACTCCGACCCGATGCTGCTCGACGACGTCGCCGCCGACTTCCCGGGCCTCACGGTGATCATGGCGCACCCCTCCGTGCCCTGGCAGGACGCCGCGATCTCGATCGCCCAGCACAAGGCCAACGTCTACATCGACCTGTCCGGGTGGTCGCCCAAGTACTTCCCGCCGCAGCTGGTGCGGGCCGCGAACACGCTGCTGAAGAACAAGGTGCTCTTCGGCTCGGACTACCCGCTGCTGTCCCCCGAGCGGTGGATCGCCGACTTCGCCAAGCTGGAGATCCGCGACGAGGTGCGGCCGCTGATCATGAAGGACAACGCCGTCCGCGCCCTGAAGCTGGGCTGAGCGTGCGCAACGCGGGCATCGGCTCCTGGCCGGAGCGGCGGCTGCGCATCTCCCCGGACAAGGACGCGCTCTGGTTCGAGGGGACGACGACGTCCCACGGCGCCTTCGCGCTGCGGGTGCGGCGCACCGTGTCGGCGCTGGCCGCCCTCGGCGTGCAGGCCGGCGACCGGGTGGCCTGGGTCAGCGGCAACCACCCGTCGGCGCTGGAGACGCTGTACGCCTGCGGGCAGCTCGGCGCGATCTGGGTGCCGGTCAACGGGCGGCTCACCGCGACCGAGGCGGAGTTCGTGCTGCAGCACTCCGGCGCCTCGGTCGTCGTCCACGGCCGCGACCACGGCACGGTCGCCGACGCGCTGCGCGACCGGCTGCCCGGCGTGCGCGCCTGGGTCGCGGCCGAGCCGCCGGTCGCCGGCGGCTCCGACTCGCTGCCCTACGAGGACCTGCTCGCCGCGGCGGCCGAGGAGTCCCGCGACGAGCCGGTGACGCTGGAGGACCCGTGTCTGATCATGTACACGTCCGGCACCACCGGGCGGCCCAAGGGCGCGGTGCTCACCCACGGCAACATGACGTGGAACGCGGTCAACCAGGTGCTGGGCATGGACTTCACCGCCGACGAGCGGACCCTCGCCCTCGCCCCGCTGTTCCACATCGGCGGGCTCAACGGCACGGTCAACCCGACGCTGCTGCGCGGCGGGTGCGCCGTCGTCGTCCGCGGGTTCGACCCGGCCGGCACGCTGGAGGTCATGGAGGCGCAGCGGGTGAACTCCTTCTTCGCCGTCCCGACCATGCTGGACGCGATGGCCCGCGAGCCGGGCTTCTCCACCCGCGACCTGTCCGCGATGCGCACCATCGGCGCGGCCGGCGCGCCGCTGCCGCTGTCCACCCTGCGCACCTGGCAGAACCGGGGCATCACCATGCAGCAGGCCTACGGGATGACCGAGGCCGCGCCGGGCTGCACCGTGCTCGACTCCACCGACGCCGAGCGGAAGCTCGGCTCGGCGGGCAAGCCGTGCTTCTTCACCGACGTCCGGGTGCTCGGCCCCGACGGAGCCGCGGTGGCGCCGGGTGAGGTCGGCGAGGTCGTCGTCCAGGGGCCGAACGTGATGGCCGGCTACTGGAACGAGCCCGAGCAGACCGCCGCCGTGCTGCGCGACGGGTGGTACCACACCGGCGACGCGGGCTCGGTCGACGAGGAGGGCTTCCTCTACATCCGCGACCGGTACAAGGACATGATCATCTCCGGCGGGGAGAACGTGTACCCGGCCGAGGTCGAGTCGGCGCTGCTGGAGCTGCCCACGGTGCAGGAGGCGGCGGTGATCGGCGTCCCCGACGACAAGTGGGGTGAGGTGGGGCTGGCGATCGTCGTCGCCACCCCCGGCGCGGGCGAGGACGTCGAGGCGCTACGCACCGCGCTGCGGGCCCGGCTGGCCGGGTTCAAGATGCCGCGCCACTTCCAGTTCGTCGACGAGCTGCCCAAGACCGCCACGGGAAAGATCCGCAAGCCCGATCTGCGGAGCCGGTTCCGCTAACGTCGGGTCGGTGCAGGTGGACGTGCTGGTCGTCGGCGGCGGTCCGGCGGGGGCGGCCTGCGCCGCGGCCGCGCTCCGCGCCGCCCCCGGCTGCCGGGTGCTGGTGGTCGACCGGGCCGACTTCCCGCGGGACAAGGTCTGCGGCGACGGCGTCGCCCTCGAGGCGCTCGACGTCCTGGCCGGGCTCGGCCTGGACGCCGAGGCGCTGGTCGAGGGCTTCCCGGCCGTTCCCCGGCTGCGGCTCACCTCCCCGCGCGGGACGATGGTCGAGCGCGCGATGCACCGCCCGGCCCGGACGGTCCCGCGCGCGGTGCTCGACGGCCGGCTGCTGGGCCAGGTGCTCGCGGCCGGTGCGGAGTTCACCCGGCACACCGTCCGCCGGGTCACCGCCCACCCCACGCACGTCGACGTCGACGGCCGGTTCACCGCCGGGGTCGTGGTGGGCGCGGACGGCGCGGAGTCCGCCGTCCGGAGATCGCTGGGCCTGCCGGGCAACGCACCCGACCGGCTGGCGGTGGCGATCCGCGGCTACGCGCCCGAGTTGCCCGGCCAGGCGGGCGTCCAGGTCATCGCCACCACCGGGCGGCGCTGGCCGGCGTACGCCTGGTCGTTCCCAATCGGCGACGGCCGGGCCAACGTCGGCTACGGCGAGCTGGTCACCGGGGACGTGACCCGCGCCGGGCTGGTCGACGGGCTGCACCGGCTGCTGCCGGGCGCGGCGCCGTCCGGGCTGCGGGCGCACCGGCTGCCCCTGTCGACCGGCCGGCCCCGGCTGCCCGACGGCCGAGTACTGCTGGCCGGCGACGCGCAGTCGCTGATCAACCCGCTCACCGGGGAGGGCATCTTCTACGCGGTGCTGTCCGGGGCGCTGGCCGGCGCGGCCGCCGCGCACGGGGCGGCGGCGGGCCGGGCGCACCGGCAGCTGCTGCGGGCGCGGCTGGGCCGGCACCTGCGCGCGTCCGGCGCCGCGTCGCAGCTGAGCCGGTGGCCGGCCGTGATGGACGCCGCGGTGCAGGCGGCTGCGGCCGACCAGCGGGTGTTCGACGACGTCGTCGCGCTCGGGCTGGCCGACGGCCGGCTGACCGCGCGCACCCTCGCCGGGGCGGCGCGGCGGCTGCGCTGAGCAGCCGTCGGCCGGGAGCGACGGCGACCCGGTCGCGCGGTGGGTCGCTGCTGGTCAGCCGATCGACGTGGCCACCGTGGTCAGCCCGGTGACCAGCACCAGACCCAGGGTGAGCAGCCGGAACGGGGCGAGGGGCAGCCGGGAGCCGTAGGTCACCCCCACGACGTTGCCGAGCACCGCGCCGGGCAGCCAGCACACCAGCAGCAGCCCCACCCGTTCCCACGACAGGCCACCGGCCAGCCCGATCAGGGCCAGGGCGAGGGCGTTGCACACGAGCAGGTACACCGCCATGTCGGCGATGAACTCCCGGGGTGCCACGTTGCGGTGCGACAGCAGGATCACCGGCGGCGGGCCGTTCATCGAGGTGGTGATGCCGAGGAACCCGCCCAGCATCCCGGCGACGCCCGGCGCGACGCGGGACGGGGCCTCCGGCGCGCCGGAGCTCACGGCCGGCCGCCGGAGCAGCAGGAAGACGGCGGCGACGACCGCCACGCTCCCGGCCGTCACCTTGAGCGCGTTCTCGTTCACCAGGTCGAGGACGAGGTAGCCCACCAGCAGGCCGGGCACGCAGCCGGCCAGCAGGTAGGTGGAGCGCTGCCGGTTGACCGAGTGCCGCAGCCGCAGGACGGCGCCCAACCGGGTCGCGACGCCGACGCTGAGGTTGACGACGACCACGTCGACCAGTGGGATGCCGGCGAGCAGCAGCAGCGGGGCGCACACCAGGGAGTAGCCGAAGCCCGTGCCGCCGGCCAGCACGCTGGCGAGGAAGACGACGATGCCGCCGGCCACCAGCAACGCTACGTCCACGCACACCCTCCACGGTCGAGCTGCCGGCCGTTCAGGCGAGCTGAGCGGAGGGCGTGGGATTCGAACCCACGATGGGTGTTACCCCATAGCGGTTTTCAAGACCGCCGCCATCGGCCACTAGGCGAGCCCTCCTCCAGACCCCCTGACCGCCGCAGCGGCGCAGCAGGAGACCGGAGAGGGGAGCGTATCCGGGCTCGGCCTAGCGTTGCGCCGTGGCCACCGCTCCGTTCCGCCCGCCCTGGTTCGAGCACAGGGGTGTGCAGGTGCTCGCCGCCGGCGCGCTCCTCTACAACCTCGTGCAGGCGGTGCTGCACCTCGTGGGCGCCGAATGGGGGGAGGCGTTCCTCAGCTGCGCCTGGAGCGTGCTGTTCGGCTACGTGCTGATCGAGTCGCTGCGCTTCCGCCAGCAGCAGGACGCCGCCCGGGACGAGCCCGCCGGACCGGGCGACTGACCGGGCAACGGGCACCGGCCCCGCCCGCGGGTGCGGGACGGGGCCGGTGGCCTGGTATTGAGGTAGTGCTGGAGATCAGGCCTGGCGACGACGGGAGACGACCAGCAGGCCGCCACCGACCCCGAGGGCCAGCACGCCGGCACCCACGAAGGGCAGCGCGGTGAAGCCGGTGTAGGCCAGGCCGCCGGTGGTGGCGAGGGAGGTGCTGTCGGAGACGACAGCCGCCACGGCCGCGACGCCGCCGGTGACGGTGACCTCGACGACCAGGTACCGCGGGTTGCCGTCCTCGTCGACGCCGGCCGCCACCAGGTTGTGCGTGCCGTCGGCCAGGCCCTCGGGCACGGTCACGATCGCAGTGAAGTCGCCGTTGGCGTCGGCCACGACCGTGGCGAGGACCTGGGGGGTCGAGTACATGACGATGTCGACCGAGGAGCCCGGCAGGTAGCCGGAGCCGTTCACCTTGACCAGCTCGCCGACCGCGACCGACTTGTCCGCGTCCGTGGTCGCCAGCGGCGCGGACGCCGTGGGCACCGCGGTCGGCGCCACGAAGCCGGGCACCGTGCCGCTCCGGACCGGCTCGGAGCCGGTGTTGCGGTAGTCGCCCTCGGCCAGCGCGGCGACGCCGACGTAGTAGTTCCAGCCCGCCTTCACCGGGAAGGTGCAGTTGTAGTCGTCGGCCTCGGTGGCGCACGTGCCGACGGCGAGGTCCTGGCCCTGGGGGTCGCCCTCGAACTGCGGGTACGCCTCGACGCCCCAGCCGGTGATTCCCGCGCTGTCGGCAGGCGCCTTCCAGCTGACGGTCAGGGACCTGACCCCGGTCTTGACGGTCACGTCGCTGGGGGCGGGGTAGGTGTGCACCGGCGTGGCGGTGACGACGGCGCTCTCACCGCCGACGCCCACGATGCTGGTGGTGCGCAGCTGGACGGTGTGCGCGGTGCCGTTGGTCAGGCCGGTGACGGTGGCGTACAGCGCCTCGTCCTGGGCGTCGTCCGCATCGCGCACCGGGGTGATCGGCGCCCAGGCGCCGCCGTCGACCTTGATGTCGTAGCCGGTGACGTCGGCGTAGGGCATGCCGCTGCCCTCGTAGTCCCGGAGCTGCTCGCCCTCCCACGAGGTTCTCGGCTCGAAGAAGCGCACGGTGATCGAGTTCTCCCCGACCTCGGTGTCGGTGAGCTCCACCTGCGGTGCCGGCGGCGCGCTGCAGAGCACGCCCTCGCCCGCGACGAGGCCGGCACCGGTTGCGTTCGAGCCCTCGAGGGTGTTGCCCTCGGCGGCGCCCGAGGAGTCGTAGAACGGCTGGCTCCCCGGCCAGGGCACCAGGATCTCGTTCTGCGGCTGGCCGAGCCCGGCCAGCTCCCCGCCGGCGGCGATCAGGACCTCGGCCCCGGCCAGGGTGACCACGCTGTCCGCGCCGGCGGTGCCCGTGCCGGCGGCGCCGGCCGACAGGGTGAAGTCCTCTCCGGCGGAGACCTCGGTGGTGACCCTCAGCTCGCCACCGGGCTGCCCGGGCGCGCCGTCGACGTCCACGCCACCCTCGCCGCCGATGACCCGCCAGGCGATGCCGCAGATGCCCTCGGGCACCGCTCCCGAGGTCGTGTCGCCGTCCACGGTGGAGAAGGACAGGGCCGGGACCGGCGTCGCGGAAGCGACGCCAGAAACGCTGAGGACTGCGGTGGACATGCCGATCGTGGCGACGGCCAGCAGGCCGGCCGCACGACGGGATGGGGATGCTGTGCGCACGCCGGACTCCCAGGAATGGTGTGCCCGGAACGCCGGGCCTCGTCGGTCCGGGGTGCCGGACACGGGGAGGACTGGACCACCGGCCCCGGCCCCGCCCGGGTGGCGGCGCGACGATGGTGTGAGCCGTTATCGAACCGTGATCTGCGCTGCATGGTGCAGTTTGACCCCAACTTGTGCCAACTGTTATGAGTCGAAACCGGATCGTTTCCGCGTTCGGAGTGGTGAGGACTGCTGACAACGGCCCGTCGGAACCGTCAGGTCGGCGAAACGGGCATGATCAGGCCGCTGCGGGCGTTCACCATTTCGGACGGTCCGCGCACGGGCGCGTCGACGTCCCCCAGAGCCCGCCTGATCGAAGGACACCGCCTGCCTGTGACCGCCCCCCAGCCGTCCACCCGCCGCCGCGAGCGCAGCGCGGGCCGCGAGGCCGCCACCCGCGACGCCGACCGCGTCGAGGCGCGCAACGAGAAGCGCGCCCAGCAGATCTGGGTCGACGGCGCCGCGCCCGCCCTGCCGGCGCGCACCACCCGCCCCGAGGAGGTCGTGTTCCACCTCGGGCCCACCAACTCCGGCAAGACCTACGAGTCGCTGCAGGCCCTGGCCCGCACCGGCAGCGGCGTCTACGCCGCGCCGCTGCGCCAGCTGGCCCACGAGGCCTACGCCCGGCTGTCCGCCGAGCTGCCCCCCGGCACCGTCGGGCTCTCCACCGGCGAGGAGGAGATCGACCCGAACGCGCCCATCGTGTGCTGCACGGTGGAGAAGGCCCCGATGCGCGGGGAGATGCTCGTGCTGGACGAGTCGCACTGGGTCGCCGACCCCGACCGCGGCCACCACTGGGCCCGGCTGCTGCTCACCGGCGACTACCGGGTGATGCACCTGATCTCCGCCGCCGAGGCCTACCTGTTGCTCAAGCCGCTGGTCGCCGATGCCAAGCACGTCGAGGTGGTCAACCACAAGCGGCTGTCCCGGCTCGACGTGCTGCGCGCCCCGGTGCGGGCGAACGGGGTGCGGCCGCAGACGCTGGTCGTCGCGTTCTCCCGCAAGGCCGTCTACGCCGTCGCCGCCGAGCTCGACCAGCACCGGCCCGGAAAGGTCGGCGTCCTGTACGGGGCGCTGCCCCCGGCCACCCGCCGCGAGGTCATCGAACGGTTCACCACCGGCGAGCTCGAGGTGCTGGTCACCACCGACGTGATCGGCCACGGGATCAACGTCCCGGCGACCACGGTGCTCTTCGCCGAGACCACCAAGTTCGACGGCACCGAGATGCGCCCCCTGCGCACCTGGGAGACCGCCCAGATCGCCGGCCGGGCCGGCCGCTACGGGCTCACCGGGCACGGCCAGGTCGGCATCCTGATCGGCGTCGCCGGGCTCAAGCCCTCCCAGGGGCTGCTCATGGCCGGTGCCGAGGTCGCCCGCGGCGACGCGATCAGCGACCTGCCCCGCCGCGCGCCCCGGCTGCGTCCCGAGCTCGCCGACCTCGGCGCCTTCGAGCCCCAGGACCTGCCCGAGGCGCTCACCCGGTGGATGGCCTGGGCCCGCGCCGCCACCCGCGACGAGGCGATGACCGCCGACGACGTCACCAGCCTCGTCGTCCGGGTGCACGCCCTGCTGCCGCTGCTGCGCGGGCCGCTCGGCGCGGCCGGTGACCTCGACACCGTCTGGCGCCTGGTCAACCTGGCCATCGACTACAACCCGCCGCGGCGCACCCGCTGGCTGGTGCTGGCCAAGGCAGCGCTGCAGCACGCCGTCGGGCTGCCCGTAGCGCCGGAGACGGTGCTCCCCGACGTCCCGGTCGGCGGCACGGTCGAGGAGTTCGAGCAGGCCGCGGCCGGCGCGCGCGACGCCCAGACGCTGCTGCGGCAGTTCCCCGGGGTCGCCGGCCTGAGCAGCGACGACGCCGCCTGGGTCGAGGAGGAGTGCGCCGAGACGATCACCGAGCTGCTGCCCGGCGCGATCGCCCTGGGCCGGTCGGGCAAGTGCGCGGAGTGCGGAACGGCGATCGCCCCGTGGTTCAGCACCTGCCGGCCGTGCAGCGGACCGCCGGCCGGCCGGGGCGGGCGGGACGGCAGCGACCGGGGCGGTCCCGGCCGCGACCAGCGGCGTCCTCGGCCCGGCTCCCGCTCCGGTTCCCGGCAGGGCCGGCGTCCCAGCCGCAGCGGCCGGGGCTGACCTGCCGGCGGGCCGGGCTCTTGCGGTTCTGCCACCGGTCCTGCGGTGGTGCAGCACCGCAGGACCGGCAGGAGAACCGCAGGACTCACGGCCTCCGGGACGGCGCCGCCGCGTCCTGCTCCTGCGCCACCGGCGTCCCGACCACCCCGTGCAGGTGGCAGGCGGCCACCTGACCGGCGGCACCGGCCGGCTGCAGCGCCGGGTCGACCCGGTCGCACGGCTCGAAGACGTACGGGCAGCGCGTGCGGAACCGGCAGCCGCTGGGCACCGCCGCCGGTGACGGCACGTCCCCGGTGAGCACGATCCGCTCGCGGGCACGCTCCTCGGCCGGCTTCGCCAGCGGCACCGCGGACAGCAGCGCCTGGGTGTAGGGCATCTGCGGGTCGCCGCCCACCGCCGCGGCCGGACCGACCTCGACCACGCGCCCGAGGTACATCACCGCGATCCGGTCCGAGAGGTACCGCACCGCCGACAGGTCGTGGGAGATGAACAGGTAGGTCAGCCCCAGCCGGCGCTGCAGGCGGCGCAGCAGGTTGAGCACCTGGGCCTGCACGCTCACGTCCAGCGAGGCGATCGCCTCGTCGCACACCAGGAAGTCCGGCTCACCCGCGAGCGCCCGGGCGATGCCGACGCGCTGGCGCTGCCCCCCGGAGAACTCGTGCGGGTACCGCCCGGCCACCGCCGGGTCGAGCCCGACCAGCTCCAGCAGCTCCCCCACCCGGGCGGCGCGCTCCCGCTTGCCGGACCGCAGGCCGTGCACCTCCAGCGGCTCGGCGACGGTCTGGGCCACCGTGCGGCGCGGGTCGAGGGATGCGAACGGGTCCTGGAACACCATCCCGGCGCGGCGGCGCAGGTCGCGCAGCCCGCGGGCGGAGAGCCCGGTGACGTCGGTGCCGTCGAAGGTCACCGAGCCACCGGTCGGCTCGACCAGCCGCAGCAGCGCGTTGCCCAGCGTGGACTTCCCGCAGCCGGACTCCCCGACCAGGCCGAGGGTCTCGCCGCGACGGATGTCCAGGTCGACCCCGTCGACCGCGCGCACCGCACCGGTGGTCCGGCGCAGCAGGCCGGAGCCGCGGACCGGGAAGTGGACCTGCAGCCCCCGCGCGGAGACCAGGACGTCGTCGCTCACCGGTCCTCCTCCGTCGTCCCCGGGGCCCCGCCGTCCTCGGCGCACCAGGTCGCCGCCCGGTGCGCCAAGGAGGGGCCAAAGTCACGACTTTGGCCTCTGACGTGGGCGAGCGGGGGTTGCTCGGTCTCGCACCGGGGGTCGGCCCGCACCGGGCAGCGCGGCCAGAACACGCAGCCCGCCGGCAGGTCGGTCGGCGCGGGCGGCGTGCCCGGCACGGTGGCCAGGTCGGGGAGCCCGCCGTCCGCGCGCGCGACGGCCAGGTCGGGCAGGGCGCCGAGCAGCCCGCGGGTGTAGGGGTGCGCGGGCCGCTCCAGGACGTCGTCCACCGTGCCGTCCTCCACGCACCGCCCGCCGTACATGACCAGCACCCGGTCGGCGATCCCGGCGACGACCCCCAGGTCGTGGGTGATCCAGACGACGCCGGTGCCGTGGTCGGCCTGCAGCCGCTGGACCAGGTCGATGATCTGCGCCTGCACGGTGACGTCGAGCGCCGTGGTCGCCTCGTCGGCGATCAGCAACGCCGGGGAGTTGCTCAGCGCGATCGCGATCATGACCCGCTGGCGCATCCCGCCGGAGAGCTCGTGCGGATAGCGGTCCACGGCCTTCTCCGGGCCGGGCAGCCCGACCTCGCCGAGCAGCTCGACGGCGCGCCGGCGGGCGACCGCCTTCGGGACGTCGACGTGCGCCCGGATCCCCTCGACCAGCTGCCGGCCCACGGTCAGCACCGGGTTCAGCGAGGTCATCGGGTCCTGGAACACCATGCCGACACCGGGCCCGCGCAGCTGGCGCAGCCGGTCGGCGGGCATGGCCAGCAGGTCCTCGCCGTCGAGCAGCGCCCGGCCGGTCACGGTCGCGACGCCGGCCGGGAGCAGCCCCAGCAGGGCGAGCACCGAGACGCTCTTTCCGCTGCCGGACTCCCCGACCACCGCCACGGTCTCGCCCGCACCCACGGTGTAGCTGAGCCCGTTGACCACCGACGCGGTGCCCCGCGGCGTGCGCAGCCGGACGTGCAGGTCCTCGACCTCCAGCAGCGGCGCAGTCACAGTCACTGGCGGCCCCCGCTCATCGCGGTGCGCTGCCGCGGGTCGAGCACGTCCCGCAGCCCGTCGCCGAGCAGGTTGAACGACAGCACCAGCAGGAAGATCGCCAGCCCGGGGAAGACCGCGATCCACCAGGCCAGCTCGATGTACCCGCGGCCCTCGGACAGCATCAGACCCCAGGAGGGGTCCGGCGGCTGGGTGCCCAGGCCGAGGAAGGACAGCGCCGCCTCGGACAGGACGGCGAAGGCGAGGCTGACCGACGTCTGCACGATGATCGGCGGCGCCGCGTTGGGCAGCACGTGCCGGGCCAGCAGCCGCACGTCGGAGGAGCCGACCGAGCGTGCGGCGCGCACGTACACCTCCTCCCGGACGCCGAGCACGCTGGACCGGGTGACCCGGGCGAAGATCGGGATGTAGACGATGCCGATGGCGATGGTGGTGTTGGTCAGGCCCGGGCCGAGGATGGCGACGATGGAGATCGCCAGCAGCACCGCGGGAAAGGCGAACAGCATGTCCATCAGGCGCATCAGGACGTCGTCCACCCACTTGCCGTAGAAGCCGGCGAGCAGGCCGATCAGGGTGCCGACGACGAGGGAGATGCTGACCGCGATCAGCCCCACCCGCAGCGAGACCGCGGCCCCCAGGATGACCCGGGAGAACACGTCCCGGCCCAGGTCGTCGGTGCCGAACGGGTGGTCCGGGCTCGGTGGTTGCAGCCGGGCGCCAACGTCGATCTCGTTGGGGCCCTCCGGGGCCAGCTGCTCGTCGAGCAGGGCGACGACGATCATCCCCAGCACCACGAGCGCGGCGATCAGCGCGGTGGGGTTGCGGGCCAGCAGGCCCAGCGTCTCGCGCCAGCGCGGCCGGGCCGGCCGCAGCGTTCCCGCAGCCGTGTCCGAGCCCGCACCGGGTGGCCGGTCGGTCACCGTCTGCGGCGCCGGCTGCGTCGAGGGAACGGTGCGGCCGGGGCCCGGGTCGGCGGGGGTGGTCATCGGCGGGCGATCCGCGGATCGAGCCGGCTGTAGAGCAGGTCCACCACCAGGTTGACGAGCAGGAAGACCAGGGCGAACAGCAGCACGGCGCCCTGCAGCACCGGGTAGTCGCGGGCCTGCACCGCCTGCAGTGCCAGCTGCCCGAGCCCCGGCCAGGCGAAGACGATCTCCACCACCACCACCCCGGAGAGCAGGTAGGCCAGCTGCACGCCGGTCACGGTGACCAGCGGGAGCAGGGCGTTGCGCAGCACGTGCCAGCTGAGCACCTGCCGGGCCGGCAGGCCCTTGGCCTGCGCCGTCCGGACGTGGTCCTGGCCCAGCGCCTCCAGCACGCTGGAGCGGACGAACCGGGTGATCACCGAGCCGGAGACCACCCCGGTGACGATCGCCGGCATGATCAGCCGTTGCAGCCAGCCCCACGGGTCCTCGGTCAGCGGGACGTACCCGCCCGAGGGCAGCCAGCCCAGGGTGCCGGCGAAGACCAGGATGAAGACGATGCCCATCCAGAAGTCGGGCACCGAGATGCCGATCTGGCTGAGCACGGTGGCCCCCCGGTCGACCAGCGACCGGGGGCGCAGCGCCGACAGGGTGCCCAGCGGAACGGCGATCAGCAGGGCGACGAGGATCGCCGCCAGCGCCAGGGTCAGGGTGGCCGGCAGCCGCTCCAGGATCAGCGCGGTCACCGGTTCACCGCTGCGGAAGCTCACCCCGAGGTCGCCGGTGAGCGCCCGCCCGGACCAGGTGAAGTACTGCTGCAGGACGGGTTGGTCCAGGCCGGACCGCTCGAGCAGGGCGTCGTAGGTCTCCTGGGAGAAGCGGGTGCCCAGGGCCAGGCGCACCGGGTCGCCGGGGACGAACTGGATCAGGGCGAACACGATGATGCTCACCCCGATCAGCACGACGACCGACTGCCCGGTGCGCCGCAGCAGGTACCCGGTCAGGGCAGCTCCACGTCCTCGAAGTTGATCGCCTTGTCCGGCCGGATCGTGTACCCGCTGAGCCCCGGCGTCCAGGCCTGCACGACGTCGGGGTTGTACAGGTACACGTACGAGGCGTCGTCCACGATGAGCTGGGCGGCCTGGTCGTAGAGCTCCTTGCGGGCCTCCCGGTCGGTCTCGCCGGCCGCGGCGGTGAGCAGCTGGTCGACCTGCGGGTTGCTGTAGCCCTGGTAGTTGCTCGCCCCGCCGGTGATGTGCTGGGAGTGGTAGTAGTCGAACGGGTCGATGTTGCCCAGCCAGCCGAGCAGGAAGGCGTCGAAGTCGCCCTGGGCCTGCCGGTCCAGCCAGGTGGCGAAGTCGACCGTCTGGACGTCGACGTCGATGCCGATGGGCTGCAGCTGGCTGGCGATCACCTGGGCGGCGGTCACCGTCTCGGGGAACTCGTCGGTGACCATCAGCCCCATGCTGATCGGGGTCTGCACCCCGGCCTGCTGGAGCAGCTGCTGCGCGGCCTGCGGGTCGGCGTCGTACGGCGCGTAGTCGGTGTGGAAGTAGCTGTCCTCGGGGATCGCCGTCTGGTTCGGCTCGGCCGCGCCGAAGCGGGCCGCCTCGGTGACCGCACCCCGGTCGATCGCGGTGGCGATCGCCTGGCGCACCTGCGGGTTGCCGAACGGCTCGCGCGCGTAGTTCATCGACAGGTACCAGTAGTCGACGCTCGGGGTGGTCGCCAGCTCGACGGCATCGCTGTCGGAGAGCGGCTCGATCTGCTGCGGCGGGATGTTGTCGGTCCACTGCACCTCGCCGTTCTCCAGCGCGGTGAGCGCCGCGGCGGGCTCGGTGATGTACCGGAACTCGACCCCGCCGATGCCGGGCGCGCCACCCCAGTAGTCCTCGTAGGCGGCGAGCTCGGTGCTGCTCGCGTCGGAGCTCTCCAGCGTGAACGGCCCGGTGCCCACCGCCTCGGTGGTGAGGTCGTACTCCTCGGCGGCGCCCTCGGGGAGGATCGCCATCCCCTTGAAGGCCCCGATCAGCGCCGGCAGGTTCGGCGTCGGCCGGCTCACCTGGATGACCACCGTGCCCGGGCCGTCGGCGGTGACCGACTCGACGTTGGCGAACCGGTAGGCGTTGTTCAGCTCCTCGTCGATGATCCGGTTGTACGAGTAGACGACGTCGGCGGAGTCGAACGTGCTGCCGTCGTGGAAGGTGACGTCGTCCCGCAGGGTGAAGGTCCAGGTCAGCCCGTCCTCGCTGGTCTCCCACCCGGTCGCCAGGCTCGGCTCCATCGTGAGGTCCTCGGGATTCGGGACGGCGAGGGTGTCGTAGACGTTCTCGAGCACCTGGAAGCTGGGGTAGGCGCTGGTCACGTGCGGGTCGAACTGGTCGGGCTGGGCACTGACGGCGGCGACCAGGACGTCTCCGCCGCCGCCGTCACCCCCGCCCGTGTCGACGCTCTCGCCGCCGCCGCAGGCGGTCAGGGCGAGACCGCCCGCGGTGGCGAGCAGCAGGATTCGTGGACAGCGCACGGGTTACCTCCAGCGGTTCGACGGTCTCGCGCACCCCCGACCCTGTTCCTCGCGCTCCGCCGGCGCACAGGCAGGCGCGGGATCGTTGCCCGTTCGAGATCTTGCCGGCCGCCTGCCAGGGTGGGGCCCGCCGCCCGGAGCGGCCCGCCGACGAGGAGCGATGCCGATGGCCCGCGACACCGTGGCCGTGACCTGCCGGGCACGGACGCTGCACCTGCGCGACACCTTCACCATCGCCCGCTCGTCGGTGGACACCGAGGAGGTGCTCGTCGTCCGGGTCGACGCCGCCGGCGCGACCGGCCACGGCGAGGGTGCGCCGGTGGGCTACGCCGGGGAGTCGGTGGCCGGGATGGCCGCGGCCGTGGAGGCCGACGGCGCGGCCCTGCTCGGGAGCGACCTGCGCGACCTGGAGGGCATCGCGCGCCGGCTGCGGGCCTGGGACGGGCCGCAGGGCGCGAAGATGGCCCTGGACGGCGCGGCGCACGACTGGGTGGGGCGGCACTACGGGCTGCCGGTCTGGCGGCTGCTCGGCTTGGACGGCCGGCAGCCCCCGACCAGCTTCACGATCGGCATCTCCAGCGTCGAGGAGACGGTGGCCCGGGTGCGCCGGGCACCTGGGTTCGAGGTCTACAAGGTCAAGGTGGGCGGCCCGGACGACCTCGGCCGGCTGGCCGCGATCCGTGCGGTATCCCCTGCTCGACTGCGGGTCGACGGGAACGAGGGCTGGACGCTGGACGGCGTCCGGGAGCTGCTGCCGCGGCTGCGCGAACTCGGCGTGGAGCTGATCGAGCAGCCCTTCCCCGCCGCCGACCTGGACTCCTTCGCCCGGTACCGCGAGCTGCCCGGCCGGCTGCCGGTCTTCCTCGACGAGGGGTGCACCGACCTGGCCTCGGTGCCCGCAGCCGCCCGGCACGCCGATGGCGTCGTCGTGAAGCTCGCCAAGTGCGGCGGCATCCGCGAGGCGCACCGGATGCTGTCTGCGGCGGCGGCCCTGGGTCTGCGGGTCATGCTCGGCTGCATGATCGAGTCGCAGCTGGGCATCGCCCAGGCCGCCCAGCTCGGGTCGCTGGCCGACCTGGTCGACCTGGACGGGCACCTGCTGATCTCCGACCAGCCGTTCACCGGCCTGGGCCTGGACGCCGGCCGGGTCGTCCTCCCCGACGCCCCCGGGCTCGGTCTCACCCCGGCGGAGGCCCGATGAGCGTCGACCGGCTGGCCGTGCTCACCGCCGGTCAGCTGACCGAGTCCTACGCCAAGACCGCGCACGGGGTGCTCCGCTACGGCACACGCGAGGTGGTGTGCGTCGTCGACCAGGTGCACGCCGGGCGCCGGGCCGTCGACGTCGTGCCGTTCTGCGACCACCCCGCCCCGGTGGTCGCCGACGTGGCCGCGGCCGCGGAGCGCGGGGCGACCACCGTGCTGCTGGGAGTCGCGCCGCTGGGTGGCCGGCTGACCCCGGAGTGGCAC
Source organism: Modestobacter lapidis (assembly GCF_054780755.1). Classification (NCBI taxonomy): domain Bacteria; kingdom Bacillati; phylum Actinomycetota; class Actinomycetes; order Geodermatophilales; family Geodermatophilaceae; genus Modestobacter; species Modestobacter lapidis. The sequence goes on along the minus strand of NZ_BAAGVS010000005.1, from coordinate 128,888 downwards.
GCGCTGCTGGCTGGGGCACTGCGGCTGGGCTTGCACGTGGAGGCCGGGCTGCACACCGACCTGCGCACCGACCCGACGCTGGCCGGGCTGGCCCGCGAGCACGGTGCGGAGATCCGGAACCTGCGCGCCGCCCCGGCGGACCTGGACGTGCCCCGCTCGGAGCCGCTCGCCGCCCGGGTGGTGCACACGGTCGGCTCGGACTGCGCGATCGGGAAGATGAGCGTCGTGCTGGAGCTGGACCGGGCGGCCCGGAACCGCGGCCGGCGATCGGTGTTCGTGGCGACCGGCCAGACCGGGGTGGCGATCTCCGGCTGGGGCATCGCCGTCGACTCGGTGGTCTCCGACTACGTCGCCGGGGCCGCCGACCGGCTGGTGCGGGAGGGCGCCGCCCGCGGGGACCTGCTGTGGCTGGAGGGCCAGGGCTCGATCTACCACCCGGCGTACTCCGGCGTCACGCTCGGTCTGCTGCACGGCTCCTCGGCCGACGCCCTGGTGCTCTGCCACCGGGCCGGGCAGACGGCGATCGTCGACTACCCGCGGACCCCGCTGCCGGGGCTGGCCGACATCGTCCGCGGCTACGAGCAGGCGGCCGGCTGGGTGCGGCCGGCGCCGGTGGCGGCGGTCGCGCTGAACACCGCCCACCTGGACGGGGCCGGGGCCCGGGCGGCGATCGCCGAGGCCGAGGCGGCGACCGGCCTGGTCGCCGACGACGTCATCCGGTTCGGGCCCGACCGGGTGCTGGACGCCGTCCTCGCCGCCCTGCCGTGACGGAGGGCCGCTGATGACGCAGTTCGGGCCCTGCTCCGAGAGGAGCAGGGCCCGAACCGTGGTGCTACCGCCTACCGGCGGCGGAGGTCACGCCTCCTGGGTGTTGCGGCGGCGCGAGGCGACGAGCAGCCCGCCACCGAGGCCGAGGGCGGCCAGGCCACCGATCAGCGGGACGGCGACCGAGGCGCCGGTGTAGGCGAGCCCACCGCTGCTGGCGGCGGCGACGCCACCGGTGACGGTGAAGTCCGCACGGACGACGTAGGGGTTGCCGTTCAGGTCCACGCCGCTGGCGACCAGGCTGTGCTCGCCGTTCACCAGGTTGGCCGGGATCGTGACGTCGACGGTGAAGTTGCCGTTCTCGTCAGCCGTGACGTTCTGCAGGAACGTGGGCTCCGAGTAGACGTAGAGGGCGACCGTGGAGAAGGGCAGGTAGCCCTCGCCCTTGAGGGTCATCTTCTGGCCGGCGGTGACCTTGGAGATCGCCGTGCCGTCGCTGTTCTTGAGCGCGGTGCTGCCCGGGGTGGCGGCCGGCACGGTGGTGGCCTTGACCGGGGCCGGAACCACGGACGTCTCGAGGAAGCCGGCGGACTCGCTCAGGTTGGCGTCCTTGTCGAACGCGTAGACGCCGACGGTGTAGGCCACGTCGGCCTGGACACCGAGCAGGCAGGTGCGGACGGCGGCGCTGACGATGCAGGACACCAGGTCCTGGCTGCTCTGCGCGCCGACCGGGTTGGCGAAGGCCTCGTAGCCCACGACGGCCGAGTCGTCGGCCGGCGCGGTCCAGCTGACCAGGATCGACGAGGTGCCGACGACGGCCTTGACGTCGCGGACGGCGCCGATGGAGGCCTGCGGAGCCTCCGGCGTGGTGACCTCCGGCGTGGTGGGGATGGTGGGGATGGTCGGGATGGTCGGGGTCACCGGCGGGAGGGTGCCGTCGGTGGTGCAGTCCGTGGCGGCAGCGACCGTGGCGATGGTCGCGGCGGCCTTGCCCTCACCGAGGGTGTACAGCGCCGCGCCAGTGGAGATGCCGGCGGCCGCGGCGGCCGCATCGGCCTCGGCCTGGGCCGTGACGGCGTCGGCCTCGGCCTTGTCGGCGGTGGCCTGCGCCTCGGTGGCAGCAGCCTCGGCGGCCTCGGCGTCGGCGGCAGCGGCCAGGGCGGCAGCGTCCTTGGCGACAACCTCCTCGGCGGCAGCGGCAGCGGCCTGGACGGCAGCGGTCTCGGCGGCTACGGCCTCGTCGGCGGCGCCCTGCGCGGCCGTGAGAGCCACCTGAGCCTCCCCGGCCGCGGTCTCGGCCACGGTGAGGTTCGTGAGAGCGTCCGTGAGGGCCTGAGCGGCCAGGGTGTTGGCCGCGGCAGCGTCGGTGTCAGCCTGAGCGGCCAGCACGGCGTCGGCCTCAGCCGCAGAGGCATCGGTCGCAGCGGTGGCCGCGGCGTCGTGAGCGGTCACAGCATCGGCGGAAGCGGTGGCGGCCAGGCCGGCAGCGGTCGCAGCCTCCTCGGCAGCCGTCACGGCGAGAGCGGCAGCCTCGTCGGCAGCGGTCTGGTCTGCGGGATCACCGGAAGCGTCGGCAGTGGCCTGGGCCTCGTCAGCAGCGGTCTGGGCGCTGGTGGCAGCGGTCTGGGCGTTGTCGGCAGCGGTCTGAGCGGCGTCCGCGTCGGCCTGCGCGTCGGCGGCGGCAGTGTCGGCGGTGAGCTTGGCCTGGGCCGTGGTGTCGACCAGCGCGTCGGCGGTCACCAGGGCGGCGGCAGCGAGCTGAGCGCTCGCCGCGGCCTCATCGGCAGCGGTCTGCGCGGTACCGGCAGCCGTCTGGGCGGCGAGGAGGTCGGTATCGGCAGCCGCGGCGTCGGCCTTGACGAGGTCGAGGGCGGCGAGAGCGTTGACAGCAGTCGCCTTGGCTTCGTCGGCCAGGAGGGCAGCGGCCTCGGCGGCTGCAGCAGCGGTCGCGGCGTCAGCGAGAGCCGCGGTAGCGGTGGCAGTCGCGACGGCGGCGGCCTCGGCGGCATCGACGGCGGCGGCAGCGGCGGCGTCGGCAGCGGTCCGGGCCACCAGAGCGGCCTCGGCAGCAGCAGCGGCGGCGGCAGCAGCGGCGGCGTCGGCGTCGCCCGGGTCCACGCAGACGGGGGTGGTGACCGGGTCGGTCTCGGCGTTCGCGACGCCGGAGACGCCGAGGACAGCGGTGGACAGGGCGATGGTGCTGGCAGCCAGCAGGCTGCCCCAGCGCCGGGACGGGCTCTTGATGCTCACGCGGTGCTCCCCCGAGGGACATGGCCCGGAACGCCGGGCACGTCGACCCGGGTTCCCGGGTGCAAGAGAACAACACCATGCGGGAATCACCGCAACATGCGCCGACGCGACGGTGTTACGTCGCGTTATCAAACCGTTACATGGAGATATCCAGGCCTTCCCTTGGCTTGTTCTGCCAAATCAACTGGCGGCTACCTGGATACCGGCTGTGCGCCGGCGACCCGCTGACCTCGGCGGGGACCACACCACCGAAGATGGCCACGTGAGTTCATCGTCGAGCGTCGGCCCCGGCCCGCGCGCCACTCGCGCCGGTGGGCGGCTGCGGTTCCTCGCTCCCGCCGCGGCGCTCGTACTGATCGCCCTGTGCCTGCGCGGCCCGTTCTCCGCCGTCGGACCGGTGGCCGCCGACCTCCGCGCCGAGTTCGAGCTGTCCACCGCCGCCCTCGGGGCGCTCACCGCCCTGCCGCTGGTCTGCTTCGGCCTGGTCTCCCCCTTCGCCCCGGCGCTCGCCGCCCGGCTCGGCGTGCACCGCGCAGTGCTGGCCGCCGCGGTGGTCCTGTCCCTCGGTGTGGCGGTCCGGCTGGGCGGAACGGCGGGGCTCTTCCTCGGCACGGTGCTGCTCACCGGCGGCATCGCGGTGTGCAACGTGCTGCTGCCTGCGGTGGCCCGCGCCGAGTACGGCGAGCGCGCCCCCACCGTCATCGGGGTGGTGGTGTGCTCGATGGCCCTGTCGGCGGCCATCGGCGCCGGGCTGGCCCAGCCGCTCACCGCGGTCAGCGGCAGTGCGGGCACGGGGCTCGCGCTGTGGTTGCTGCTCACGGTCCCCGCGGCGGCCGCGATCGCCGTCCTCGCCCGGGCCCGGCCCCACACGGCCGCGCCGGCCCAGCCGACCCGGCGCGCCATCCTGCGCGACCGCGTCGCGCTGCTCGTGACGCTGTTCTTCGGACTGCAGTCGCTCAGCTTCTACTCGATGCTGGCCTGGCTGCCCGACGTCCTCCAGACCGAGGCCGGCATCTCCCCCGTCGCCGCCGGCGGGCTGCTGGCCCTGGCCGCCGCCGTGGGCGCGCCGGCGTCGCTGGTCGTGCCCACCCTCGCCGCGCGCCATCCGAACCAGGGGCGCTGGGTGCTGCTGGCCGGTGGGCTGATCGCGGCGGGCATCCTCGGACTGCTGGTCGCCCCCGGTACGGCACCCGTGCTGTGGGCGCTGCTCTACGGCCTGGGCACCGGCGTCGCCTTCCCGCTGGCCATGACCCTGATCCTGCTGCGCACCCGGGACGTCGCCCAGACCGGCCGGCTGTCCGCGGCCGCGCAGAGCACCGGCTACCTGCTGGCCGCCACCGGGCCACTGAGCGTCGGCCTGCTGCACGACCTGACCGAAGGCTGGAACCTCGGGCTGGCGCTCCTGCTGGTGCTCGTCGTCGCCCAGACCGCGGTTGGCCTGGCCGCTGCCCGCCCGCGCCTGGTCACCGAGCGGCTCGTCACCGCGCCGTCCGCGCCGTAGGCCGACCCCTCCGGCCGAGTGGGCAGTTGCGGTCGGCGACACCGGCAGACCCGCCGGGCGCAGCGACCGCAACTGCCCACTCGAGCCACGCGGAGGGTCAGCGCGGGCGGACCGTGCCGACCAGGTGCTCCGCGCCGCTGCCGGCGTTGCGAACGGCGAGGTCCCAGCCGCCGTCCACCTGCTCGGTGCCGAGCGTGACCGTCGAGGGCAGGAAGAGCGGCTTGCGGAAGGCGACGTCCACGTCGGCCGCCTCGGGCAGCCGGCCCGACAGCGCCGCCAGCGCCCGGGCCTGCACCCACATGCCGTGCGCGATGGCCCGCTTGAACCCGAACGCCTTCGCCGACAGCGTCGACAGGTGGATCGGGTTCACGTCACCGGAGACCTTCGCGTAGCGTCGGCCGGTGTCGGCGGGCACCCGCCACTGGGCCGCGGTCCGGTCCAGGGCGACCACGTCCACCGTGACGTCGGCGTCCGGGGCACCCGCCGGCGCGGTGGCGCCGCGGGCCAGGTACGTCGACCGGCCGCGCCACACCTCCGTGCCGCCGGTGGACACCGACGCGCACAGGTCCACCGTCGCGCCCCGCACGTGCGCAGCGAACCGCTCGGCCCAGACCTCGACGTCCAGCTCCGCCGACGCCCGGACGGGCCGGATCGACGAGATGGAGTTGCGCACGTGCACCAGCCCGGGCAGCGCGAGCGGAAAGGCCGGGTCGGCCATCAGGGCGACCTGCAGCGGAAAGGCGAGCAGGTGCGGAAAGGTCACCGGCAGGGTGTCGGTGAGCGGGAAACCGCAGACCCGCGCGTAGTCGGCGGCCTGCGCGGCGTCCACCGGGACGCCCACCCGGGCCAGCCGGGTCGCCGGCAGGTCGCCGCCGCGGCCACGCGCGCTCAGCGCGGCCCGGCCGAACAGCGCGGGCAGGTTCGGTGCCTCCGCCAGCACGGTGCGCTCGGCCACGGTCACGCCCCCAGCAGCGACTGGCCGCAGACCCGCACGACCTGGCCGTTGACCCCGCCGCTGGCCGGCTGCGCCAGCCAGGCGATCGTCTCGGCCACGTCGACCGGCAGGCCACCCTGCTGCAGCGAGTTCAGCCGCGCACCGACCTCCCGGGTGCCGACCGGCATCGACGCCGTCATCTCGGTGACGATGAAGCCCGGTGCGACCGCGTTGATCGTCGCGCCGCGCCCGGCGAACTCCGGCGCCCATGCGCGCACCATGCCGATCACCCCCGCCTTGCTGGCCGCGTAGTTGGTCTGGCCGCGGTTGCCGGCGATCCCCGACTGCGAGCTGACGCAGACCACCCGGGCGGCCGGCCGCAGCAGGCCGTCGGCGTCCAGCAGCGCCTGCGTGAGGTCGAGCTGGGCCTGCAGGTTGACCGTCATCACCGTGTTCCAGCGGTCGGCGTCCATGTTCACCAGCAGCTTGTCCCGGGTGATGCCGGCGTTGTGGACGACGATGTCCACGCCAGGGCCTACGCCCGCGTAACGCCGCTCGCGCAGGTGCTCGACCAGCCGGCTCGCGGCGTCCGCGGCGGTGATGTCCAGCTGCAGCGCTGCTCCGCCGACCTCGTTGGCGATCCCGGCCAGCGCCTGACCGGCGGCCGGCACGTCGACGGCGACCACGTGCGCGCCGTCCCGGGCCAGCACCCGGGCGATCGCCGCGCCGATGCCGCGGGCCGCGCCGGTGACGACGGCGACCTTGCCGGTCAGCGGCCGCTCCTCGTCCTGCACCGCAGGGGCCACCGGGGCCGACACCGTGACCTGCTGGCCGTCCACGTAGGCCGACCGGCCGGAGAGGAAGAACCGCACCGGCGCGGCCAGCGCCTCCTCGGCGCCGGCCGGGACGAGCACCAGGTTGGCCGTCGACCCGCCGCGCAGCTCCTTGGCGACGGACCGGACCAGCCCATCCAGGGCCTGCCGGGCCGCGGCCTGGGCCGGCGTGGCCGCCTCGGCCGGTGGGTCGGCCAGCACGAGCACCCGCCCGCTCGGCCGCAGCCGCTTGACCGCCGGGGCCAGAAAGGCGTGCACGCCGGCGAGGTCGGCCGGGCCGGTCAGCCCCGTCGCGTCGAGCAGGACGGCGGCCGGGCGCTCGCCGTCCTCGGGCCCGTCTGCGGTGCCGAGCGACTGCACCGGCACCCCGGCGTCCTGCAGCAGCGCGGTCAGCCGGTCGGCCAGCCGCCCCGCGGCCGCCGAGCCGACCACGGCCGGGCCGGGCAGCAGCGGCTGGCCGGGCTCGTACCGGCGCAGCACGGCCGGCCGGGGCAGGCCGAGCTGCCTGGTGATCGTCGTCCCGACGCCGGAGTTGGCGAAGTTGCGGTACCAGTCGTTCACGATGGGTCCTCCACGTGCTCGAGCCCGGAAGAGCGTAGGGACACGATCAGGACTCCAGGATGGCGACGACGCCCTGGCCGCCGGCGGCGCAGATGGAGATCAGGCCGCGCTTGCCCGGGCCGGCCTCGTGCAGCAGCTTCGCCAGGGTGGCGACGATCCGGCCCCCGGTCGCGGCGAACGGGTGGCCGGCGGCCAGCGACGATCCGTTCACGTTGAGCTTCGACCGGTCGATCGCGCCGAGCGGGGTGTCCAGGCCGAGGGTGTCCTTGCAGTACGCCGGGTCCTCCCACGCCTTGAGGGTGGCCAGCACGGTGGAGGCGAAGGCCTCGTGCACCTCGTAGAAGTCGAAGTCCTGCAGGGTGAGCCCGTTGCGGGCCAGCAGCACCGGGACGGCGTGCACCGGGGCCATCAGCAGGCCCTCGCCGCCGTGCACGTAGTCGACGGCGGCGGTCTGCGCGTCGACCAGGTGGGCGAGCACCGGCAGACCCTTCGCGGCGGCCCACTCGTCGGAGCCCAGCAGGACGGCGGAGGCGCCGTCGGTCAGCGGGGTGGAGTTGCCCGCCGTCATCGTGGCGCCCTCGCCCTTCCCGAACACCGGCTGCAGCGTGGCCAGCTTCTCCGGCGAGGAGTCCGGCCGCAGGTTCTGGTCGCGGGCCAGCCCGAGGTAGGGGGTGACCAGGTCGTCGAAGAAGCCGCGGTCGTAGGCGGCGGCCAGGTTCCGGTGCGAGGCGACGGCGAGCTCGTCCTGCTCCTCGCGGCCGATCTCCCACTCGGCGGCGGTGATCGCCGCGTGCTCACCCATCGACAGCCCGGTGCGCGGCTCGGCGTTGCGCGGCACCTCGGGCAGCAGCTGGCCGGGCCGGATTCCGGCCAGCGCCTTGAGCCGCTGCTGGACCGTCTTGGCGCTGTTGACCGCCAGGAGCACCCGGCGCATGTCCTCGTTGATGGCCATCGGGGCATCGGAGGTGGTGTCGACGCCGCCGGCGATGCCCGACTCGAGCTGCCCGAGGGCGATCTTGTTGGCGACCAGGATCGCGGCCTCCAGACCGGTCCCGCACGCCTGCTGGACGTCGTAGGCCGGCGTGCTCGCCGCCAGCCGGGAGCCCAGCACGCTCTCCCGGGTCAGGTTGAAGTCCCGGGCGTGCTTGAGGACGGCGCCGGCCGCCACCTCGCCGAGCCGCTCGTCCTGCAGCCCGAAGCGGGCGACCAGCCCGTCGAGGGTGGCGGTGAGCATGTCCTGGTTGGACGCCCGGGCGTACCGGGAGTTCGAGCGGGCGAAGGGGATGCGGTTGCCGCCGACGATCGCGGCCTTCCGGGTCGGAGCTGCCATCGGGGAGACCTCTCAGCGGGGCGGTCCGCCAAAATGGCCATTCTGGCGGAAGCATGCGTCGGTACTCAAGGTATCAGGTACCGTTCGTTGCGTGAACGCTGACCGAGGAAGTGCGCGGGACCGGCGCGACTCCCGGTGGGACGAGCACCGGCGGGCGCGCCGCGAGCAGCTGGTCCAGGCCACCATCGCGGCGGTCGGCAAGCACGGCGCCGGCGTCGGCATGGAGGAGATCGCCGCCGAGGCCGGCACCAGCAAGACCGTCGTCTACCGGCACTTCGCCGACCGCAGCGAGCTGCACGTCGCCGTCTGCGCCCTGGTCGCGGAGCAGCTGACCCGCAAGCTGCGCGAGACGATGAGCGGCACCGACCACCCGCGGCAGATGGTGGCCGCCGCCATCGAGGCCTACCTGGCCTTCCTGGAGGCCGACCCCGAGGTCTACCGCTTCGTCGTCCACCAGCAGCTGCCCGACCGGCCCGTCGACCCGGCCGGACGCCCGCTCGACCCGATCAGCAACCTCTCCGGCCTGGTCGGGCACGAGGCCGCTGCCCTCGTCGCGGTGGGCCTGCGCCGCGCCGGGCGCGACCCGGCCGCCGCCGAACCCTGGGGCCACGGTCTGGTCGGGCTGATCCGCTCGGCCGCCGACTGGTGGCTGCAGGCCGACCGCCCGATGCCCCGCGCGGAGCTGGCCGCCCACCTCACCGATCTCGCGTGGTCCGGCCTGGCCGGCATCGCGATCCCCGCACCGATTCCCCTGGAGGGCCCGTGACCATCCCCGCATCCGTCGACCCCGTCCGCATCCAGGAGGTGCTCGACGGCCGGTGGGCGCACGTCCGCCGGGCCGTCCGCGAGCAGCTGGACGACGCCGCGTTCACCCCCGTCCCCGGCGAGTCGATGGCCGAGGCCCGGGCGCGGACCACCGCCCTGGCCGGCCGGCTGGCCGGCACCGACGCGGTGACGCTGGGCTTCCCCGCGCAGTACGGCGGGCGGGACGACGCCGGCGGCTCGGTCACCGCGGTCGAGATGCTGGCCTTCACCGACCTGTCGTTGATGGTCAAGGCCGGCGTGCAGTGGGGCCTGTTCGGCGGGGCGGTGCAGGCGCTGGGCACCCGGCGCCACCACGACGAGTTCCTGCCGGCGATCATGAGCTTCGAGCTGCCCGGTTGCTTCGCGATGACCGAGACCGGCCACGGCTCCGACGTCCAGCAGCTGCGGACGACGTGCACCTACGACCCGGCCACGGAGACCTTCGACCTGCACACCCCGCACGAGGCCGCCCGCAAGGACTACATCGGCAACGCCGCGCGGGACGGGCGAATGGCGGTCGTCTTCGCCCAGCTGATCACCGGTGGGGAGGGCCGCGGCGTGCACGCCTGGCTGGTGCCGATCCGCGACGAGGCCGGCAACCCGCTGCCCGGCGTCACCATCGGCGACGACGGCCCGAAGGCCGGGCTGCTCGGCGTCGACAACGGCCGGCTCACCTTCGACCACGTGCGCGTGCCGCGGGAGATGCTGCTGGACCGCCACGGCTCGGTCGCCCCCGACGGCACGTACACCTCGTCCATCGAGAACGAGACCCGCCGCTTCTTCACCATGCTGGGCACCCTCGTGCGCGGCCGGGTGAGCGTCGCCGGCTCGGCGGGCTCGGCCACCAAGGTCGCGCTGGAGATCGCCGTCCGGTACGGCGACACCCGCCGCCAGTTCACCGCGCCCGGCGAGCCGCGCGAGGTCGTGATCAACGACTACCGGGTGCACCAGCGCAAGCTGCTGCCGGTGCTGGCGCGGACCTACGCCCTGCACTTCGCGCAGGAGGAGCTGGTCTCGGCGATGCACGACGTCCAGGGCGCGGCGGACCTCGACGAGGCCGCCCAGCGCGAGCTGGAGTCCCGGGCCGCCGGCCTGAAGGCGGCCACCACCTGGCACGCGACGCGCACCATCCAGCTGTGCCGCGAGGCCTGCGGCGGGGCCGGCTACCTGGCGGAGAACCGGCTGCCCGGCCTCAAGGCCGACACCGACGTGTTCACCACCTTCGAGGGCGACAACACGGTGCTGCTGCAGCTGGTCGCCAAGGGCCTGCTCACCGGCTACCGGGACGCGTTCGGCTCGCTGGACGGCTGGGGCAAGGTTGCCTTCGTCGCTGAGCAGGTGCGGGAGACGGTGCTGGAGCGCACCGCGGCCCGCGGGCTGATCCAGCGCCTGGTGGACGCCGTCCCCGGCCGGGAGGACGACGTCGCCCTCACCGACCGCGGCTGGCAGCTGGCCGCCTTCGAGGACCGCGAGAAGCACATCCTGGACGGCGCGATCAAGCGGCTGCGCCGCAACGCGACCCGCAAGGACATCACCCCCTTCGACGTCTTCAACGACGTGCAGGACCACGTGCTGAGGGCGGCGCAGGCGCACATCGACCGGGTGGTGCTCGAGGCGTTCGTCGCCGGCATCGAGCGCGCCGCCGATCCGGCGGCCCGGGCGCTGCTCGAGCGCGTGTGCGACCTGTTCGCGCTGTCGACCATCGAGGCGGACAAGGGCTGGTTCCTGCAGCACGGCCGGCTCACCCCCGCCCGCGCCAAGGCGCTGACCGGCGCGGTCAACGAGCTGCTGGGCGAGCTGCGCCCGCACATGCGCACCCTGGTCGACGCCTTCGCCATCCGCGACAGCTGGCTGGCCTGCGCGATCCTGACCGAGGAGCCGGCCCGTCAGGAGGCGATGGCCGCGCACGATGCCGCGACCGACCGGGAGATGGCGCCCGCTCGGTGACCTCGCGGCCGGCCCACTGAGCAGTTGCGGTCACCGACACGGCGGGGCACGCCGTGCCGGCCGACCACAACTGCTCAGTCGGCGGGGCGACGTGGGGGGTCGCCGGCGGTGCCGGCGCCGGAGACCACCGCCGGGGAGGGCTCGATCCCCGGGGGCACCCGCTGCGGCCCGGCCTCCGCCGGCCGCGGGGCGTCCTGCCGGTGGACCCGGACGGCGAGCAGCGCGACGTCGTCCTCGGTGTCGGGCAGGAACATCCGCTGCAGCAGGCGGTCGCACAGCTGCTGCAGCGGCAGCGCGGACAGCTCGGCGAGCACCTCCCGCAACTCCTCCATGCCGGCGTCGAGGTCGCGGTCGCGGCGTTCCACCAGGCCGTCGGTGTAGAGCAGCAGCGTCCCGCCGACCTCCACGGTGGCCACCCGGTCCATCCGTGGCCGGTCGGCGTCCACCCCGAGCAGCAGGTCCGGCGGCTCCTCGTCGAGCAGGGTGGCCGCGCCCTCGGCGGACAGCAGCAACGGCGGTGGATGGCCGGCGGTCGACCAGCGGACCCGGGTCTCCCCGGCCCGCAGCTCCGGATCGTCCTGCTCGAGCCGCGCCACCAGGGCCGTCGCCATGATGTCCAGGTCCAGCCCCCGGGCGGCCCGGTCCAGCCCGCCGAGCACCTCCGCCGGGGTGCCACCGGTGTGGTGGCCGATGCCCCGCAGCAGCCCGCGGAGCTGGCCCATCGCGGCGGCGGCCCGGCTGTCGTGGCCCACCACGTCACCGATGACCAGCACCGTCGCGCCGTCGGACTGGACGAAGGCGTCGTACCAGTCACCACCGATCTCCGCTCCGGCCGCGGCGGGGACGTAGCGGACGGCGATCTCGCAGTGGTCGGGCGCCGGCGGCTCGGTGAGCAGGCTGCGCTGCAGCGTCTCGGCCAGCTGGCGCTGCTGGCCGAACAGCCGGGCCTGCTGGAGGGCCAGGCCCGCCCGCCGGCCCACCTCCGTCGCGGTGTCCAGCTCCACGCGGGTGTGCGGGCCGCGTTCGGCGCCGGTGTACAGCCCCAGCGCCCCCAGCGTTCCGCCGCGCGCCACCAGCGGGACGACGGCCCCCGAGGCCGGCCCCAGGGCAGCGAGCGCGGACCGTGCCGCCGGGTCGGGCAGCGCGCGCTCGACGTACTCCGGTGCCAGCACGGGGAGCACCACCGGGCGGCCGGTGCGGATGGCCACCCGGGCGCCGGCCTCGTCGGTCATCGTGGCGACCATGGCCCGCACGTACTCCGCCAGCTCGGCGCCCCGGGCCGGGTCGGAGTGCGCCGAGGTGAGCTCGCGCAGCCGGCCGTGCTCGTCGGTGACCACGACCCAGCACCAGTCCCCGAGGGCGGGGACCACCAGCTCGGCCAGCCGGCTGATCTGCTCGGTGATGTCCAGCGTGCCCGACAGGACCTCGCCCACGTCGGCGAGCAGGCGGAGCTGGGCGTTCGCCGCGGCCATCTGCTCGACCGCCGCATCCCGCTCGGCGTCGGCCTGCAGGCGCATCACGCTCAGCGCGATCTGTGCGGTCAGCGCCTCGAGCACCTCGACGTCGTCGTCGCCGAACGGGTGGGGCGTGTTCCACACCGCCACGAAGGCGCCCAGCAGCCGGCCCTCCACCCGCAGCGGCAGGGCGGCGACCGCCTGGGCGCCGAGCAGCCGGGTCATCTCGGCCATCCGCGGGAAGCGCGCGGCAGCGGCCGCCGGGTCGGGCAGCAGCACCCGCTCCCCGTGGCGGGCGACCCACTGGGTGGGCAGGGAGTCGTCGAGGGCGATCTCCACGCCGTCGGCAGGGGCCGGCACGCCGACCTCGGCGGCCGCGACCTCGACGATGTCCTTGAGCCGGGAGCCCAGGTGCGCGCGCAGCACTCCCGCACGGTCGAAGACGGCGAGCGCCCCGGTCGCGGCGCCCAGCACCTCGGCGCCGCGGAGGGTGATCTGCGCCAGCTGGTCGATCCGACCGGCGCCGGCGAGTGCGGCGGCGACCTCGGCGACGGCGGTGGTGCGCTGGAGCGAGGACAGCCGCCCCTCGGCGTGCCGGCGCCCCTCCGTCACGTCGACCAGGGCGCCGAGCAACCGGACCGCGCGTCCGGTCGGGTCGGTCAGCACCCGGCCCCGGGACACGACCCAGCGCGCCGACCCGTCGGTGCGCAGGATCCGCATCTCGGCGGCGTAGTGGCCGCGCTCCGCGACGGCTGCGTCCATCGCCGCCCCGACCGCGGCCTGGTCGTCAGGGTGGACGTGTTCGAGCACATTGCCCGGCGCGTCCGGGCCGGGCACGTACTCGCGGCCGAACAGGGCCGCGCACCGCTCGTCCCAGCTCACCTGGCCGGTGTCGAGGTCCAGCTCCCACACGCCGACCATGCTGGCCTCGAGGGCCACCTCCAGGCGGCCGAGCGAGCTGCGGAGTTCGGCGGACGCCGCGGCGAGCTCCAGCTCGGTGCGCACCGCCGCCGCCACCTCACCGGCCAGCGCGACGTCCTCGGTGGACCACGCGCGCGGCACCGCGGACAGCGCGGTCAGCGCACCGACCGCGTGGCCGGAGAGCTCCAGGGGCAGGGAGAGGAGGGCACGCACCTGCCCGGCGGCGACGGCCGGCACCCGGGCGAACCGGGCGTCGGCCGCGACGTCGGGCACCACGAGGGGCGCCCGCAACCGCGCCGCCATCGCGCCGGGCGCATCGCCCAGCGGGCTCGCCGGGCCGCGGACGGTCGGCCGGCCGACCCCGCCCACGGCGACCGCGACGTCGGTGTAGAGCACGACCTGCACCGTCTCCGCCCGCAGCAGGCGGGCGGCCAACCCGGCGAGCCGGTCGAACGGGGCGCTGCCGGGAAGCTCGGCGACGAGCCGGCGGGTGACGGCCAGGCGCGCCGGGTCGTCCAGCGGATCGCGTTCTGCACACGGGACGGGCACGGCGACGGACCTCCTCGTTGCACATCGACGGCGGTGCCCGGCACGGCGACGGTCGGACCATGCTGCCATGCCCCACCCCCCGGCCGCGTCGAGCGGAACGCCTCGATGGGGTGAATCCCCGTTCAGCGGCGCCCGCCGGGGGTCGATGCCGGGGAGGTGACGACGATGCTCCCGCGGCCGCCCTGGGACTGCCGGCCGCTCCTGGCCGACCCCAAGGACCTGACGGTGGTCTTCCAGCCCATCGTGGACCTCGCCTCGGCCGGCATCGCCGGCTACGCGGCGTCGGCCCGCTTCCCGGGCACCGCGGCCCCCGACGTCTGGTTCGCCGCGGCGACGGAAGCAGGTCTCGGCGCCGAGCTGGAGGCGCTGGCGATCAGCCACGCGCTCGCCGCGCTGCCGGACCTACCGCCCAGCACCTTCCTCAGCGTCGACGTCAGCCCCCACCTGCTGGGCAGCGCCCCGGTCGCCGCGGCGTTCGCCGCGCCGGCCACCCTGCGCCGGGTGGTGGTGAGGCTGACCGGGCACACCCCGGTCGGGGACATCGGCGCGCTACGCGAGCAGACTGCCGCGCTGCGCGGCCGCGGTGCCCGCATCGCCATCGACGACGACGGCTCCGGCTACGCCGGACTCCAGCAACTGGCCGAGCTGCGGCCCCAGCTGGTCACGCTGGACCGCGCCCTGGTGACCGGCGTCGACGACGACCCGGTGCGATACGCGCTGGCCGAGCTGGTCGGCGCCTTCACCGGGCGGATCGACGCCTGGCTGCTGGCCGACGGCATCGAGACCTCCGGCGAGCTGGCCGCCTTCGCCCGGCTCGGGGTCCCGCTCGCGCAGGGCTGGCTGCTCGGCCGCCCGGCGCCGGGGTTCGCGCCGCTGACCCCGCAGGTGGTCGACATGGTGCGCGGCCAGGTCGCCCGGGCCCGGCGGTCGGAGAGCGTGGCCGGCCTGCTGCGTCCGGTGCGGCAGCGTCCGGCCGGCGGGGACGACGGCACCGCGCCGCCGCCCTACGTCCTGGTCGACGACGACGGGACGCCGTCGGGGATGGTGCTGACCGACCCGCACTCGGGCCGGTCGTACCCCGCCGCGGTGTCCCTGCGGGTGCCGCCGGCGGCCGACGTCACCGAGACCCTGCAACGCGCGCTGACCCGGTCGCCCGCCCAGCGCTTCGACCCGGTCGTGTGCACCGCCCGCAACGGCGAGGTGCTCGGCCTGCTGCGGATGGAGGACCTCGCCTCCGCGGCCGCGACCCGCTGAACCCGCAGGTGGAGTGGATCCGTCGACGTGTCGCCGGACGGATCCACTCCGCTCATGCGCTGGCGTCGCTGAGGCGCCGGCGCTGCTCGTCGGTGAGCACGAGGTCCTGCATCGGCAGCAGGTCGGCCAGCTGCTCGACCGAGCGGCCGCTGGCGATCGGCGCGACCACGGTGGGCTGGTCGGCCAGCCAGCGCAGCGCCACCGCCGCCCCGGGCACCCCCTGCTCGGCGGCGACGCCGGCCAGGGCGCCGAGCACCCGGTCCCCCTGCTCGCCCACGTATACCGAGGCGCCCTTGGCGCGCGGCGAATCGATCTGCTCACCGGCCCGGTACTTGCCGGTCAGGAAGCCCTTGGCCAGCGAGAAGTAGGGCAGCGCGCCCAGACCGTTGGCGGCGACGACGCCGGCCAGCTCGTCCTCGTAGGCCGGTCGCTCCATCAGGTTGTAGAGCGGCTGGAGGGCCACGTAGCGGGGAACGCCCAGCCGCTCGGAGATCTCCAGCGCCTCGGTCAGCCGCTTCGCCGAGTAGTTCGACGCCGCGACGTACCGCACCTTGCCAGCCTGCACCAGCGCGTCGAAGGCGGTGAGCGTCTCCTCCAGCGGCGTGGTCTCGTCGTCGTAGTGGGCGTAGTAGAGGTCGATGGTGTCGACCTGCAGGTTGCGCAGCGACCGCTCGGCGGCGGCCGCGATCTCGCCGGCCGACAGCGGGTGCTCCTTCTTCCCCGGCGAGGCCTTGGTCGCCACCACCATCCGGTCCCGCGTGCCGCGCTCGGCCATCCACCGGCCGAGCACCTGCTCGGAGACGCCGTTGCCGTACATCTCCGCGGTGTCGACGAACGGCGACTGCGTGCTCGGCGTGGCGTCCAGGAAGCGATCGAGCAGGGCGAAGGACGTCGGCTCGTCCGCCGTCCAGCCGAAGACGTTGCCGCCCAGGCAGAGGTCGCTGACGGTCAGATCGGTCCCGGGGAGCTGTGGCATGGCCGCCACGCTATGTGCGCCCCCGGGCGGCTGCCCGCCGGGCCCGGTGATCCTCCGGGCGTGACTGCTGGGGCCCGCGGGTCGAAAAAGCCCGGAAACTCGGGACTTCGGCTGGCCAGGACCGGGGTAGTCATGGCAGCGTGCGCCCAGTTCCTGGTCGACGACGTGGTCGGCCAGCCCCTCCCACCGGGACCCCTGTGCTGGAGTTGTCAGCAGCACCGGGCACGGTGGAGACCCCGGCGTCCACCAGGACGACCAGGGTGCCGCGCCCGTCGACCGGGCGCGCCGACCAACGGCGACCGCCCCGCACCGGGGTCGGTCGCCGATACCCCAGCGAGAGGAACCCGATGAACAAGGCTGAACTCGTCTCCGCCATCGCCAAGCGCGCCGACGTTCCCGCGTCGACCGTCGACTCCGTGATCGACGGCCTGCGCGAGGAGCTGGTCGAGGCCATCACCCGCGGCGACAAGGTGGCCGTCCCCGGCCTGCTGACCGTCGAGCGCACGCAGCGCTCGGCGCGCACCGGCCGCAACCCGCAGACCGGCGAGTCGATCGACATCGCCGCGGCCCACACCGTCAAGGTGACGGCCGGCTCGAACCTGAAGAAGGCCGCCAGCGCCGTTCCGGTCGACTGAGGACCCGGCACCTGCGCCCCCGCCCCCGCCCGACCCGCGGTCAGGCGGCGGGCGGGGGCGCCGCTCGCCGGTGAGCCAGGACGGCGTCAGTCGCCGGTGACGCCGTCGATCGCCTCCCGGAGCAGGTCGGCGTGGCCGTTGTGCCGGGCGTACTCCTCGATCATGTGCAGGTGGATCCAGCGCAGCGACACCCGCTGCCCGTGGCGGGGGCTGGCGCCGGTGTCGTCCAGGGAGTCGTGCGCAGCCGCCAGCGCCCGGCTGGTCGCCAGCTCCCCGGTGAACGTGGCGAGCTCCCGCGCGACCGCGGTGTCGGCGTCGGGGTGGTCGGGGTCGCGGCCCACGCCGTCGAAGTCGCCGTCGTCGTCGTCCGGCCCGTAGTACAGCGGCGCGGCCTGCTGCCCGTCGAGCACCCGGCGGAACCAGGACCGCTCCACCTCGGTCATGTGACGGACCAGTCCGCGCAGGCTCATCGTCGACGGCGGGACCGACCGCCGGCCCAGCTGCTCGGCGGTCAGCCCGGCGCACTTGTGCAGCAGCGTCGCGCGGTGGAACTCCAGCCAGGCCTCCAGCGCCGCCCGCTCACCGTCGCGGAACGGCGGGTCGACGCGCTCGGGCACGGCGGGGAACTCGGTCATGGGCACAGCATGGCGTCTGCTTGGCTGTACCGGTGCTGCGACTCGGTGCCCTGGACGTGCCCGACGGGCGGCTGGTCGTGATGGCCATCGTGAACCGCACCCCCGACTCCTTCTACGACCGCGGTGCGACCTACGAGCTCGAGGCGGCGGTCGAGCGGGTCGGCCGGGTCGTCGCCGAGGGCGCGGACATGGTGGACGTCGGCGGGGTCAAGGCGGCGCCCGGTGAGTTCGTCTCGCCGGCCGAGGAGGTCCGGCGGACCGTCGACCTGGTGGCCGCCATCCGCGACGCCCACCCCGCGCTGCCCATCTCGATCGACACCTGGCGGGCCGAGGTGGCCCGGGAGGCGCTGGCCGCCGGCGCCGACGTGGTGAACGACGCCTGGGGCGGGGTCGACCCGGAGCTCGCCGGGATCGCCGCCGCGGCCGGTGCGGGCATCGTCTGCACCCACGCCGGTGGGCTCCCGCCCCGCACCCGGCCGCACCGGGTCAGCTACCCCGACGTGATGGCCGACGTCCTCACCCGGACGACGGCGCTCGCGGAGGCCGCCGTCGCCGCCGGCGTGCCACGGGAGCGGGTGCTCATCGACCCCGGGCACGACTTCGGCAAGAACACCCGGCACTCCCTCGAGGTCACCCGGCGGCTGGACGAGATGGTCGCCACCGGCTGGCCGGTGCTGGTCGCACTGTCGAACAAGGACTTCGTGGGCGAGACCCTCGACGTCCCGCTCGACCAGCGGCTGACCGGCACGCTGTCCGCCACCGCGGTCAGCGCCTGGCTGGGCGTGCGGGTGTTCCGGGCGCACGACGTCGCCGCCACCCGCCAGACACTGGACATGGTGGCCTCGATCCGCGGCGACCGCCCGCCGGTGCACGGCATCCGCGGGCTGGCCTGAAAAAGGACCTCCCTCCTCCCCACCGCTCGCGAGCTCGCGGCGGGCCCCTGGAGGGAGGCCATCGGCGCGGGTCCCTGCGGCGGGGCCGGGCTAGGTTGCCCGGCATGGCCGCCACCGGGTTCCACACCGCCGACCAGCTCAACGAGATGCTGCCGGGCACGCTCCCGGGCCTGCTGGGCATCGTGATCGACAGCCACGAGGCCGGCCGGCTGACCGCCCACCTCGACGTCCGCCCCGACCTGCTGGCCCCCAACGGCTACCTGCACGCGGCCACCGTGGTGGCCCTGGCCGACACCGGCTGCGGGCTGGCCACCCGGGCGCTGCTGCCCGAGGGTGCCAGCGGCTTCACCACCGTCGAGCTCAAGAGCAACCACCTGGGCACCGCTCGCGAGGGCCGGATCGCGGCGGTGGCCACCAACGTGCACGCCGGGCGGACGACGCAGGTCTGGGACGCCGTGGTGACCGACGCCGGCAGCGGGCGGACGGTCGCGCTCTTCCGGTGCACCCAGTCGGTCCTCTGGCCGAGGACCTGATCGGTACCTGCCGGTCATCCGTTCGCCCCGCAGCTCGGCAACGGGTGTGAGACTGGCGTCACGTTGCACCTGAGTCGAGGAGGACCCGTGGCGTTCGCCAGTCGCTATCCCGATGTCGAGATCCCCGAGCTGTCGGTGCCGGAGTTCGTGCTGGCCGGCGCGGCCGCGCGCGGCGACGCCCCGGCGCTGATCGACGGCATCACGGGCGACACGATCAGCTTCGCCCAGTTGGCGCACCACGTGGGTCGGGTGGCCGCCGCCCTGCACGCCCGGGGCCTGCGCAAGGGCGACGTCGTGGCGGTGCTGTGCCCCAACACGATCTGGTACCCGGTGGTCTTCCACGGCATCGCGGCGGCCGGCTGCGTGAGCAGCCCGATCAACTCGCTCTACACGCCGGAGGAGATCGCCTTCCAGCTGAAGGACTCCGGCGCCAAGGTGCTGGTCACCATCTCGCTGTTCATGGAACGCGCGCTGGCCGCGGTCGACAAGCAGCCGGTCGACGAGGTCATCGTGCTCGACGGCGCCGAGGGGCATGCCTCGCTGATGGACCTGCTGACCAGCGACGCCCCGGCCCCCGAGGTCTCCATCGACCCGGCCACCGACCTGGTGACCCTCCCCTACTCCAGCGGCACCACCGGGCTGCCCAAGGGCGTCATGCTCACCCACCGCAACCTGGTGGCCAACGTCGAGCAGTGCCGCCCGCTGTTCGAGCTGCACGAGAGCGACGAGCGGGTCATCGCCGTCCTGCCGTTCTTCCACATCTACGGCCTGACGGTGCTGATGAACCAGGGGCTGGCCTGGGGCTGCGCCGTGGTGACGCTGCCGCGGTTCGACCTCGAGCAGTTCCTGCGGACCCTGCAGGACCAGCAGGTCACCCGGGCCTACGTGGCTCCGCCGATCCTGGTGGCGCTGGCCAAGCACCCGCTGGTCGACCAGTTCGATCTCTCCTCGCTGCGCACCATCACCTCCGGTGCCGCGCCGCTGGACGAGTCGCTGGCCCAGGCCGTGGAGACCCGGCTGCGCCGCGGCGCCCCGGACGGCGTCGTCGTCGGGCAGGGCTACGGGATGACCGAGCTGTCCCCCGTCTCGCACAGCAGCCCCGAGGCCGGCCACGAGCCGCCCGGCGCCGGCGGCCCCGTCCCGAAGGGCACGGTCGGCTACGCGATCCCCAACACCGAGTGCCGGCTGATCGACCCGGCCACCGGCGAGGACGCCGCCCCCGGCGAGCGCGGCGAGCTGTGGGTGCGCGGCCCGCAGGTGATGGCGGGGTACCTGAACAACCCGCAGGCCACCGCCGAGACGCTGGACTCCGACGGTTGGCTGCACACCGGCGACGTCGCGATGGTCGACGACGAGGGCCGCTACACCGTGGTCGACCGGGTCAAGGAACTGATCAAGTACAAGGGCTACCAGGTGGCCCCGGCCGAGCTGGAAGCGGTGCTGCTGGGCCATCCGGAGATCGCCGATGCCGCAGTGATCGGCGTGCGGGACGCCGACGGCGAGGAGCTGCCCAAGGCGTTCGTCGTCCGGGCGCCGGGCTCCTCGCTCACCGAGGACGGCGTCAAGGCCTTCGTCACCGAGCGGGTGGCCCCGCACAAGAAGGTCCGGCTGGTGGAGTTCATCGAGGCGGTGCCCAAGTCCGCCGCCGGCAAGATCCTGCGCAAGGACCTGAAAGGAAGGACCCCGTCCTCCTCACCCCTCGCAAGCTCGGGATGAACCTCTGGACGGGGCCACACGGTGCGCGGCAGCGGCCCCCGGCTTAGCGTCGGGGTCATGCGTGCGGTCACGATCAGCGAACCCGGCGGCCCCGAGGTCCTGGGCTGGGGTGAGGTGCCCGATCCGGTGTGCGGGCCGGGTGAGGTGCTCGTCGACGTCGTCGCGGCCGCGGTCAACCGGGCCGACCTGCTGCAGCGGCGCGGCAACTACCCGCCGCCCCCGGGCGCCAGCGCCGTCCTGGGCCTGGAGTGCAGCGGCGTCATCAGCGAGGTCGGCCCCGGGGTCTCCGGCTGGTCGGTGGGCGACGAGGTGTGCGCGCTGCTGTCCGGCGGCGGCTACGCCGAGCGGGTGGCCGTTCCGGCGGCCCAGCTGCTGCCCCGGCCCTCCGGGGTCGAGCTGGCCACCGCGGCCGCGCTCCCGGAGGTCGTCTGCACCGTCTGGTCCAACGTCTTCCTGCTCGCCGGCCTGCGCGCCGGCGAGGTCTTCCTGGTGCACGGCGGCTCCAGCGGCATCGGCACCATGGCGGTCCAGCTGGCCGTGCGGGCCGGCGCCCGGGTCGCGGTGACCGCCGGCAGCCCGGCGAAGCTCGACTTCTGCCGCGAGCTCGGTGCCGACATCCTGGTCAACTACCGGGACGAGGACTTCGTGGAGCGGGTGCGGACGGCGACCGACGGGCACGGCGCCGACGTCGTCCTGGACATCATGGGCGCGAAGTACCTCGCCCGGAACGTCGACGTGCTGGCCACCGGTGGCCGGCTGGTGAGCATCGGCATGCAGGGCGGCACGAAGGCCGAGCTGGACCTGGGCAAGCTGATGCGCAAGCGGGGCTCGGTGCACGCCACCGCGCTGCGCTCCCGCCCGGTCGAGGGCCGTGGCGGCAAGGCGGAGATCGTCGCTGCGGTGCGGCACGACGTGTGGCCCGACGTCGAGCGCGGCGCCGTCCGGCCGATCGTGGACCGCCGGCTGCCGATGTCGCGGGCCGGCGAGGCGCACGCCCTGATCGAGGCCAGCGACCACATCGGCAAGGTCCTGCTGCTCCCGGACGCCTGAGAAAGGACCCCACTGCCCCCCACCGCTCGCAGGCTCCCGGCGGGCCCCTGCAGCGGGGCCACTGGTTTCCACCACCCCGAGGAGAACCCCATGCCGCAGCGCGCCCGCCCCTTCGCCCAGGTCGACGTCTTCGGCGCCGGGCCCTACCTGGGCAACCCGGTCGCCGTCGTCCTGGACGGCACCGACGTCGACGACGCGGCCATGGCCGGTTTCGCCCGGTGGACCAACCTCTCCGAGACCACGTTCGTGCTGCCCCCGACCACCGCCGACGCCGACTACCGGCTGCGGATCTTCACCCCCGGCGGGGAGATCCCCTTCGCCGGGCACCCGACGCTGGGCTCGGCGCACGCCTGGCTGACCACCGGCGGCTCCCCGCGCCGCCCCGGGGTCCTGGTCCAGGAGTGCGCGCTGGGGCTGGTCGAGCTCCGGCCGGCCACCGACGAGATCAGCTTCAGGGCGCCGGAGCCGCTCCGCACCGGCCCGCTGGACGACGACCTCCTGGCCCGGATCGCCCGGGGACTGCGGACCGACCCGGCCGCCGTCGTGGCACACCAGTGGGTGGACAACGGCCCGGGGTGGGCCGCTGTCCAGCTGGCCACCGCCGCCGAGGTGCTCGCCCTGGAGCCCGACGACGCCCTGATGGGCGAGCTGGTGCTCGGAGTGGTCGGCGCGCACCCCGCCGGCGCGCCCGAGCAGTTCGAGCTGCGCGCGTTCTGCGCGCCCCTCGGCGTCCGCGAGGACCCGGTCACCGGCAGCCTCAACGCCGGCGTCGCGCAGTGGCTGATCCAGACCGGCGCCGCACCCGCGACCTACCGCGCCGCCCAGGGCAGCCGGGTGGGCCGCCGCGGGGTGATCGCGGTGCGGCACGAGGACGGCGGCACCTGGATCGGGGGTGCGTCGACGACGTGTATCACCGGCGAGGTCGAGCTGTAGTGCTCAGCGGAGGGCGGCGACGCTCTCGATCAGGTGCTCGACGTCGCCGGCGGTGTTGTAGTGCAGCAGCCCGAACCGCACCGCTCCGCCGGTCTCGTTGACCCCGATCGCGTCGAACAGCTCCCGGGCGTAGAAGTCGCCGTCCCAGGCGCACACGTTGTGGCGGGCCAGCTCCCGGGCCACCTGCCGGGGCCGCATCCGCGAGACGGTGAACGACAGGGTCGGGGTCGGGCGCACCGGCGCGCCGAGCACCTGGACGTGCGGCATCGCGCGCAGCGCCCGGTCCAGCCGGCCGAACAGCTCTCCCTCGTACCGCTCGACCGCGCCCATCGAGGTGGCCAGCCGCTGGCGGCGGGTCCCGGTGGCGGCCGGGCAGAGATCGGCGAGGTGCTCGACAGCCGCGGTCAGCCCGGCGTAGAGCTCGAACGGCGGGGTGCCGGCCTCGTACCGGTCGGGCACCCGGTCCGGCGCGGGCATGAGCTTGTCGGGCCAGAACTCCCCGAGCAGCCCGGGGTCGGCGACGACGGCCGCCACGTGCGGACCGCACCACTTGTAGGCCGAGACGGCGAGGAAGTCCGCGCCCATGGCGCGCAGGTCGAGCAGCCCGTGCGGTGCCGCGTGCACGCCGTCGACGTAGACCAGCGCCCCGACCCGGTGCGCCCGCTCGGCGATGCCGGCGACGTCGGGCCGGGTGCCGATGGCGTTGCTGGCGGCGCTGACCGCGACCAGCCGGGTGCGCGGGGTGAGCAGCTCGTCGTACTGCCAGACGGGCAGCTCGCCGGTCTCGATGTCGACCTCGGCCCACCGGACCTGCACGCCGGTCTCGTCGGCGACCTGCATCCACGGGCGCACGTTCGCGTCGTGGTCCAGCCGGCTGACCACGACCTCGTCGCCGGGCCGCCACTGCTTGGCCAGCGCCCGGGCGAGCGAGTAGGTCAGGCTGGTCATGTTGGCCCCGAGGACGACGCCCGCCGGCGTCGCGCCGACCAGGTCGGCCACCGCCGAGCGCGCACCGGAGACGAGCTGCTCGGCCCGGGCGGAGGCGGGGAAGACGCCGCCGCGGTTGGCGATCGGCACCCGCATCGCCTGGGAGACCGCGCGGATGACGCTCTCGGGGACCAGTGAACCGGCCGGGGCGTCGGCGTGCACGAACCCGTCGGACAGGCCGGGGAACAGCCCGCGGACACGGGCGACGTCCAGCCGCCCGCCCCCCGATGACATGCCGCGAGCCTAGTCAGTGGCCACCTCCCGGCCGGTCCGCCGCCGACCGGCCGGAACGGCCCGCCGCGAGCTCCCGGACCCGACCGCGCCCGCACCTGCTCGGCGGCCAGCAGGCAGGATGGGGGGCATGACGGCAGCAGGAAACGGCGGGCAGCGCCCCCAGCAGGTCCTCGTAGTGGGGCCCGACGGTCAGCCGGTGGGCTCGATGCCCATGCCGGCCGACGGCGAGGATGACGGCGCGGCGGCCATCGGCGACCTGGTCGAGCAGCCCGCCAAGGTCATGCGGATCGGCACGATGATCAAGCAGTTGCTGGAGGAGGTCCGGGCGGCTCCGCTGGACGACGCCAGCCGCAACCGGCTGCGCGACATCCACGCCTCCTCGATCCGCGAGCTGGAGCAGGGGCTGGCCCCGGAGCTGCGCGAGGAGCTCGAGCGGATCACCCTCCCCTTCGCCGAGGACGAGACGCCGTCGGACGCCGAGCTGCGGATCGCCCAGGCCCAGCTGGTCGGCTGGCTGGAGGGCGTCTTCCACGGCATCCAGACCGCACTGTTCGCCCAGCAGATGGCCGCCCGGGCGCAGCTGGAGGAGATGCGGCGCAAGGCGCTGCCCGGCGGCCAGCAGGCCGGCCCGGAGGTCCGCCCCGGCGGGGGGCAGTACCTCTAGGACGACGGGGGCAGGGTTCCCTGCCCTCGGACGGTGCTGGTGGTCCGCCGTCAGACGGTGAACCTGCGGACGGCGTCCTGCAGCTCGCTGCTCATCCGCGACAGCTCGGCCGCGGCCAGCTGGGCGTCGGCGACCCGGTCGTTGGTCTGCTGGGTGCCGGCCGCCAGGCCGGTGATCGCGCTGGCGATGGACCGGGAGCCGTCCGCGGCCTCCCCGACGTTCCGGTTCATCTCGTTCGTGGTGGCGGTCTGCTCCTCCACCGCGGCGGCGATCGTGGCCTGGAAGTCGTTGATCTCCCCGATCACCGAACTGATCTGACCGATCGCGTCCACCGCCCCGGCGGTGTCGGCCTGGATCGCCGCCACCCGCTGGGAGATGTCCTCCGTGGCCCGCGCCGTCTCCTGCGCCAGCTCCTTCACCTCACTGGCCACCACCGCGAAGCCCTTGCCGGCCTCCCCGGCCCGCGCGGCCTCGATCGTGGCGTTCAGCGCCAGCAGGTTGGTCTGCTCCGCGATCCCGTTGATCAGCTTCACCACCGCGGCGATCTCGGTCGAGGAGTCACCCAGCTTCCCCACCGTCCGCGTCGTCGCCTCGGCCACACCCACGGCCTGACCGGCCACCCGCGAGGCCTCCGTCGCGTTCTGGCTGATCTCCCGGATCGCCGCCTCCATCTGCTGCGACCCCGTCGCCACCGTGTCCACGCTCGAGGCCACGTCACCGGCCGACGCCACCACCACGTCCGCCTGACCCGCCGCGGTCTGCGCGTTGTCGGCGATCGCGTCGGAGGCAGTGCTCAGCTTCCGCGACGCGGTCTCCAGCCGGTTCGCCGAGGCGCCCACCAGCGTCAGCACGCCCGACAACGCATCGAGGGTGTGGTCCAGCGACCGGGCGACCTCGCCGATCTCGGCGCCGCCGGTCTCCCCGACCCGCACGCTCAGGTCGCCGTCGGCCACCTGGTCGAGCACCTGCCGCACCCGCTGCACCGGCCGGGTCACCGACCGCACGACCAGCAGGGCGAGCACCACGGCGACCGCCAGGCCCAGCGCCACCACCACGACCGTCCAGTTCCGCGCCGCGGCGTAGGTGTCGCGCGCCATCGCGGCGGTGTCCGCGGCGACGCGGCTCTGCGCCTCGGTGGACTCTCCCAGCGCCTCCACCGCGACGGCCTCGAACTCCTTCATCTGCCCGATCGTCGCGGCTGCGGTCACCATGTCGTTGCCGGCCAGCGACGCCTGCAGGTCCCGCTGCAGCTGGAAGTAGCTGGCCGCCGCCGCCTGGTACTCGGCGAAACGGTCGGCCACCCCGGGTGCGAGCGGGGCAGCCGCGACCACGGCGCCCTGGGCCTCCAGGGCCTCCTGCGCTTCGGCTGCGGACGCGGCGTCCTGCGCGTTCACCGCGGGGCCGGCGCTGACGATGTTGGACCGCGCCGAGTACGCCTCGTGGATCCACCAGGCGGCCTGCAGCGTCTGCAGTTCCTTGAGCGGCACCGCTCCCTCGGTGTAGACCCGCTCGGCGTCGGCGCTGAGAACCGACATCCGCTGCACCCCGAAGGCGCCGACGGCCAGCGTGGTCAGCGCGACCAGCAGGATCGCGGCGAGCAGCCGGCCACGCAGGCCCACGCGGGCCAGCACGGCTCGGCCGGCCGAGCCGTCGGAGGTGCGGACATCGAGGTCGGGGACTGCCATCTGCGCTCTCCTGACGAGGGGGCGTCCAGCACGCCCGGTCCTGCCGTCATCGGCAGCCGGGGGCGGCACCTGAACCCGGCAGGCCGGCGGGTCCGGAATCCGCAACCGCTCCGGCGGTGGTGTCCGGCTCAGCTGCGGGGCAGGCTCGCCAGGAAGGCCGCCACCCCGTCGGCGTCGTTGGTGCCGGTGACGTCGGTGGCCGCGGCGAGCACCTCCGGATGGGCGTGTGCCATCGCCACTGCGCGGCCCCCGCCCTCGCGCACCCAGTCGAACGCGGCGACGTCGTTGGGCATGTCACCGAAGTAGACGACGTCGCCCGGCCCCAGCCCCAGGTCGCCGGCGACCCGGGCGAGCCCGGTGGCCTTGGTGACCCCGCGCGCCGAAATCTCGGCCAGCGCGTCGGTGGAGCTGTTGGTGACCGTCGCCCGGTCGCCCACCACCTCCTCGACCAGCGCGACGAAGGCGTCCCGCGGCATCGACTCGTGCCGGGCGAGCAGCTTGGCGACCGGCCGGGCCACCATCTCCTCCAGCGTGGCGACGGCGACGCCGGGAGCGTTGACGTCCCAGCGCGGCTGGTACACCGGCTCGTGCCGGAACTGGTCGCCGTACTCGACGGCGAACCAGGTGGTCGGCTCGCCGGCCCGCAGCCCGGCGGTGATCTCCCGCAGCACCTCCGGCTGCACCGGGAACTCTTCGAGCACGGTGAGCCCGCCGAGGTCGAGCAGCACGGCGCCGTTGCAGCAGATCGCCGTCCCGGAGCCGATCACGTCGCGGATGCCGGCCATCCACCGCGGCGGCCGGCCGGTGGCCAGCACCACCGGGACGCCGTCGTCGCGCCAGCGGTCCAGCTCCGCCCGGGTCTGCGCGCTCACCGTCTCGTCGCTGCGCAGCAGCGTGCCGTCCATGTCGCTGGCGATCAGCCGCGGCCGCCAGTCAGACACCGGCGGCCTCGCGACCGCTGTCGATCCCGGCCAGCACGGTCTCGAGGTAGCGGGCGACGCCGTCGGCGTCGTGCCCGCTGGTGCGCCCGGCCGCCGCGGCGCGTACCGCCGGGTGCGCGTTGGCCATGGCCACCGCCCGGCCGCCGGCCTCGGTGACCGCGTCGATCATCGGCAGGTCGTTGGGCATGTCGCCGAACACGAGCACGTCGGGGAAGGCCAGGCCGTAGGTGTCGAGCACCACGGCCAGACCGGTGGCCTTGGTGACGCCGGGGGGCAGCACCTCGATGAAGCCCAGCCCCGCGTGGGTGAGCTCGGCGACCGCCGGGTCGACCACCCGCTGGGCGATGCCGAGCAGCTCGTCCTCCCCCAGCGACGACGAGCGCAGGAAGACCTTCAGCACCGCCCCCACCGGCAGCACGTCGTGGCGCGGCAGCAGGTGCGCGGGCTCGGGGTAGGGCCAGTCGAAGCCGTGCTGCACGCGCAGCGGGGCCAGCTCACCGTCCTGCAGCGCCTCGGCCTGCTCGGCGGCGTCCTCGACGGCGACGATCAGCTCGCCGGCGACATCCTCGATCGCGGCGATGACCGCCGTCGCGTCGTCCCGCGCCATGCCCACGGTGCGCAGCACCTCGTCCCGGCCGCCGTCGGTGCCGAAGCGGACGACGTACCCGCCCTGGGCGAGGACGGCGATGCCCCGGCCGCCGACCGCCCCGCGGACGCTGTCCAGCAGCCGCGGGCCCCGGCCGGTCACCCCGACGACCGGGATGCCGGCGTCCCAGCACGCGGCCAGCGCGGCCCGGGTGCGGGGGCTGACCCCGCCCGCGGAGTCGAGCAGCGTCCCGTCCAGGTCGGTGGCCACCAGCCGCGGACGCCAGCCGTCGAGCTCGGCGGCGAGGTCGCCGAGATCGACCACCTCGCGTGCCCCGGCCGCGGCGTGCGGCGAGGTGAGGCCGTTGGCGGCACGCGCGGGGAGTCGGGTGCTCACCCGACCAGCCCCGGGGCCGCCACCGGCGCCAGCGCCATGCCGGGGGTGAGCACCGCGTGACCGCCCAGCCAGGGCCGCAGGGCGACCGGCACGTGCACCGAGCCGTCGGCCTGCTGGTGCACCTCGAGCAGGCAGGCGATGGTGCGGGCGATCGCACACAGGGTGCCGTTGAGGGTGGCCGCCGGCTGCGGCCGGCCGTCGGCGTCGCGGGTGCGGATGGCGAGCCTGCGGGCCTGGAAGGTGGTGCAGTCCGAGGTGCTCGTCAGCTCGCGGTAGGTGCCCTGGCTGGGGAACCACGCCTCGATGTCGAACTTGCGGGCCGCGCTGGTGCCGAGGTCCCCGGCGGCGATGTCGACCACCCGGTAGGGCAGCTCCAGCGCCTGCAGGAACTCCTCCTCCCACTGCAGCAGCCGCCGGTGCTCGGCGGCAGCCTCCTCGGGTGCGCAGAAGCTGAACATCTCGACCTTGTCGAACCAGTGCACGCGGATGATGCCGCGGGTGTCCTTGCCGTAGGAGCCGGCCTCGCGGCGGAAGCAGGACGACCAGCCGGCGTAGCGGCGCGGGCCGGCGGACAGGTCGAGCACCTCGTTGCTGTGCATGCCGGCGATCGCCACCTCGGAGGTGCCGACCAGGTACAGGTCGTCGCGCTCGACCCGGTAGACCTCCTCGTCGTGCTCGCCGAGGAAGCCGGTGCCCTCCATGGCCTCGGGCTTGACCAGCGCCGGGGCCACCACCGGGATGAAACCGGCCGCGACGGCCCGGGTGATCGCCAGCTGGGCCAGCGCGAACTCCAGCAGCGCGCCCGGGCCGGTGAGGAAGTAGAACCGGGCGCCGGAGACCTTCGCGCCGCGCTCCATGTCGATCGCGCCGAGGGCCTCGCCGATCTGCAGGTGGTCCCGGACCTCGAAGTCGTAGCCGGGCACCTCGCCGACGGTGCGCAGCGTCACCGCGTCGTCCTCACCGCCCGGCGGGACGTCGGGGTGCACGACGTTCGGGATGCGGAGGTGGACCGCGCGCAGGGCCGCGTCGGCGGCCCGCTCGGCCTCCTCGGCCGCCCGCACCTGGGTGCTGAGCGCCTTGGCCCTCTCCAGCACCGCGGGCCGCTCCTCCGGCGAGGCGCCGCGCACCGCCTGCGAGGCGGCCTTCTGCGCGCCGCGGAGGTCGTCGGCGGCCTGCACGGCCGCGCGCCGTCCGGCGTCGGCGGCGAGCAGCGCGTCGACCAGGGACTCGTCGGCACCACGCGCCCGCTGGCTGGCACGGACGAGGTCGGGGTGCTCACGCACGAGTCGCAGGTCGATCACGGTGCAATGTTGTCATCCTCCGGATGACACCGCGGCCAGGCGCCGTGCCCCACTCGCGCTGAGCCGCTTCGTCGCGCGCGGCGGGAACCCTCCGGGCTCCGCACCGCTCACGACAGAACTCCCGGCGCGTTCGTCCCGCACGCCGGGGACCGGGCGGGCCCGTCGGCGTGCGGAACACCTCGCTGGCGCGAGGGTGCGGGACAATGGCCGCATGCGCTTCCTCGGCGACCGCCCCGCCACCGACCTGACCTACGCCGACGTCTTCATGGTGCCGGGCCGGTCCGCGGTCGGCTCCCGGCTGGAGGTCGACCTGACCACCCCCGACCAGGTGGGGACGACGATCCCGGTCGTGGTCGCCAACATGACCGCGATCTCGGGACGGCGGATGGCCGAGACGGTCGCCCGCCGCGGCGGCCTGGCCGTGCTGCCCCAGGACATCCCGATCGACGTCGTCGGCGAGGTCGTGTCCTGGCTCAAGGCCCGGCACCCCGTCTACGACACCCCGATCACGCTGGGCCGCAGCTCCACCGTCGGCGAGGCGCTGTCGCTGATGGGCAAGCGCGCGCACGGGATCGTGGTCGTCGTCGAGGAGGGCCGCCCGGTCGGTCTGGTCACCGACGGCGCCTGCCAGGGAGTGGACCGGTTCACCCAGCTGTCGGAGGTGATGACCCCCGGCCCGCTGACCATCCCGGCCGGAACCGACCTGCCCAAGGTCTTCGAGGTGCTCACCGAGGAGCGGGTGCAGGCCGCCCCGGTCGTGGAGGGCGACCGGCTGGTCGGCGTGATCACCCGCAAGGGCGCGCTGCGCTCGGCCCTCTACCAGCCGGCCGTCGACGCCCGGGGGGAGCTGCTCACCGCGGCCGCGGTCGGCATCAACGGCGACGTCGCCGGCAAGGCCGCTGCGCTGCTGGCGCACGGGGTCGACGTCCTCGTCGTGGACACCGCGCACGGGCACCAGGAGAAGGCGATCGAGGCCGTCCGCGCCGTGCGGACGGTGGCCGGGTCCACCCCGGTCGTCGCCGGCAACGTGGTCACCGCCGAGGGCACCCGCGACCTGATCGAGGCCGGTGCCGACGTGGTGAAGGTGGGCGTCGGGCCGGGCGCCATGTGCACCACCCGGATGATGACCGGCGTCGGCCGGCCGCAGTTCTCCGCCGTCGAGGAGTGCGCCGCGGCCGCCCGTGCGCTGGGCCGGCAGGTGTGGGCCGACGGCGGGGTCCGCCACCCCCGCGACGTCGCCCTGGCCCTGGCCGCGGGGGCGGCCAACGTGATGGTCGGCTCCTGGTTCGCCGGCACCTACGAGAGCGCCGGCGACCTGAACACCGACGGCGACGGCCGGCAGTACAAGGAGAGCTTCGGGATGGCCTCGGCCCGCGCCGTGCGCGCCCGGACGTCGACCCAGAGCGGCTTCGACCGGGCCCGCGCCGGCCTGTTCGAGGAGGGCATCAGCTCCTCGCGGATGTACCTGGACCCGGCCCGGCCGGGCGTGGAGGACCTGATCGACGGGATCGTCGCCGGCGTCCGCTCGGCCTGCACCTACGCCGGCGCCCGCACGGTGGACGAGCTGCACGAGCGGGCCGTGCTGGGGGTGCAGAGCGCCGCCGGGTACGAGGAGGGCCGGCCGCTGCCGACCAGCTGGTGAGCTGATGGACGCCCTGCCCCAGGACCGGTTCGAGGAGCTGGTCGCCGACGCCCTCGACGAGGTCCCGGCCGAGCTGATGGCCCTGCTGGACAACGTCGTGGTGCTGGTCGAGGACCGCAACGACGAGGAGCCGGACCTGCTCGGCCTCTACGACGGGTACGCGCTCACCGACCGCGGCTGGGACTACGGCGGGGCCCTGCCGGACCGGATCATGATCTACCGGTCGGCCATCTGCGACATCTGCGACGACGAGGACCAGGTGGTCGAGGAGGTCACGATCACCGTCGTCCACGAGATCGCGCACCACTTCGGCATCGACGACGACCGGCTGCACGCCCTCGGCTGGGCGTAGCAGAAGGACCCCCTCCCACGAGCCCTTCGCAAGCTCGGGCCACGACCGGAGGGGGCCGCGGGTAGCGTCGGCCGACGTGCCCCAGGACGACGTTCGCCCCACCACCGGCGCCAGCGGGCTGCCGATCAAGATGCTGCACGACCGGCTGCTGGTGTCGCTGCGCCGCGAGGACGGCGACCGCCGGTCCAGCGGCGGCATCCTGATCCCCGCCACCGCGCAGGTGGCCAAGCGCCTGGTGTGGGGCGAGGCCCGGGCGGTGGGGCCGACCGTGCGGCAGATCAAGGTCGGCGACCAGGTGCTGTTCTCCCCGGAGGACCAGCACGAGGTCGAGGTGCACGGCGAGGACCTGATCATCCTGCGCGAGCGCGACGTGCACGCCGTCGCCGCGGAGCGGATCGAGGAGTCGACGGGTCTCTACCTCTGAGGCCACCAGGTCGGGGATTGTGACAAGTGCGTGTCGGTCCGGGGCCGCAGCGCGATCCCGTCGCCGCAGCGGGCACACCGGGGACATGGGCGTCCGCAGTGGGTCCACGAGGACGAGCGCAGCGGGGTGGGGAGGGATCGTGGTGCAGCACGACGGTCGCCGCGCGCGGCGGCGCCGCGGGCTGACCGCCCTCGCGGCCGCCGTCCTGGCGCTGACCGGGGTGGCCGGCTGCACCGACCCCGCCGAGCCGGCGCCGAGCGCGGGGACCACCGAGGGCCTGGCGGACCTGCGGGACCGGGTCGACACGCTCGAGGGGCGGGTGGACACCCTCGAGGACCGGGTGGCGACCCTGGAGGACAGCGGCAGCTCCACCCCCGCCGCGCCCGCCGACCCCTCCGGTGAGGCCCCGGCCGACGGCGGGCCGCCCGGGGAGGGCTTCCCCGGCATCGGCGAGGACCTCGTCGGCCGGACGACCAGCGTGCGCGCCGTGGTCGCGGAGGTGATCCCGTCGACGGGGGTCGGCACCGCGTTCCGCGCCGACGGTGGCACCGGCGACCCCATCGCCGTGCTGTCGGCCGTCCCGTTCCCGGAACTCGACCGCGGCGACGTCGTCGAGGTCTCCGGCACGGTCGTCCGGGTCCGGCCCGACACCTTCGAGGCGGACTTCGGCGTGGCCGCCGACGCCCTGCTGGAGGAACCGGATGCCTTCCTGGCGGCGGCCGGCGGCGATCTCGCCCTCTCCGCCGACCGGATCGACGTCTTCGGGGAGGGCGGCGACTAGACCCGCCTCCTTCCTCCTCCTTCCTCCTTTCACCGCCGGGCCCGTCGTGCCCGGCCGAGCAGACGGGCCACGATGAGACGCCGATCCACGGGTGCCCCCAGCACCCCGGGCGCCGGTCGACCGGTTCCCGACGGTTCCGCTCCGGACGTCGACGGCGGGCCCGGCGTCGACCGGACCCCGACCGGGGTGGTGCCTGCCTGGACGCTGCGGGTCCTGGCGGTGTCCGGGGCCGTGCTCGCCGGGGCGGGGGTCGCCTGGCTCGCCTTCTGGCTGCTCTTCCGGCTGCCGCTGCTGACCCTCTCGCTGCTGGTGGGCCTGCTGCTGGCCGCGCTGGCCGGGCCGATCGCCCGGCGCCTGACCCGCAGCGGCGTGCCGCGGGGGGTGTCGGCGCTGGTGGGCGTCCTGGCGCCGTTCGCCGTCGTCGCCGGCATCGGGGTCCTGATCGGGTTCCGGGCCGTCGCCCAGCTGCAGGACCTCACCCGCCCGCTGGCCGCCGGCGTCGACCGGATCCGGGTCTGGCTGATCGAGGGGCCGCTGGGCCTGGACCCGACCCGGGTGTCCGAGCTCCGCAACGAGATCGTCACCCAGATCTACGCGGCCACCCCGGCCCCGGCGGACGGCGCACGCCTGGGGCTCTCCCTGCTCGCCGCGCTCGTCCTCACCGCCTTCCTCACGTTCTTCCTGATCAAGGACGGCGGGCAGATGTGGTCGTGGCTGCTCGACCGGGTGCCCGACCGGGCGCGCACGCGGGTCGACGGAGCGGGGCGGGCAGCATGGGACACCCTGTCCCACTACGTGCGCGGGGTGATCGTCGTCGCCCTGATCGACGCCGTCGGGATCGGCGCCGCGCTGTTCCTGCTGGACGTCCCGCTGTGGATCTCGTTGACGCTGCTGACGTTCATCGGGGCGTTCGTGCCCATCTTCGGGGCCACGCTGAGCGGGGCGGTGGCCGTCCTGGTCACGCTGGTCACCAACGGCTTCACCGACGCGGTGATCGTGCTGGTCGTCGTCCTGGTCGTCCAGCAGCTCGAGGGCAACGTGCTGCAGCCGGTCATCATGGGCCGGGCGCTGCACCTGCACCCGGCGGCCATCCTGCTGGCCGTGACGGCCGGAACACTGCTGGCCGGCATCGCCGGTGCGCTGTTCGCCGTTCCGCTGCTCGCCGCCTCCTACCGCGCGGTGGAGTACCTGCGCACCGCGCCGGACGGTGCCGGCGCGGCCCCGCCGGGGAACACCGCCCCGTCGACCGCCGCGTCCTGAGCCCTTCCGGCCCGGCGAGCGTTACCAGCCGGTTCACCGGAAGGCCCGCAGCGACACGCAGCTGTGACCGGAGTTGTCGCGTGTGACGAACTGGTCCCGCCGGGGGGTTGCCATCGGTTGCCGATGGAGCACACTGGGTCACCAGCGTGACGAGCGAAGGCGGTGCGGTGTACTCCACGCGCTCAGTCGGCCTCCCCCTCCCGGATCCGGGCCAGCCACTCCTCGGCGTCGGCGAACGCCGGGTCGGCCACGTGCTCGTCGACCGGCTTGCCCGGCAGGGCGTCCGCCCGCGGGTAGGAGCCCAGGAACCGCACATCGGCGCAGAGCCGGTGCAACGCGGCCAGCGCGTCCCCCACCCGGCGGTCGGCGACGTGCCCCTCGCAGTCGATGGAGAAGGAGTAGACGCCCAGGCGCTCCCTCGTCGGCCGCGACTCGATCCGGGTGAGGCTGATCCCCCGGACGGCGAACTCCGCGAGCAGGTCCAGCAGCGCGCCGGTCCGGTCGTCGACCACCACGGTGACGGTCGTCTTGTCCGCGCCGGTGGGTGCCGGCAGCGGCCCGGGCCGGGTGACCAGCACGAAGCGGGTCACCGCCCCCGGGTGGTCGGCGAGATCCTCGGCGAGCGCGGTCAGCCGGTACCGCTGCGCGGCGATCGGCGCGCACACCGCGGCGTCCCACTCGCCGGCGGCGACCCGGCGGGCGGCGTCGGCGGTGGAGGCGGCGACGACCACCTCGGCGCCGGGCAGCAACCCGGCGAGCCGGCTCCGGCACTGGGCCAGCGCGTGTGGATGGCTGGCGACCGTGCGGACGTCGGCGACCGTCGTCCCCGGGCGGACGGCGAGCACGAACGCCACCGCCAGGAAGACCTCCCGGGTGATCACCAGGGGCGCGCCGGTGACCAGCCCGTCCATCGTCGCGGGCACCGATCCCTCGACGGAGTTCTCCAACGGGACCAGGGCGGCGTCGCAGTTCCCGGCGCGCACGGCGGCCAGCGCGGCCCCCACGCTGGGCTCGGGGCGGGCCTCCTCCTCGCGAGGGGCACCGAGGATGCGGAGCGCGGCCTCGGCGAAGGTACCCTCGGGGCCGAGATAGGCGAACCTCGTCGGAGCTGTACCAGGCATCCGGCGAGGGTAGTGCGGCCGTGTCGGGGCAGGCGCCCGGCACGGGGGGAGCTGCCTCGTCACCGGCCGGTTGCGCAGCTGCTGCGTCAACCGTCAGTTGACTGGAGGAATCCGTGACCCCCGGGCCCGAGGCCGTCGACGAGCAGCAGCTCGAGGCGGCCCGCTGGCGCCTGCTCGCCGTCAGCGACGCAGGGGACGCCGGGGCCTTCGGCACCGAGTTCGCCGCGGTCGAGGGTGCGTTCCGCACCGCCGGCTCGCCGTGCTGGGACGCCTGGGCCGGTGCCTTCGCCGCCCGCACGCAGCTGGACGGCGGCGACCTGGACGCTGCTGCCGCCGACGTCGCCGCCGCCCGCGCCGACCTGGAACGCTGCCCGCCGACGGCCGAGCGCGCGCTCACCCTGGCCTACCTGGCGCACGTCGAGGTGGCCGCCGACCGCCTCGACGCGGCCCTGCACCTGGCCGTCGACGCCAGCCTGCTCGCCGACCAGGCCGGCACCGGCGAGCCCAGCCGCGCGCTGCACCAGGCCCACTACTGGCTCTCCCGGGCGCTCACCCTGCTCGACCTCGAGGAGCTCGCCGCCGCCCAGGCGTTGCGCGGCTCCCGGGTCGCCGACGCGCTGCCCGACGTCGCCGACCGCTGGCGCCTGCTGCGGCTGAGCGCCCAGCAGCACGCGGAGCTGGCCCAGACCGTGCACCGGCGTGGCGACCTCCCCCGCTCCCGCGAGCTGGCCGCGGTGGCGCTGGGCTGCGCCACCTCCGCCCGGGAACTCCCCTGGAGCGCACCGGAGCCCGAGGAGGACCTGCTCGCGGTGGTGACCGCCTGGGCGATGACGCTCGCCGGGCAGCTGGACGAGGCGCTGACCCCGCTGCGCCGGGTGCGCGGACGGATCGAGGGCGACGGCGGCGGCCTGCACCTGCTCGGCCACGCCGACCTGGTGCTCGCCCGGTTGCTGTTCTCCCTCGGCGAGCGCGACGCGGCCGCGGCGGTCACCGGCACGTCCGCCGCCCAGCCGGTTCCCGCGCCGGCACCGACCGGGCCCGGCGAGGAGGCCATCGACCTGCTGGTGGACGCGGCCGGCGCGTTCGCCGCCGCCGGCGACCGGCGGCGGTACCGCCAGTGCCTGCTGGAGCTCGGCCAGGCATCGGCCACGCTGGGCCACAGCGCCGAGGCCCTGCACTGGCTGGAGGCCTACCGCGCCGAGACCACCCGCGCCCACCTCCGCGGGCGCGAGCTCTGGGCCGAGATGTTCGTGCGCCGCAGCCGGCTGCGAGAGGCGCAGCGACAGACCGCCGTCCTCCGCCGGCACGCGATGGAGGACGCCCTGACCGGGCTGGGCAACCGGCGCAACGCCGAGCGGCGGATGGCCGAGCTCGACTTCGAGGCCGGCCCGGTCTCGCTGGCCGTGGTCGACGTCGACGGGTTCAAGGCCGTCAACGACGCCAGCTCCCACGTGCACGGGGACGCGGTGCTGCGCCGGATCGCCGAGCTGTTGCGGGTGCACAGCCGCACCGGTGACGAGGTGTACCGCTGGGCCGGTGACGAGTTCGTCGTGCTGCTGCCCGCGACCGCCGAGCCACAGGCCGTGGTCGCCATGGAGCGGCTGCGCACCGCCGTCGCCGACGCCGACTGGGCCGCGCTGCCGGTGCACCGGCCGATCACGGTCAGCATCGGGGTCGCGACCGCCGCCCCCGACCGGGTCGGCGGCCCGCACTCGTGGCGGGCCCTGTTCGACTCCGCCGACCTGCACCTGTTCGGCGCCAAGCGCAGCGGGCGCAACCGGGTGCGCGCGACGACCGCCGGCCAGGCCGGCACCCAGCCCGCCGGCCGCCCGCTGCCGATGACCGCCTCCGTGGACGACCTGGTCGCCGAGGTCCTCGGCAGCCAGGCCGCCCGGCCGCCGGGCTGGGCGTTCGACGACGGCGAGGTGGCCTCGTGAGCGAGCTCGCGAGCTCACGCAGGAGCACAGCAACCGGGCGAAGCTGCCCGACGAGCGCCAGCGAGGAGGGGCAATGAACCTGCGCGCCTCGCGGGGCCCCCGCGGCCCGGCCGGCAGCCCGGGCCGCGCGCGACGTGCCAGCAGGGCGCAGGTGCGTGACTCCCGGGCCGGCACCAGGCACAGTGCGCTCGTGCCACCCGGAGTCCTGCACCAGCAGGTGACCTCGGCGCTGGCCAACGGGCAGCTGGACACCGCCGAGGCGCTGCTCGCCGAGATCGACGGCGCGCTCGCGGTGCCGGCCACCGAGCCCGGCACCCCGCCGCTGCCGCCACTGGCCCGGGCCTGGGCCGACACGCTGCACGCCGAGCTGCTGGTCCGCCGGCTGCGGCGGGCCGGCTGGTCGCTGGTCGGCGACCCGCTCGTCGAGGGCGGCCCCGAGCAGGATGCCGCCCTGGATCTGCACACCGGCGTCGCCGGGCTGCACGACCCAGCGACGGCCACACCCACCCCGGCGCCGGCCACCGACGGCCGCGCCGAGTCCGCGACGCACGCCGCGCTGGCGATCGCCCTGGTGCGGTCGGCGCGGGCGGCCTTCGACGCCCAGGACGACGATCTCCAGCGTGCCGCCGGCCTGGCCCGGCACGCCCGCATCGAGCTGCTCTCCCGCCGGGTCGACGCCGCGATGGACGAAGCGGTCGAGGCGGCCAGCCTGCTCGACCCGGGCCTCCCCCCGACCCCGCTGCTGGTGCACACGCTGTGCTCACTGGCCGGCGTGCTGGCCGACCTCGAGCTCATGCCGCTCGCCCTGGACTACCAGCGTCGCGCGGCCGACACCGCCGAGCTGGCCGCCCAGCAAACTCCCGGCGAGCCGCGTCCGGACGGGCGGACGGCATCCGCGGTCGCCGCCGAGGCCGCCACCCGGCTCGCCGCGCTGTGCGCCGAGGTCGGTGAGGGCCTGCTCGACGAGGACGCCCCGGAGGCGGCGGCGCCCCGGTTCGCCGAGGCCCGCGAGCTCACCGTCCGGGCGCTGGGCCGGCTGCCCACCGACGACCCGGGGGTGCTGGAGGCGCAGGTCGTGCACGGCTGGGCGCTGGCCGGCCTGGGCGAGCACGAGGCCGCCGTCACGCTGCTGCGGTCGGCCGTACCCGCCACGGAGGCCGCCGACGAGGCCGAGCTGACCGCCTCGGCCCAGCTCGGGCTGGGCCGTGCGCTGCGCCGGTCCGACGACCGTCGCGCGGCCGACGACCACCTCGCGGCGGCGCTGGCGCTGGCCACCGAGCAGGGCCTGCCCCGGCTGCGGCGGGCCGCGCTGCGGGAGCTGTGCACGCTGCACGCCGAGCTGGACGACGCCGCCCGGGCGCTGCCGTACCTGCAGGCCTACCTCGCCGACGAGCTCGACCGGGTCGATGAGCGACGCACCCGCTGGGTGGAGCTCTTCGGCCGCCGCAAGAGCCTGCTGGAGACCGAGCGGGCCGCCGGGCAGCTGCGCCGGCAGGCCTACGAGGACCCGCTCACGCACCTCCCCAACCGGCGGTACGCCGAGGCCCGGCTGGACGGGCTGCTCACCGCGGGCAGCGTGCCGGCGCTGGCCGTCGTCGACATCGACCGGTTCAAGTCGATCAACGACGCCGCCGGCCACCCGGGCGGTGACGCGGTGCTGCGGGCCGTCGGCCAGCTGCTGGTCGACGGGTGCCGCGACACCGACGAGGTGTGCCGCTGGGCCGGCGACGAGTTCGTCATCCTGCTCCCCGACACCACCGCCGAGCAGGGCGAGCGGGCGATGGAGCGCATCCGCCGCTCGATCGCGGTGCACGACTGGTCCTCCCTCGGCGTCGACGTGCCGGTCACGATCAGCGTGGGCGTCGCCTCCGCGGCCCGCGGCGACGACCGCCGCACCCTGTTCGCCGCCGCTGACGGCGTGCTCTACGAGGCCAAGCGCGGCGGCCGCGACCGCGTGGTCCGGCTGTCCGGGGTGACCCAGACGCTCGCCGACGACGGCGCCCTCGGCACCGGGGACACGCCCGACGACACGCCCGGTGACACGCCCGCCGCGAGCGGGCCGGCGCCTGCCGACACGGCCTCCGCCGACGTCCCCGGCACGGCCGGGCCGGCGGTTAGGGTCGGCGACGTGAGCGCCCGACCGCTGGAGGACGACCCCGGATACCGGGCCGACGACGACGCCGACGACCTCGCCGACGCCGCGGGCGGGTTCGCCCCGCTGCTCGTCGAGCCCCCGGCCGACGAGGCGCCGGCCCGCCCGCGCAGCCCGCTGGACGAGCTGTTCGGCGGCGGCCCGCGCGCCACCGGAACCCGCACCATCTCCCCGGCCGCGCCGCCGGCGCCGGTCGCCGGCACCGCGGCCGCGCCGTCCCGCGAGCCGGCCGTGCCGGTCGGCCCGGACATCATCTGGGGCACCGGCCGCAGCACCGAGCAGGTGCTGGCCCTGGTGCGTGCGGCCCGCCGCGAGTTCCCCGACCGCGCCGCCCTGGTGGTCCGGGCCGACGCCGACACCTTGGTCGCCCTGGCCAGCGAGCACGACGCGTACACGACGATGGACCACGCCGCGATGTCCTGCGCCGTCGGCCCGCTGCCCGAGCCGGTGGGCCGGGTCGGCGTGCTGTGCGCCAGCAGCGGCGACACCCCGATCGCGGCCGAGGCCGCCTTCGTCGCCCGGGTCACCGGTACCGCGGTCGTCCGGGTCGACGACGTCGGGGGCAGCCGCCTGCGCCCGCTGCTCACCGACTCGTCGCTGCTCACCGAGGTCGACTGCCTGGTCGTCGTCGCCGGGCTGGATGCCGCGCTCGCCGGCGTGGTCAGCGGCCTCACCGAGGTCCCGATCGTCGCCGTTCCCACCTCGGCCGGGCAGCCGAACTCCTTCGGCGGCTTCGGCGCGCTGCTGACCATGCTGAACTCCGCCGCCCCCGGCGTCGTGGTCAGCAACATCGACAACGGCTGGTCGGCCGGGGTCTTCGCGGCAAGGATCGCGCGGCGGAGTAGCCGGGGTTGATGATGCGGACCGCGCAGCGGGCCGGGTGCTCGGTCGTCGCGACGGACCCGACTTCCGGACCGAGCCACACGGGGATGCGGTGACGGTCCAGCCGGACCGGGGGACGGCTCCTGGCCGGAGTGGCCTCGTCGCGGGGGCCGGAGGCTCCCCGACGGGGACACGGTCAACGGCTCCACGCCAGCCGGGAACGGCACGTGGCCGCGGTGTCGTCCGGAGGACGACAGTGTCATCGATGATCACGGCATGACCATCGGGTGGTTGGACTGCTCCGCCGGCGCGAGCGGCGACATGCTGCTCGGGGCGCTCGTGGACGCCGGGGTACCGCTCAGGGTGCTGTCCGCGGCCGTCGCCGCGCTGCCGGTGGAGCCGGTGACGCTCACCGCGGAGCCGGTCACCCGGCACGGGCTGGGTGCCACCCGGGTGCACGTGCACGCACCGGCCAGCGACGTGCACCGCACCTGGGCCGACGTCCGCGGCCTGCTCGCCACCGCCGCGCTGCCCCCGGCCGTCCGGGACGGCGCGCTGGCCGTCTTCGGGCGGCTGGCCGCGGCCGAGGGGCGGGTGCACCGGGTTCCACCCGCCGAGGTGCACTTCCACGAGGTCGGCGCCCTCGACGCGCTGGCCGACGTCGTCGGCGTGGTCGCCGGGTTCGAGCACCTCGCGCTCGCCCGGCTGTCGGCCTCACCGGTGGCGCTGGGCAGCGGCTCGGCCCGCGGCGCGCACGGCGTCGTCCCGGTCCCCGGGCCCGCCGTCCTCGAGCTCCTCGCCGGCGTGCCCGTCGTCGCCGGGCCGGTGCCGGCGGAGACCTGCACGCCCACGGGCGCGGCGCTGCTGGCCGCCCGGGTCCAGCAGTGGACGACGCTGCCGCCGATGCGGGTGCAGCGGGTCGGCAGCGGCGCCGGCGGCCGCGACCCCGTCGAGCACCCCAACCTGGTCCGGCTCGTCCTCGGTGAGCCCGCCGACGCCGCCGCCGGCGAACCCGGCGGCGGCGACCTGGTGCTGGAGGCGAACGTCGACGACCTGGACCCGCGGCTGTGGCCCGGGGTGCTCACCGACCTGCTCGCCGCCGGTGCCGCCGACGCCTGGCTGACCCCGATCCTGATGAAGAAGGGCCGGCCTGCGCACACCCTGTCGGTGCTCTGCGCCCCGGCGCGGCTGGCCGCCGTGCAGCAGGTGGTGCTGTCGGCGAGCTCCACCATCGGGCTCCGCCGTTCCGCGGTGTCCAAGCTGGCCCTGGACCGCACCCAGGGCCACGTTCCGGTGCTGGGCGGGGAGGTCGGGGTGAAGGTGGCCCGGTCGGCCGGCCGGGTGGTGAACGTGAGCGTCGAGTTCGACGACGTCGCCGCGCTCGCCGGGGCACTGGCCCTGCCGGTCAAGGAGGTGCTGCGCGCCGCGACCGCCGCCGCCGAGCGCGCGCACCCCGTCGAGCCCGGGGCCTGATCCCGCCGGCGCCGTCGCCTACCCTCGTCCGGCGAGAGGGGCAGCAGCCCTGGCCCGGTCGTGTGAGCAGAGAAGAGCAGGCGTGGTCCCCTCGGTCATCCTGGCCGCGTTCGTGCTGGTCCTGCCGGTCGAACTCCCCGACAAGACGCTGTTCGCGACGCTGGTGCTGGCCACCCGCTTCCCGGCCCTGCCGGTGTTCGTCGGCGTCGGCACCGCATTCGGCCTGCAGGTCGCCATCGCCGTCACGGCCGGCAGCCTGCTCTCGCTGCTGCCCGAGGCCCTCGTCACCGGAGTGGTCGCGGTGCTGTTCCTGGTCGGCGCCGTCCTGCTGTGGCGCAGCGCGACCAGCGCCCCCGACGAGGATGCCACCGCGCAGACCCGGGAGAACACCTCGTTCCTCCGCGCCGCCGCCATCTCCTTCGGGGTGCTCTTTGCGGCCGAGTGGGGCGATCTGTCCCAGCTGGCCACCGCCGGCCTGGCCGCCCGCTACGACGAGCCGGTGTCGGTCTTCCTCGGCGCCTGGGCCGCGCTGCTGGTCGTCTCCGGCCTGGCCGCCTTCCTGGGCAGGAGGCTGGCCGACCGGCTGCCGGTGGCGATGATCCGCCGGGTGGCAGCCGTGCTGTTCCTGGTCTTCGCCGTCATCGCGATCGTCGAGACCGTCCGCACGCTCACGGCCTGACCCGGAGGGGGCAGATCCCGCCCCGCCGTCCTCAAGACGGCCCGGCGGACGGTCGACGTCCTGAGCGGGGGCCGACAGCCGGCCCCGGGACGGGAGTGGGTCATGGACGCGGTCCGGCTGGAGCAGTCGCAGGACCTCCTGGTGCAGACGGCGGCGGTCGTCGCCGCGCAGCGGGAGTTCGCCTCCCGGCTGCGCAGCCGCACGATCCGCGACCCGCTCACCGGCCTGCCCGTGCGCAGCCTGCTGGTCGACCGGCTCGAGCTGTCGCTGGCCGCGGCCGGCCCCGGCTCCGGGCGCCTGGCCGTGCTCTCCTGCGACCTGGACGGCCTGGCCAGCCTCGAGCACCGGCACGGCCCGACGGTGGCCGACACCGCCCGCGGTGAGGTCGCCGGCCGGCTGGTGGCCGCCGTCCGCCAGGGCGACCTGGTCGCCCGGGTCGGCACCCAGACCTTCGTCCTGCTGTGCCCGGGGATCGTCGTCCCCGAGGACGCCGAGGGCATCGCGGAGCGGGTGGCCGCCTCGTTCGACGAGCCGCTGCGCCCCGATCCCGACGTCGCCGCACCCGTGCGGATCAGCGTGGGGGCGGCCCTGTCCGGCCGGGATTCCACGCCGGCGTCCCTGCTCGCTGCCGCCGATCAGGCGATGGCCCGGGTCCGTGCCGACCGGCTGGCCGCCGGCCGCACCGACTGACGCCCGCCCGTCCCGCCGTGCCCGTGTCCACGCCCGAGGTGTCCGCCGTCGACCTGCTCGACGTGCCCGAGGACGCCGAGCTCGACGCCATCGTCCGGATCGCCGCGGCCGTCACGGGCATGGCGATGGCCACCGTGAACGTGCTGGACACCCACCGTCAGGCGCAGCTGGCCAGCGTCGGCTTCCCGCGCCGGGTCACCCCGCGGAACGAGTCGCTGTGCACCCGCGCCCTGGAGGCCGGCAGCGTGTTCGCCTCCGCCGACCTGAGCACCGACGACCGGTTCAGCGACAGCCCGTGGGTGGATGGCCGCCGCGACGAGGTGCGCGGGTACGCGATGGTGCCGCTGCAGCTCGACGGCGGCGTCGTCGGCACGCTGTGCGTGCAGGACCGCGAGGTCCGGGCGCTGTCGGCCGACCAGCTGGACCGGCTGCGCGACCTCGGCACGGTGGTCGTCGCGCTGCTCGAGCGCCGCCGGCAGAGCCGGCGCACCACCGAGCTGGCCCGGGCCAGCTCGGCCGCGCACGCCGAGGCGACCGCCGCGCACGACGAGCTCGCCGCCGCCCATGCCGCGCTGACCAGTGCCCGCGCCTTCGACGAGGCGCTCCTCGACGCCCTGCCGGTGGCCGTCGTGGCGGCCGACCCCTCCGGTCGGGTGACCGTCTTCAACCGGGTCAGCCGGCTGTGGCACGGCACCGACAGCGACCCGACCCTGCTTCCGGAGGAGTTCGCCCAGCACTTCACCCTGCGGACGGCGGACGCCACCCGGCTGCTGGCCCCCGGGGAGGTGCCGCTCACCCGGCTGTTCCGCGAGGGGCGGCTGGAGGACGTAGAGATCAGCATCGTCCCGGACGGCTCGGCTGCCCGGGTGGTCTCCTGCAACGGTGCGGCGGTCCGCGGCCCGGACGGCAGCCGGCTGGGGGCCGTGATCGTGATGTCCGACGTCACCGCCCAGCGCGAGCTGGAGGACCGGCTGCGCACCGCGGCCCTGCACGACCCGCTCACCGGACTGCCCAACCGCAGCCTGCTGGTCGACCGGCTGGACCTGGCGCTGTCCGCGGCCGGCCGGGACGGCGCCCCGCTCGCCGTCCTGTACTGCGACCTCGACGGCTTCAAGGCCGTCAACGACGGGTGGGGGCACGCCGCCGGGGACGCCGTCCTGACCGGGGCCGCCGGCCGGCTGTCCGCCGCGGTCCGTCCGGGGGACACGGTCGCCCGGATCGGCGGCGACGAGTTCGTGCTGCTGTGCCCCGGCATCGAGGACCGCGCGGCCGCCCAGGCCGTCGCCGACCGGGTGGTCGCGGCGATGGAGACCCCACTGCCCTCCGGCGCCGGCCGGGTGCACCGGGTGGGGATCAGCGTCGGGGTCGCCCTCTCGACGCCCGACTCGGCCCCCGAGGCGCTGCTCACCGCCGCCGACCAGGCGATGTACCGGGTGAAGTGGGCCCGCCGCCGGCTGGTCTGAGGCGGATCCTGGAACGGGCTTGACCCTGACGCGACGTCAGGCTGTCTGCTCTGCCCTGTCCGGAACACACGGAGAGGAGGGGTCATGAGCTGGACGGTGGGCGAGCTGGCCCGGCTGGCCGGCGTCACGGTGCGCACGCTGCACCACTACTCGAAGGACCCCGCTGCCCCCCACCGCTCGCACGCTCGCGGCGGGCCCCTGCAGCGGGGCCAAAAGAACGTGCTGCTGCTCACGGATGCTGTTGTACTTGCGGCCCGCCTGCAGGGGCCCGCGCCGAGCTTGCGAGGTGCGGGGGGCAGGCCGGTCCTTTCGTTGCACCGGCGGACAGCATGTCTGTGTGGCCTGCCTGCAGGGGCCCGCGCCGAGCTCGCGAGGCGTGGGGGGGCAGGCGGGTCCTCCCGCGGCTGCTGCGGGACCGGCTCGAGCGCACCCAGGCGATGGTCGCGGCCGTCGAGAAGGAGATGGAGGCACGGCAGATGGGGATCTCCCTGACCCCGGAGGAACGGTTCGAGGTGTTCGGCGACTGGCTGCCCGAGGAGTACGCGGCCGAGGCCG
The DNA here is from genome assembly GCF_054780755.1 of Modestobacter lapidis. Lineage (NCBI taxonomy): Bacteria > Bacillati > Actinomycetota > Actinomycetes > Geodermatophilales > Geodermatophilaceae > Modestobacter > Modestobacter lapidis. The sequence goes on along the minus strand of NZ_BAAGVS010000005.1, from coordinate 84,269 downwards.
AGGAGAAGTGGGGCGACACCGAGGCCTGGAGCCAGTCCCAGCGGCGGACGGCAGCGATGTCCAAGGAGGACTGGCTGCGGGTCAAGGCCGAGGGGGACGACGTCGAGCGCCGGTTCGCCGCCGCCCTGGCCGGTGGGGTGCCGGCCGACTCGGCGACCGCGATGGGCCTGGCCGAGGAGCACCGGCAGCAGATCAGCCGGAACTTCTACGACTGCTCCCCGGAGATGCACGCGGGGCTGGGCCGGATGTACGTGGCGGACGAGCGGTTCACCGCGTACTACGAGCAGATCGCGCCCGGCCTGGCGCAGTACGTGAGCACCGCCGTGAAGGCCAACGCCGCCCGCCAGGGCTGAGCCGCCCGGCCGACCGGTAAGCCGGGGCGTGACCCGGCTTACCGGTCGGCCACCCGGGTCGACCCGGCGAGGAACGTCACGGTGCCCCCGGTGCCGCCGGCGGGGCCGCGGGCCGCATGCTGGACGGGTGGGGTGGGTGATCGCGCGACTACAGCAGCCCTGGGTGCAACGCGGGATTCGGGCGGCGCTGGCCGCCGGGCTGGCCTGGCAGATCGCGGTGCTGCTGCCGCCGATGCTGTCGGAGTACGCGTTCTACGCCCCGCTGGGCGCGGTGATCGCGGTGCACCCCACCGTCGCCGACTCGGCCAGCGCGGCCTGGCGGTCGGTGCTGGCGATGCTGATGGGCTTCGCGCTGGCCTACGGGGTGTACCAGCTGACCCTGGCGGTGCCCGCCGCCCTCACGATCGCCCTGATCGTGGCCCTGTCGATCGCGGTGGAGCAGTGGCGGCGGCTGTTGCGGGAGCAGGCCAGCTGGGTGAGCTTCGCGGCGGTGCTGATGATCACCGTCGGTGCCGGTGAGCCGGGCCCCTATGTCCTGCGGTACGCCGGCCTGACCCTGCTCGGGGCGGCCGTGGGAGTGCTGGTCACCGCCGTGCTGTTCCCGCCGCTGCAGCTCACCACGGCGGTGACGAGGATCGCCGACACCCGCTTGCTGCTGTCCACCCACCTCGCGGAGATCGCCGCCGGACTGCGCGCGGGCGGCGTGCCCGAACCCCGGGAGTGGGAGCGCCGGGGAACCGCGCTCGACGCTGCGCTGGAGGCGATGCGCCGGGCCGAGACCCAGGTCGAACGGGCCCGGCGGGCGAACCCGCGGGCACACCGCTGGCAGGGCATCGCCGGCAGCATCCGCGAGCAGTCGCGCGCGCTGGACCGGGTCGCCGTCCTGGTCGACGACCTCACCACCCTGGTGGTCGAGTTCCAGCCGCACCGGCGGGGCCTGGACCGGGTGGACGGCGCCACCGGCTGGGTGCTCGCCGACACCCTCGACGGGCTGGCCCGCGTCGTCCGCATCCCGTACCACGCCGCCATGGAGGCGCCCGACGACCGGGACGCCGCCATCGCCGACGCGATGGCCGCGCTCGCCCGGCTCACCACGCTGCTGCGCACCTCGGATATCGCCGACGACGAGGGGTTCTTCGCCCTCGGCGCGGTGACGGTCGGCACCCGCCGCTCGCTCTTGGCGCTCGACGCCCACGAGCGGTTCCCGCGGCCGGTCTGGCCCACTCCCCCGGCCTGATCCCCGGCCTGATCCCCTGCTCCGGGCGGCAGAGATGGCCATTGCTGCCGCCCGGGGTCAGACGTGGATGAGCAGTTCTCCGTGCAGCATGCCGAGCCAGCCGTCGTCGGCGGCCGCCCAGCGCAGCCACGCGGCGGCCACGTCCGCCAGCTCGGCCGGCGTCGCCAGGCCGTAGGCCACCGCCTGCTCGGCGAACGCCGACGCGGTGGCGCGGCCGGCCCACGAGTTCCCCCACCACTGGCGCTCGGCCGGGGTGGCGAAGCACCAGGCCGTCGTGGTGGCCACGGTGTCGCGCAGCCCGGCGGCGTGCGCCCAGGAGAGCAACCGGCGGCCGGCGTCGGGCTCGGCGTCGTTGTGCCGGGCCACCCGGGAGTACAGGTTCAGCCAGCGGTCGAGCCCGGAGTCGGCGGGGAACCAGGTGGTCGCGGCGTAGTCGACGTCGCGGACGGCGAGCACCCCGCCGGGGCGGCAGACCCGGGCCATCTCGCGCAGCGCCGCGACCGGATCGGTGAGGTGCTGCAGCACCTGGTGGGCGTGCACGACGTCGACGGAGTCGTCGGCGGCCTCGAGCGCGTAGACGTCGCCCACCGCGAACTCGACGGTCACCCCGCCCCGGGCCGCCAGTGCGCGGGCCTCGTCCAGCGGCGCCGGCGACACGTCCAGCCCGAGGACCCGGCCGGGCGCTACCCGCCGGGCCAGGTCGACGGTGATGGTGCCCGGGCCGCAGCCCACGTCGAGGACGTCGAGCCCCGGGCGCAGCGACGGCAGGAGGTACCCCGCCGAGTTCTCCGCCGTCCGCCAGCGGTGCGACTGCAGCACCGGCTCCGCGTGCCCGTGCGTGTAGGTGTCCACCCGGCCAGCCTCCCGCACGACGCGCGACCGCGGCCGGGCGGCAGCCCCGGCGTGCTGCCGCCCGGCTGAGCGGCAGGACACGGCCGAGGGCGTTTCCCGGCGGCCGGCCGAGGGCACCTCGGCACCATGGTCAGCAGCCCCGATGCCGCGCGGGACGACGTGCCCGCCAGCATCGAGGCGGTGGAGGGGCCGGTGCGTCAGCTGCGGTTCACCGGCGCCGTCACCAAGGACGTCGTCCGCGAGTTCCGGCTGCGCGTCCGCCCGACCGACTGGCCGGCCCGGGTCGACCTCAGCGGGGTCACCGCGATGGACACCGCGGGGCTGGAGCTGCTGCTGCACCTGGCCCGCAAGCAGAAGCGCTTCGGCGGCGAGCTGGAGGTGGTCGAGCCGCCCGCGGCACTGCGCCGCACCATGGAGCAGGGTGGCCTGACCCGGCTCAGCCACTGGGCGCTGGCCCCCGACGGGACCCCGACGGTGGGCGCTGACGCGTAGTTCCGGGCCGGGGAACCAGCCGGCCGCGCACTCCGTCGTGGCGCCGGCGGGGAACCGCCGCGCCGATCGGGCAGGCTCGGCGCATGACGGGGAACCAGGTGACCAGCGAGGTCGGCCGGCTGCGCACCGTGCTGCTGCACCGGCCCGGCGCCGAGCTGCGCCGGCTCACCCCCCGCAACAACGACGAACTACTCTTCGACGGCGTCCCGTGGGTGGCCCGGGCCCAGGAGGAGCACGACGCGTTCGCCGCCGAACTGACCGCGCGCGGGGTCGAGGTGCTGCACCTCGACCGGCTGCTCACCGACGTGCTGGCCGCGCCGGCCGCGCGGGCCGCCGCCATCGCCGCCGCCGTCGACGACCCGCGCCTCGGCGCGACGCTGCAGCACGCCACGACCGCCCACCTGGACGGGCTGGCCCCGGATGACCTGGCCCGGGCGCTGGTCACCGGGGTGGCGCACGACGAGCTGCGCGGCGGGCGGGGGCTGGCCTACCAGCTGATGGGCCGCGGGGAGTTCGTCGTCCCGCCGCTGCCCAACCTGATGTTCACCCGCGACTCCTCGGTGTGGATCGGGAACCGGGTCGCGGTCACCTCGCTGGCGATGCCCGCCCGGCACCGGGAGAGTGCGCTCACCGCGGCCGTCTACGCCCACCACCCGCGCTTCGCCGGGGTCGAGCCGCTCTACGGGGCCGACCTGGAGCACCTGGAGGGCGGCGACGTGCTGCTGCTCGCGCCGGGCGTGCTGGCCGTCGGGGTCGGGGAGCGGACGACGGCCGGCGGGGCCGAGCGGCTGGCCCGGCGGGTGTTCGCCCGCGGGCTGGTGCACACGGTGCTCGTCGTCCCCATCGCGCAGGAGCGGGCGACCATGCACCTGGACACCATCTGCACGATGGTCGACGTCGACGCGATGGTCATGTACCCGGCGGTGGCCGACACCCTGCTGGCCTGGACGGTCACCGCCGGCGACCAGGCGCCGGACGACGCCGACACCACCGAGCTGGCGGTGTCCGGGCCGCAGCCCTTCCTCGTCGCCGCCGCGGCGGCGATGGGCATCGACCGGCTGCGGCTGATCGACACCGGGCTGGACCCGGTCACCGCCGAGCGCGAGCAGTGGGACGACGGCAACAACACCCTCGCCCTCGCCCCGCGGCTGGCCGTCGCCTACGAGCGGAACACCGTCACCAACGCCGCGCTCGAGGCCGCCGGCATCGAGGTGGTGCGGATCGCGGGGTCGGAGCTGGGCAGCGGCCGGGGCGGGCCGCGGTGCATGTCCTGCCCGGTGTTCCGCGACCCGCTGTAGCGGAGCTCCCTCAGCCGTTGTCGGTCAGGTCGAGCGGGCTGGGGTCGGTGGCCAGGCTCAGCGTGGCGAACGCGATCGCCCGGCTGTTGATCTTCAGCGCCTTCAGGTCCACGTTGGCCAGGTCGTCCGCGGCCGCGTGGTAGTTCGGGTCGTGCGGAATTCCCGCGGTGCCGCCGAAGAGTGCGACCTCCTCCTCGGTCTTCACATCGTCGGCCCCGGTGAACAGCCCGCTCGCCGGGATGCCCGCCTCGATGAAGCCCTGGTAGTCCGACCGGCCGGAGAACTCCGTGTCCACCCAGGGCTGGCCCGTGCCGTCGAAGTAGTCGGTGAACACCTGCTCCAGCGACTCCGAGCCCGGCGGCACCGCGACGGGCGCCTGGTAGGTGGACTGGTCGGCGTCGTAGACGCCGATGACGTAGTTCGGTGAGCCGATCATGTCGAAGTTGAGGTAGCCGGTGATCTGCGCGAGCTGGGCCTCGTCCAGCGAGGCGACGTACTCCAGCGAGCCCAGCAACCCCGACTCCTCGGCCCCCCACCAGGCGAACCGCACCGCGTTCTGCGTCGGCTGCCCCAGCCAGGCGAGCTCCAGTGCGGTCTGCAGCACGCCGGCCGACCCGGTGCCGTTGTCGTTGATACCCGGGCCCTCGACGACGGAGTCCAGGTGGGCACCCAGCATGACCACGTTGTCCGGGTCGCCGTGCGGGGTCTGCGCGATCAGGTTGAACGTCGTCCGGTTCTCGCGGAGCTGGCGGAGGTCGAGGGTGCCGGGAAGCGCCGGGTCCGCGGCGAGCTGCGCGCGCAGCGCCACGCCGTCCTCCTGGCTGATGCCACCGGCCGGCGCGCCCTCGACCGGACCGCCCAGGGTGCCGACCAGCGGGCCGGGCTCGTTGTTGGAGACCAGGACGCCGACGGCGCCCGCCGCGGTGGCGTGGGCCTGCTTGTCGCCGAAGGCGCACACCCCGCGGGAGACCACCACGATCGTCCCGGCGACCGAGCCGTCGAAGTCGGTGGGCTCGCAGCCGGGGGTCGGATCGTCGGCGGGGAGCGCCCGCAGCGGGGCGGTCACGCCGCCCTCGGCCGTCGACGGCGAGTACTCCATGACGATGACCTCGACCGGGGCCGCCCCGACCAGGAACGTCGCGGCGATCGTCTCGGTGTGGACGAAGTCGAAGGGCTGCCGCTCGACGTCGTAGCCGGCGTCCTCGAGCAGGCCCTGGACGTAGTCGCCGGATGCGTCGTAACCGGGGGTGCCGGAGGCGCGGGTGCCGCCGTGCTCGTCGGCGATGTCCTGGAGGGCCTCGAGGTGCCGCAGCACCTCCTTGGTCGTCACGCCGGAGGCGAACGAGGACGGATCGGGGTCGGTCGTGGCACCGGCGGGGGTGGCCACCAGGCCGGCGGCGACGAGGGCGGCCGACGTGGTCGCGACGACCAGCGTCGATCGGCGGGTGCGGAACGTCATCGAGCGGTCCCTTCCATGGAACCGGCACAGCCCGGTGTCCGTGCCCGGTGCGGCGACCCTAGCGCCGCGGGTGTGACCGACACCACAGGAGCACGGGCAAGCCAGGCACCTTGACGGGCTCCGGCGGGAACCCGTTCCGGTGCCGGCCCGACGTCAGGCTGCCGGAGCGAAGGCCTGCACGGCCGGCAGGAAGACCTGCTCGCGGTAGACGTCGCTGCGCTCCGGGCTGGCGGTGAGCTGCACCAGCGCCAGCCCGCCGGGGTGCTGCGCCAGGGCCAGGTCGACCCGCTGCCCGAGGTCGTCGACCCGGTAGAGGTCCCAGGTGAGGAACGGCGACTGCAGCTGCCCCACCGGCTCCGGGGGCGAGCCGGTGCCGAGCTGCGCGCCCAGCTGCTGGAGCAGCTGGTCGGCGGTGACCCCGGGGACGACCTGCTGGATCAGGGAGACCAGCGGCGACGCCTGGAACACCCCGGGCACGACCTCGGTCCACCCGTCCGGCCGCACCCCGGCCGCTCCGCCGTCCTCGGCCTGCCACGACGCCATCTCGACGGCGACGGAGTCGGCGGTGAACGCCGGTGCGTCGATCTGCTCGATGCAGGCGGCATCCGGTGCAGCACCGGGGTCGTCGAGGAACGCCGAGGTCAGCTGCACCGCGCACTCGTGGACGGCGACGGATCCGTGCCCGGTGACGGGGAAGGAGAAGAAGAAGCTGTTGGGCAGGTCGTCGCTGATCGACTCCCCCCACCGCGGGGGCGTGATCGGGTCGAGGTCGCCGGCGAGCACCAGCGTCGGGATCTCGCTGACCAGCGGCTCGTTCTCCGCCTCCCCCGGCTCACCGGCGTCCCAGGTGGCGCAGACGTCGAAGATCCCGGCGCCCAGGGTCGGTGCGCTCTCGAAGAAGCCCTCGACCAGGGGGTGGTCGTCGGCGGCCGCGGCGACCGTCTGCTCGCTGCTGAACGGCACCTCCTCCTGGCACTGCACGGCCAGCTGCTGGCCGACGGCGACGAGGTCGAGCTGCTGGGCGAAGGCGCTGAGGAGCAGGCCGATCGTGCCGACGTCCCCGCCCGCCGCCGCGTCGATGATCTCGGGGAGGAAGGGCACCAGCTCGGTGGAGTAGAGGCTCTGGAACAGGAACCCGGTGAGCCCGGCGCCGTCCAGCTCGCTCTCCACCCGCTGGCCGGTGGTCGGGTCGAGCAGGGTGACCGGTACCGGCTGGGCGTCGAACTGCTCGGCGAGGCCGGTGAACGTCTGCTCCAGGTCGGGGAAGCGCTCGGCGCACCCGGCGTCGTCCGCGCAGACGTCGAAGAGGGCCTCCATCGCCCGGGCAGCATTCCGCGGCGCCTCGCCGTACAGGTCGGCGTCGATCGGGTACGCCGCGTCGAGCACCACCGAGCGGATGCCCCCGGGGGTGTCGCGCATGGCGGTCTGCGCCAGCCGCGTGCCGTAGGAGATCCCGTAGAGGTTCCACTCCTCGTACTCCAGGGCCCGGCGCAGGTCGTCGAGGTCGGCGGCGGACGCGGCGCTGTTGTAGTCGGCGAGGTCGATGCCCTCGTCGAGCAGCCGCTGCCGGCAGGTGTCGAGGGACTCGACGGCCTGCTCCGCCAGCTCCTCCTCGGGAAGATCGGACCCCAGCGTCTCCCGGACCCACGAGCTGTACTCGTCGCACGCCAGCGACGGCTCGGTCAGCCCGGTTCCCCGCTGGTCGAGGATCACCAGGTCGCGGGTGGCGGTCAGCGGCTCGTACAGCTGGCCGAACGCCAGCGGCACGAACTCCAGCGCGCCCTGGCCCGGCCCGCCGGAGAGGTAGACGACCGGGTCGTCGGCCGGGGCATCAGCCGTGGAGCGGGCGATCCCGAAGGCGAGGTCGATCGTGCCGGCGTCGGGTTCGGCCCGGTCGGCGGGCACCTCGAGCGTCCCGCACTCGATGTCGACCCCGGCCGGCACGTCGAACCCGCAGGCGCCCCACTCGACGTCCCGGACGGGGGTGCTCGCGGCGGCCGCCGGCTCCGCCCCGTTCTCGGCCTCGGCGCCGGTGCACCCGGCCGCGAGGAGCAGGAGGGCGAGCAGCACAGCCGGGGGACGACGCTCCATGGGTCTCCTTCTCGGTCCTCGTCGGGCCGGTGACGGTAGCAGCGCGGCTGCCCGGCCGCCGGGTCACGCAGCCGGGCGCTCCGCGGCCGGAGCACCCGACCGGTACGTCGGGCCGGCGACCCGGACCAGCGGGACGAGGCCGTCCGCGGCGCTCCGGCGCGGCCACGCCGCCCGCCGGGACGACGGCCACCGCGGAACGCCGGCCCCGACCGGACCGCCACTCCCGGTCCGGCCGCGCAGCGCGAGCAACCCCACCAGGACCGCCCCGCCGACCAGCAGCAGGTGCACCCCGGCGCGCTCGACGTGCACGTGCCCCGCACCCAGGTCGCCGACGGTCACCCAGGCGAGGACGGCGGTGAACGGCAGTAGGAACGGCAGCGAGCCGGCCGCGAGCCGCGGGCGGGCGGCGACGACGAGAAAGCACGCGGCCAGACCCAGGTTCCACGCCGCCGTCTCGTTGACCAGGTGCGGGGGCGCCGACATCGCGGCCTCCGCGCCGCCGGTCAGCGCCGGCAGGGCCACGGCCAGCTGACCGGCACCGACGGCCAGGAGTGCCAGCCGGAGCCCGGCGTCCACCCACCGGCGCCGGATCCCCCGGGAACCGGCCGGCAGGGCCGCCAGCACGGCCGCGCTCACGTCCGGCACCCGGGGAGCCGGGACGAGCCGCACCCGGCGGGTCACCTCGGCCGCGGCCTGCTGCCAGTTCCGGCAGGCGGCGCAGCCGGTCAGGTGCTCGTCGACCCGGGCCGCGGGCATCCCCGGCGACTCGCCGTCCAGCTGGGCGGACATCGCCTCGCGGAAGGGTTCACAGGTCACGCTGGCATAGTCGGCGGCGACAGCCGAGGAGTTCCCGGAGGGCGACGTGGGACAGCTGGAACGTCTCGCGGCGCTGGCCGGCGCGGGCGACCGGGACGCGCAGGCGGCCCTGGTGCGCGCGACCCAGGCCGACGTGTGGCGGTTGTGCGCGCACCTGGCCGACCGGCAGGTCGCCGAGGACCTCACCCAGGAGACCTTCCTGCGGGCGCTGCCCGCGCTGGGCCGGTTCGAGGGCCGCGCCAGCCTGCGGACGTGGCTGCTGTCCATCGCCCGCCGGGTGTGCGCCGACCACGTGCGGGCCAAGCAGCGGCGCCCGCTGGTCCTGGTCGGCGAGGACACCGACCTGGCCGGCCTGGCGCGCGACGTCCCGGCCGGCGAGGTGGCCGGGACGGTCGCCGCCCAGGACCTGCTCGACCGGCTCGACCCCGGACGCCGCGAGGCCTTCGTGCTCACCCAGCTGATGGGGCTCCCCTACGCCGAGGCCGCCGAGGTGGCCGGCTGCCCGATCGGCACCATCCGCTCCCGGGTCGCCCGGGCCCGCACCGACCTGGTCGAGGCGCTGGGCACTCGTCGTGGAGCGGCGGATTCGTCGGCGTGACGCCGACGGATCCACTCCGTTCAGGGCTGCTGGGCGGCCAGCCGGCGCAGCCTCTCGTTGTAGGCGGTGAGCGCCGGGTCCTCACCGCTCTCCCCGCGGGCGATGGCCCGCTCGCGGGCCCGCTCGGCCGCCCGGTTGGCGCGGTCCTCCGAGCGGCTCCACTGCACGAAGACGATGGCCAGCACGATCACCGTCGGGAACTCGCCGAACGACCAGGCGATGCCACCCGCCCAGCCCTGGTCGAACAGCGGGTCGATGTCCCAGGCCTCCGGGATCGAGGAGTAGCTGGTCAGCAGCAGGCTGCTGCTCATCATCACGATGACGCCGAAGAACGCGTGGAACGGCGCCGGCAGCAGCAGCTCGAGCATCCGGCCGCCGTGCCCGGAACGCCGGGGCCACGGGTCGACGGCCAGGATCGGCCCGAAGAACAGCAGCCCGGTGACCAGGAAGTGCAGCAGCATGAGCGTGTGGCCGGGGGTGGTGGCCATCAGGTCGTCGAAGACCGGGGTGAAGTAGACGCCGTAGAGGCTGGCGATGAACAGCGGCACGGTGAACAGCGGGTGCGACACGAACCGGCCCAGCCGGCTGTGCAGCCCGGCCAGCAGCAGCCGGCGCGGCACCCCGGAGGTCCCCTGGCTGCTGGGCAGCACCCGCAGCGCGAGGGTCACCGGCGCGCCCAGCAGCAGGCCCAGCGGCGAGAGCATCGTCAGCACCATGTGCTGGACCATGTGCACGCTGAACAGGCCCATGCCGTAGGACTGCAGGCCGCTGGCGCAGACGTGGAACACGCTCGCGGCGCCGGCGAGGAAGGCGACGGTGCGCAGCACCGGCCAGGCGATCCCACGCCGGTGCAGCTGCCAGACCCCGGCCAGGTAGACGGCGGCGAGGACCAGCGCCAGCCAGGCGACCGGGGAGGCGTAGCCGAGGTCGAGGGCCAGCAGCCGCCCCAGGGTGGGCGGCGGCTCCGGCAGGACGTGCCCCATGCTGCCGTGCTCGTGCTCCACGCCTGCTCCTCCTCAGCCCCTCGGTACCGCCCTCACGGTAGGCCTCACCGGAGGGTGACCTGGCGGGACAGCAGCCCGGCGCGGGACCGCCGCTCGTCGGCGGTCAGCGGGGAGTCCAGGCGCAACGCGGCCTCCAGCGCCGCCTGTAGCTCGGTGGCGGGGCCGGCCCAGTCGGCGCCCGGCGTCCCGGCCGGCACGTCCCAGACCGGGACGACGAGGCCGTGGGCGCGGAAGGCGCCGGCGTAGCGGGTGTCCTCGCCCAGGGTCAGCTGCTCGGCGGCGCGCAGCCGGGCCAGCGCGTCGAGCAACCGCTCCTCCGGCTCCGGCCGCACCCACCGCACGTGGGCGCGGTCGGCGGCCGGCTGGCACCAGTAGGCGGCGTCCAGCCCGGCCAGCCGCACGGTGGGCATGACCGCCTCGTTGGCCTGCTCCAGACCGCGGCGCGCGGCGGGGCCGGGGTCGGTGCCCTCCAGCCAGAACTCGAAGTCGTCGTGCACGGTGACGTCCAGCGGGGCGCTCGGGTCGAGCAGCTCCTGCAGCCGCGGACCGGCCGACCCGGCGCCGCCGATCGGGCCCGGGTCCACGGGCGCGCCGGCCGGCGCCTCGAGGGCGGCGGCCAGCGCCGTCCCGATGTCGCGGCTGACGTCGTCGGAGGAGGTGGGCAGCTGGAGGCCCAGCAGGATCTCGCCGCTGGCGCGGACCAGCGCGGGGGCGCCGCCGGGCAGCACGCTGGCCAGGGTGATGCGCCGGCCGGCCGTCGTCGTGAGGGGCGCGGTGGCGGCCGGCACCAGCTCGCGCAGGGCGATCCAGTCGGCCTCGCCGGGCAGCCCCTCGAAGGGACGGCGCACCGGCGGGGCGTACCCCGAGCCGTGGCAGTGCTTGTAGCGGCGGCCCGAACCACAGGGGCACGGCGCCTTGGGGTTGACCTCCCCGGGGGCGGCGGGGGCGGCGGAGCGCTTGCGGGAGACCATGGCTGTCAGCGTAGGTGGCCGCCTCGCGGGGTCCCGTCACGAGCCTGCGAGTGGCGGGGGACGAGGCGGTCCTTTCATTAGGCTGCCCTCCCGTGACTCCCCTGGACCTGACCGACCCGGCCGTCGTCGCCGACCCGTATCCGGCGTTCGCCCGGGCCCGGTCCGAAGCTGCCGTCCAGTGGCACGAGGGCATGGGCCTCTGGCTGGCGTTCACCCACGCGGAGTCCAACGCGGTGCTGCGCGACCGCCGGCTGGGCCGGATCTGGCGCGACAAGGAGCCGGCCGAGCGGTTCGGCAGCTTCAACCTGATCCACCGCAACGCGATCCTGGAGATGGAGCCGCCGGACCACACCCGGCTGCGCCGGCTGATCAGCACCGCCTTCGCGCGCGGGCACGTCGAGCGACTGCGGCCCTGGGTGCAGGAGCTGGCCGACTCGCTGGTCGACGGCCTGGTGGCGCGCTCCGGCGGCTCGACGCCGGTCGACGTGCTCAGCGGGATGGCCGAGGAGCTGCCGGTTGCGGTGATCGCCGAGCTGCTCGGCGTGCCCGACGCCGACCGGCCGCTGTTGCGGCCGTGGTCCAACGCGATCGTGAAGATGTACGAGTACGGCCGGACGACGCAGGTCGAGGACGACGCCGAGCGGGCGGCCGCCGAGTTCGTCGGCTACCTGCGCGAGCTCGCCGCACAGCGGCGCACCGCGCCCGGTGAGGACCTGCTGTCGCACCTGGTCACCGTGCGCGACTCCGACGGCGACCGGCTCACCGAGGACGAGCTGGTCACCACCTGCATCCTGCTGCTCAACGCCGGCCACGAGGCGACCGTGAACGTCAGCGGCAACGGGCTGCTGGCGCTGCTCGAGCACCCGGACCAGCTGCAGCGGCTGCGGAACGACCCCGCCCTGCTGCCGACGGCGATCGAGGAGCTGATGCGCTACGACTCCCCGCTGCAGCTGTTCGAGCGCACCGCCACCGAGGACATCGGGATCGGCGGGGTGACCGTGCAGGCTGGGGAGAAGATCGCTGCGCTGCTGGGCGCGGCAAACCGCGATCCCGCCGTGTTCGCCGACGCCGACACCCTCGACGTCGGCCGCACCGACAACCCGCACATCACCTTCGGCGCCGGCGTGCACTTCTGCATCGGCGCCCCGCTGGCCCGGGTGGAGCTGCAGGCCTCCTTCGGCGCGCTGCTGCGGCGCACGTCGGCGCTGGAGCTCGGCGCCCCGGCGCGGCGTCGTCCCGAGTTCGTCATCCGCGGGCTCCGGGAACTGCCGGTGATCCTCACGGTGTGATCCCGGGCCGCTCCGCACGCTCCCGTCAGCTGTCCGGGGAGCCGCGATCAGATGTGTGTGATCACGATGTGCGGATGCGCCGCCGTCAATGCGGTCATGTCGACGGGGTCCGAGGTCAGCAGCATGAGCGGGCGGGGCTGAACCATTGCTGCGACCGCGATGTTCGCGTCGACCGTCGCGTCGTTCCTGGTGGCGACGGTGCCCAACAGCCGGCCGGCTTCCTTCGCGCTCTCCTCGGTCACCGGGACGACGTCCACGGCCTTGATGACGCGGCGCACCTTTGCGTCCCGCGGACCACCTCCGAGCGTCTCGGTCAGGCTCAGCGCCGACACGACGACCCGGGCACCCCGCCGCTCGGCGGCCTGCAGGAAGGCCCGCACCCCGACGTCACCGACAGCTGCCTTGCTGATGCCCTCCGAGTCGAGGAACAGCGTCCCGGGGGCGGTCACGTGCTTCTGGGCCATGCGGCTTCCGCCTCCGCGACCAGGGCCTCCGGCACGGGGCCGTGCTCCGCGTCCAGCTCGTCGAGCAGATCCCGCAACCGATCAGCTGCCAACGACGCCTCCACGGCGGCGGTCAGATACGCGGAGAGGCCACCCTTGTCCGCCCGCGCACGGGCTTCGGCCAGGACGTGCTCGGGCATCGTCACACTGACCTTCGTGAAGGCACCCCCCGTTGTTCCGGCCGGCCGCCGGGGCGGCTTCTCGGGAGCAACGGCCAGCGCCCGGGACGCCTCTGGACTCATGGCCTGATCCTACCGTCGGTAGGATCAGGCCAACGCCACCGCGCCCGGGCGACGGTCGCTTAGAGGCGCTGGGCCAGCCGCTGGTAGGCCGCGCTCCAGCGCAGCTCCTGGGCCAGGCTGCGCCGCGTGGTGTCGGCGTCGATCAGCACCAGCTCGGTCCCGAACACCTCGGCCAGGTCGGTGAGCTCGTCGGCCCCGAGCTGGGTCGACAGCACCGTGTGGTGCGGCCCGCCGGCGGTCAGCCAGCCCTCGGTCGCCGTCTCGAAGTCCGGCCGGGGCTCCCAGACCGCGCGCGCGACCGGCAGGTTGGGCAGCGGCTCGGACGGCGCGACGACGTCGATCTCGTTGGCCACCCAGCGGAACCGGTCGCCCAGGTCCGACCAGCCCACCGTGATGCCGGCGGCCGGTGCGGCACTGAACACCAGCCGCGCGGGGTCCTCCCGGCCGCCGATCCCCAGCGGGTGCACTTCCAGCCGGGGCCGCTCGCCGGCGATCGTGGGGCAGACCTCCAGCATGTGCGCGCCGAGGATCCTGGGGGTGTCCGCGGCCAGGTCGTAGGTGTAGTCCTCCATGAAGGAGGTGCCGCCGGGCAGCCCGGCGGCGGCGACCTTCAGCACCCGCAGCAGCGCCGAGGTCTTCCAGTCACCCTCACCGCCGAAGCCGTACCCGTCGGCCATCAGCCGCTGGACGGCGAGCCCGGGGAGCTGCCGCAGCCCGCCGAGGTCCTCGAAGTTGGTGGTGAACGCGCCGAAGCCCCCGTCGGTCAGGAACGACCGGAGCGCGACCTCGACCCGGGCCTGGTAGCGCACGCTGTCGTGCCGTGCGCCGCCGGGGCGCAGGTCGTCGTCCATGTCGTACAGGTCGCCGTACTCGGCCACCACCGCGTCGACCGCGGCGTCGCCGACGGTGTCGACCACCTCGACCAGGTCGTTCACGCCCCAGGTGTTCACCGACATGCCGAAGCGGATCTCCGCCTCGACCTTGTCGCCCTCGGTGACCGCGACGTTCCGCATGTTGTCGCCGAACCGGGCCAGCCGGAGACCGCGGGCGGCGGCGGCGCCGGCCGCGGCCCGGGCCCAGGACCCGACCCGGGCCTGCACCCGCGGCTTGCCGACGTGCCCGGCCACCGTGGTGCGCGGCGTGCGCAACCGGGTGAGCATGAACCCGTACTCGCGGTCGCCGTGGGCGGCCTGGTTGAGGTTCATGAAGTCCATGTCGATCGTCGCCCACGGCAGCGCGGCGTCGGCCTGGGTGTGCAGGTGCAGCAGCGGCTTGCGCAGCGCGTCGAGCCCGGAGATCCACATCTTCGCCGGGGAAAAGGTGTGCATCCAGGTGATGACGCCGATGCAGGCCGGGTCCTCGTTGGCCTCGCCCATGATCCGGCGGATGCCGCCGGCGTCGGTGAGCACCGGCTTCCAGACCACCCGCACCGGGACGGCGTCGGCGTCGTCCAGCACGGCGGCCACCCGCTGGGACTGCCCGGCGACCTGCTGCAAGGTCTCCTCGCCGTACAGCCCCTGGCTGCCGGTGAGGAACCAGACCTCGAGTCCGTCGAACGCCACCTCTTGCTCCTTCGTCATCGCTGTCCGTAGACGTTCTGGTACCGCGCGTACAGGCTGTCGATGTCGGCCTGCGCGATGGGGACGGGCTCCCCCAGCTGGCGGGAGAGGTGCACGGTGCGGGCGACGTCCTCGGTCATGACGGCGGCCTTGACCGCGGCCTTGGCCGAGGGCCCGATGGTGAAGACGCCGTGGTTCTGCATCAGCACCGCCGGCGAGCGGTGCCCGGCGAGGGTGGCCACGATCCCCTGGCCGATCGAGTCGTCGCCGATGAGGGCGAACGGGCCGACCGGGATCGGGCCGCCGAACTCGTCGGCCATCGCGGTGAGCACGCACGGGATCGGCTCGGCGCGGGCCGCCCAGGCCGCCGCGTAGGGGCTGTGGGTGTGCACCTGGCCGTTGACCTGCGGCATCGCCCGGTAGACGTAGGCGTGCGCCGCGGTGTCGGACGACGGCGCCCTGGCCCCGTCGACGACGGCCCCGTCGAGGTCGCAGACGGTGATGCCCGCCCAGGTCAGCTCGTCGTAGGAGACGCCGCTGCCCTTGATGACGAACAGGTCCTCGCCGGGCACCCGCTCGGAGACGTTGCCGGCGGTCCAGGTGACCAGCTGGTAGCGGGTCAGCTCGGCGTGCAGCGCGGCGACGTGCTCACGCTGGACGCGGTGGGTGCCGTGCTCGGCAGGGCTGGTCATGCGTGCTCCTCGATCGGTGCGGCGGCGGTCGTCCCGATGCCCACGTGCTCCACGGCGGCCCGCTCGACCGGGAGCGCGGCGACGTACCGCCGCATGAACGCGTCGAAGCCCGCGACGTCGTCCGGCCGGGGCTCGGCGGTCTCCAGCGCGGTGCCGGCGAAGACGGCGGTGTCCAGGTAGTCGGCCAGGCCCTGCTCCGGCGCGCGCCGGGTGGCGAAGGCGGCGAGGACGGCGATCCCCCAGGCGCCGCCCTCGGCCGCGGCGTCCCCGACGGCGACCGGCGTGTCGATCGCCGCAGCCAGGAAGCGTTGCGCCACGCCCTCGGTCCTGAACAGGCCGCCGTGCGCGAACATCCGGTCCAGCCGCACCCCCTCGGTCTTCTGCAGCACGTCCATGCCGATCCGCAGGGTGGCCAGGGACGCGAACAGCTGCGCCCGCATGAAGGTGCCGAGGTCGAACCTGCTGTCCGGGGACCGCAGGAAGAGCGGCCGGCCCTCCTCGAAGTCCGTGATCGGCTCTCCGGAGAGGTAGTTGTACGCCAGCAGCCCGCCACCGTCGCTCGCACCGCCCAGCGCGGCGGTGAAGAGCGTCTCGAAGACCTCCGACGGGCCGGCCCGGACACCCATCGCCCGGGCGAACTCGGCGAACAGCCCGGCCCAGGCGTCCAGCTCGCTGGCCCCGTTGTTGCAGTGCACCATGGCCACCGGGTCGCCGGCCGGCGTGGTGACCAGGTCCAGTTCGCGGTGGGCCCCGGAGAGCTCCCGCTCCAGCACGACCATGGCGAAGATGCTGGTGCCGGCGGAGACGTTGCCGGTGCGCGGGGCGACCGAGTTGGTCGCGACCATCCCCGTGCCCGCATCCCCTTCGGGAGGGCAGAGCGGGATTCCGGGACGCAGCCGCCCGATCGGGTCGAGCAGCCGCGCCCCCGCCTCGGTCAGCGTGCCGGCCGGCCGGCCGGCGACGGCGACGGCGGGCAGCAGCGCGGCGAGGTCCAGGTCGACCCCGGCCTCGGCGGCCAGTTGGTCGAACCGGGCCAGCATCGTGGCGTCGTACCCGCCGGTGGAGGCGTCGATCGGCAGCATGCCGCTGGCGTCCCCGATGCCCAGCACCTTCTCGCCGGTGAGCTGCCAGTGCACGTACCCGGCCAGCGTCGTCAGGTGGTCCAGCCGGCCGACGTGCTCCTCGCCGTCCAGGACCGCCTGGTACAGGTGCGCGACGCTCCACCGGTGCGGGATGTTGCAGCCGAACTCCGCGCTGAGCCGCTCGGCGGCCCGGCCGGTGTTCGTGTTGCGCCAGGTGCGGAACGGGGCGAGCAGCTCGCCGTCGGCATCGAAGGCGAGGTAGCCGTGCATCATCGCGGACACGCCGAGGGCGCCCACTCCGGCCAGCTCGACCCCGTGGCGTCGCCGCACGTCCTCGGCCAGGGCCGCAACGCTGCCCTGCACCCCCGACCACACGGCCGCCAGCGAGTACGTCCACCGCCGGTCGACGAGCTGGTTCTCCCAGTCGTAACTGCCGACCGCGAGCGGAGCGTGGTCCGGGCCGATCAGCACCGCCTTGATCCGGGTCGATCCGAGCTCGATCCCCAGGGCCGTGCGACCCGAGGTGATAGCTGCACCGGCATCCGTCGTCATGTCAGGAGCCCCTTCCGCCCACCGGTGACAGGTGTGGTGCCCGCGGTCCGGTCGGCCGCACGGCGCGGCAGCCGACCCGGTGCTGCGAGCGCGCGCGTGCCGGCCGGAGCCGCCACCGGAGCCTCGCGCCGCCCCTTCGGGGAGGGCGGTGGGCCGGTGGTCGACCGCACCACGAGCTGCGGCTCGACCGGTTCGGCCTGGTGGTCCCCGCCGCCCAGCCGGGCCAGCACCAGCTCGACCCCCCGCCGTCCCAGCTCGGCGAAGTCCTGTCGCACGGTGGTCAGCGGCGGGGTGTAGTAGGCCGCCTCGGGCACGTCGTCGAACCCCACGATGCTCAGGTCGCCGGGCACCGTCAGGCCCTCGCCGTGCAGCGCGTTGAGCAGGCCGAGGGCCATCTGGTCGTTGGCGAGGAAAACGGCGGTGACCGCGGGCTCCCCGGCCCGGCGGCCGCGGATGCGGGCGGCGAGCTCGCGGCCGGCGGCGTGGCCGGACGCCGGCCACCAGTCGCCGGTCAGCACCTCGGGCACCTCCGCGCCGGCGGCGAGCAGTTCCCGGCGCCACCCGACGATCCGGCCGCGGGCCTCCATCGAGTCGCCGGGACCGGCCACGTGGTGCACCGTGCGGTGGCCGAGTTCGAGCAGGTGGCGGGTGGCCAGCGCGGCGCCGGCCTCCTGGTCGACCCACACCGTGGGCCGCCGTTCGTCCCGGCCGACCTGGACGGCGATCAGCGGCACCGGCACCTCGAACCGCCGCAGCGACTCGACGGCCTGCCCGTAGGTGGACAGCGCGAGCACGGCGTCCACCGACTGGGCGACGAACCGGTCGACGGCCTCGCGCATGGCCCCCTCGCTGTCGTCGTCGAGGATGGCGACGCTCAGCGAGTAGCCCGCGGCGCGGGCGGCCTGCTCCAGGCCGAGCAGGGTCTGCGCCGGCCCGTACTGGTTGATGTGCGAGGTGACCAGGCCGAACGTGCGGGTCGACCCGGTGACGAGCGCCCGGGCGGCGGTGTTCGGCCGGTACCCCAGGTCCTCGATCGCCTGCTGCACGCGCTGCCGGGTCGCCGGGGCGACGTGCGGGTGCCCGTTGACGACGCGCGAGACGGTCTGGTGCGAGACGCCTGCCCGGGCGGCCACGTCGGACATGACCAGCGCTCGGGTCGCCCCCTCGGGCTCCACCGTTCTCCCCCTCGTCGATGCTGTCGGGGCCGGGACGGCCCATCGGATGGCACGGTCAGCCCGGCCGGGTGCCCACGGTCGCGCCGGGCGACCGGGACTCAGCGGGCGGCGCCGGCGCGGCGCTTGTTGTAGACGTCGAAGGCGACGGCGAGCAGCAGGACCAGGCCCTTGACCACGGACTGGACCGACTGGTCGACGCCCAAGAGGGACATGCCGTTGCTCATGACCGCCATGATCAGGCCACCGACCATGGCGCCGACCACCGTGCCGACCCCACCGGTGACCGCGGCCCCCCCGATGAAGGCGGCGGCGATGGCATCGAGCTCGAACATCTCACCCGCGCCGGGCTGGGCGCCGTTGGACCGGGAGGAGAAGATGACCCCGGCGATCCCGGTCAGGAAGCCCATGTTGACGAAGATCCAGAAGTTGACGGCCTTGACCTTCACCCCGGACAGCGTGGCCGCCGACAGGTTGCCGCCGATCGCATAGACCTGGCGCCCGAACACGGTCCGCTTG
This sequence comes from Modestobacter lapidis, assembly GCF_054780755.1. Taxonomy (NCBI): domain Bacteria; kingdom Bacillati; phylum Actinomycetota; class Actinomycetes; order Geodermatophilales; family Geodermatophilaceae; genus Modestobacter; species Modestobacter lapidis. The sequence continues at coordinate 65,488 of NZ_BAAGVS010000005.1, read as the reverse complement.
GTGACCAGCCCGTACACGATGGCCAGCACACCCAGGATGATCAGCACGATCGGCAGGCCACGCGCGTGCGCCAACTGCCAGGCGAAGGCCATGACGACGACGCCGACCAGCACGATCCGAGCGATGAACAGGCCCATGGAGCCGACCGGCTGCTCGTAGCGGATCCGGGCGGTGCGGGTGCGCCAGGCGCCGAACGCATACCCGGCCACTGCGATCGCGCCGATGAGCAGGGTGAAGGCGTCGTAGCCGTTGCCGCCGATCAGCCCGTTGAGGAACCCGCTGGCCACCTCGCGGTACTGCGACGGGAACGGGGACAGCGAGACGTTGTCCAGCACCTGCAGGGTCAGGCCACGGAACAGCAGCATGCCGGCGAGGGTCACGATGAACGCCGGGATGCCGACGTAGGCCACCCAGAAGCCGTGCCAGGCCCCGACGGCCAGGCCGACGGCGATGGCGGCCAGCGCACCGGCCCACCACGGCCAACCCTGCTGGATCACCAGCACGGCGGAGACCGCCCCGGTGAGCGCCACCACCGACCCCACCGAGAGGTCGATGTGCCCGGCGATGATCACGATGACCATGCCGATGGCCAGCACCAGGATGTAGGAGTACTGCAGGACGAGGTTGGTGATGTTCCCGGCGCTGAGCAAGGTGCCGTCGGTCAGGACCGCGAAGAGGGCGACGATCGCCACGAAGGCGACGTAGATCCCGCTCTGCCGCAGGTTCCGGATGATCAGCGACCGGAGGTCGTTCGAGCCGTCGTCCAGCAGCCCACCGCGCGCGCCGGCACCCGGCGCCGGCTTGAGCTCCTCTTCCTGAGGCACGGTCCTGGTCATGCTGCGGTCTCCCTCTCCTTGGTCATGAGCGCCATCAGGCTCTCCTGGGTGGCCTCACGCACCGGCACCTCGCCGGTGATCCGGCCGGCCGACAGCGTGTAGATGCGGTCGCAGATGCCGAGCAGCTCGGGCAGTTCGGACGAGATGACGACGACGGCCTTCCCGGCCGCGACGAGCTGGTTGATGATCGTGTAGATCTCGTACTTGGCGCCGACGTCGATGCCGCGGGTGGGCTCGTCGAGGATCAGCACGTCCGGGTCGGTGAACAGCCACTTGGCCAGCACGACCTTCTGCTGGTTGCCGCCGGACAGCTTGCCCACGATCGAGGAGACGCTGGGCGCCTTGATGTTCATGTTCCGCCGGCTGGACTCGGCGACCTTGGTCTCCTCGTTGGCGTTCACCCAGCCGCGGCGGGACAGCTTGCCGAGCCCGGCGGCCGAGACGTTGCGGCGGATGTCCTCGATCAGGTTGAGGCCGTACTTCTTGCGGTCCTCGGTCGCGTAGGCGATGCCGTTGTCGATCGCCTCGGCCACGTTGCGGGCCTTGACCTCCCGGCCGTGCATGAAGAGCCGGCCGGAGACGTCCCGCCCGTAGGAGCGGCCGAAGATGCTCATGGCGAGCTCGGTGCGGCCGGCGCCCATCAGCCCGGCGATGCCGACGACCTCGCCGGCGCGGACGTCGAAGGCGGCGCGGTCGACGACCAGCCGGTCCTGGGTCGGGTGCTTGACGCTCCAGTCCTCGACGCGGAGGACCTCCTCCCCCGGGTGCGACTCCCGCTCGGGGTAGTAGGACTCCAGGTCGCGACCGACCATGCCGCGGATGATCCGGTCCTGGGTGACCTCGCCGGCGTGCAGGCTGAGCGTCTCGACGGTCCGGCCGTCCCGGATGATCGTCACGTTGTCCGCGATCGCGGTGATCTCGTTCAGCTTGTGCGAGATCATGATCGAGGTGATCCCGCGCTCCTGCAGCCGGCGGAGCAGGCCCAGCAGGTGAGCGGAGTCGGTGTCGTTGAGCGCCGCGGTGGGCTCGTCGAGGATCAGCAGCTTGACGTCCTTGGAGAGCGCCTTGGCGATCTCGACCAGTTGCTGCTTGCCCACACCCAGCTGGCCGACCGGGGTCTCCGGGTTCTCGTTCAGGCCCACCGACGCCAGCAGCTCCGCCGCCTTGGCGTGGGCCTTGTTCCAGTCGATCAGGCCACCGCGACCGCGGCTCTCGTTGCCCAGGAAGATGTTCTCCGCGATGGAGAGGTAGGGGACCAGGGCGAGCTCCTGGTGGATGATCACGATCCCGACGTGCTCGCTGTCCCGGATGCCGGAGAAGCGGCAGACCTCGCCGTCGAAGGAGATCTCGCCGTCGTAGCTGCCGCTGGGGTACACCCCGGACAGCACCTTCATCAGCGTCGACTTGCCGGCGCCGTTCTCACCGCAGATGGCGTGCACCTCACCGCGGCGGACCGCCAGGGAGACGTCCTCCAGCGCCTTGACGCCGGGGAAGGTCTTGGTGATGGAACGCATCTCCAGGATGTGGTCGTCCATGGACTCCGTCGTCCTCGTCCTCGTCGCGCGCGTGCGGCGCTGTGTGGGGTTGTCGGGAGGTGGTTCCGGCCGGGCTGGACAGCCGTGCTGCCCAGCCCGGCCAGGACTGGGAGACGGACGTCAGTCCGTCTGGCCCGCGGCGACCTCTTCGGCCGTGTAGTAGCCGGAGTCGATCAGGACGGACTGGATGTTGTCCTGGTAGACGGTCTCGACCGGGAGCAGGTAGGACGGGACGACCTTCACACCGTTGTCGTAGGTCTCGGTGTCGTTGGCCTCCGGCTCCTCACCCTCCAGGTAGGCCTCCGCGGCGGCGACGGCCTGCTCGGCCAGCAGCCGGGTGTCCTTGAAGATCGTGGAGTCCTGGACACCGTCGGCGATGAGCTTGACCGAGGCGATCTCGGCGTCCTGCCCGGTGATCACCGGCATCGGCTTCTCCGGGGTGCCGTAGCCGGCGTTCTGCAGGGCGGTGATGATGCCACGCGAGATGCCGTCGAAGGGCGAGAGCACGCCGTTGAGGACCGAGCCGTCGCTGTAGCTGGAGGTGAGCAGGTCCTCCATGCGCTTCTGCGCGGTCTCCTGCGACCAGCGCAGGGTCGCGGCCTGCTCGATGCCGGTCTGGCCGGACTTGACGACCAGGGTGCCGTTGTCGATGTAGGGCTGCAGGGTGTCCATCGCGCCGTCCCAGAAGAAGTGCGCGTTGTTGTCGTCCAGCGAGCCGGCGAACAGCTCGACGTTGAACGGCCCGGTGGCGGTGCCCTCGGAGCCGTCCTCGTTGAGGATCCCCAGCCCGGTGAGCAGCGCCGTGCCCTGGGCGACGCCCACCTTGTAGTTGTCGAAGCTGACGTAGAAGTCGACGTTCTCGGTGTCGCGGATCAGCCGGTCGTAGCTGATGACCGGGATGCCCTGGTCGGCGGCCGCGTCCAGCTGGCTGCTCAGCGCCGTCCCGTCGATCGCGGCGACGATCAGGGCGTCGGCACCCTCGGTGATCATCTGGTCGATCTGCTGCATCTGGGTCGGGATGTCGTCACCGGCGTACAGGAGGTTGACGTCGTACCCGGCCTCCTCGAGCTGCGCCTCGACGTTGGCGCCGTCGGCGATCCACCGCTCGGAGGTCTCGGTCGGCATCGAGACACCGATCGTGAGGTCCTCGGGAGCCGCGTTCTCGGTGTCCGTGTTGCTGCCGGCGCCCTCGCCACCGCAGGCCGTGAGGCCGATCGCCAGCGTGGCGCCCAGGGCGGTCAGGCCCAGCTTCTTGTTCACTGCCACATCTCTCCTTCGAGACATCTGCCGCCCGATGGCGCAGGCCCACCTCGGTGCGGGCGGACCCAGTGTGAGCGCTAACAACCGTGGTCCGTCAACCCCGTCACCCCAAGTTGATCGTCACGGTCGCGTAACGGCCCGTTCATCCGGGCGCCGGCCGGCGGCGGCGCTCCCGCCCGTTCCCCCGGACGGGTGACGGCCGGGACCGGTGCCGCCGGCCCGGGGACGCGTCCGTGGTGGAACGTGAGCCTGCTCACTGGCACGATGCGGCCATGCGCGGGTTGATGCAGGACGTCCCCCTCACCGTCGACACGATCTTCCGGCACGTCGAACAGCACCACGGCGACGTCCCGATCGTCACGAACAACCCCGGCGGGAAGGTGCGCACCACCTATGCCGAATGGGCGCAGCGCACCCGGCGGCTCGGTGGCGTGCTGGACACCCTGGGCATCAGCGCCGACGGCCGGGTCGCGACCTTCGCCTGGAACTCCGCGCGCCACCTGGAGCTCTACTTCGCCGCGCCGTGCACCGGCCGGGTGCTGCACACCCTCAACGTGCGGCTGTTCCCCGAGCAGCTCACCTACATCGCCAACCACGCCGAGGACGAGGTGGTCTTCGTCGACCGCACGGTCCTGCCGCTGCTGTGGCCGCTGATCGACACCATGACGACGGTCCGGCACGTCGTCGTCATGGACGACGGCGGCGACGCCGAGATCCCCGACGACCCGCGGGTGCTCGACTACGAGACGCTGCTCGCCGCGGCCGAGCCGGTCGAGTTCTCCGTTCCCGACGAGAACTCGGCGGCCTCGATGTGCTACACGAGCGGCACCACCGGCAACCCGAAGGGGGTGGTCTACAGCCACCGCTCGACGTTCCTGCACACCCTGGGGGTCATCGCCCCCAACGCCTTCGGGCTCAGCGTCCGCGACGTCGCCATGCCGGTCGTGCCGATGTTCCACGCCAACGCCTGGGGCATCGCCCAGGCCGCACCCGCCGCCGGCTCGGCGCTGGTCTTCCCCGGCGCGATGATGCAGCCGCAGGCGATCGCCGACCTGATCGTCGACGAGAAGGTCACCTTCACCGCCGGCGTCCCGACCATCTGGCAGGGCGTGCTGCCGCACCTGGCCGGCCGGGAGCACTCCCTGCGGGAGATCGGCTGCGGCGGGTCCGCCGTGCCCAAGGCGCTGTCGGAGGCCTACCGCGAGCAGGTCGGGCTACCGATCCTGCACGCCTGGGGCATGACCGAGACGCACCCGGTCGCCTCCTCCGGGGTGCTGTCCCGCGCGTTCGACGACGCCGACGAGGACACCCGGGCCACCCAGCGGGCCCGCCAGGGCATCCCGTTCATCGGCGTCGAGGCCCGGATCGTCGAGGCCGGCACGATCGACGAGCTGCCCTGGGACGACGTCGCCACCGGGGAACTGCAGGTCCGCGGCCCGTGGTGCGCGCAGGAGTACTACAACCCGGACGCCGGCGCGGAGCTGTCCACCTCCGACGGCTGGATGAAGACCGGCGACGTCGCCGCCCTCGACCCGTTCGGCAACATCCGGATCGCCGACCGCACCAAGGATCTGATCAAGTCCGGTGGGGAGTGGATCTCCTCGGTCGACCTGGAGAACGCGATCATGAGCCACCCAGCGGTCGCCGAGGCCGCCGTGGTCGGCGTCCCGCATCCGAAGTGGGACGAGCGGCCGCTGGCCTGCGTCGTCCTCAAGTCGGGGGAGACCGCCGGCGAGCAGGAGATCCTCGACCACATCGCGCCGCTGGTGGCCAAGTGGTGGCTGCCGGACGCCGTGGAGTTCATCGACGAGGTGCCCAAGACCAGCGTCGGCAAGTTCTCCAAGAAGGACCTGCGCACCCGGTTCGCCGACTACGAACTGTGAAAGGACCCCGTCCTCCTCACCCCTCGCAAGCTCGGCAGAAGGACCCCGTCCTCCTCGTCCCTCGCAGGCTCGGGATGAGCCTCTGGACGGGGCCGGACGGGGCCGTCAGCGCACGAAGGGCTGCTGGCCGGTCTCGCTCACCATCGGCCGGCCCGCGGCCTGCCACTCGCCCATGCCACCGCCCACGTTGACCGCGTCGAAACCGTTCTGGTTCAGCCAGGCGGCCACCCGGGCCGAGCGGCCGCCACCGCGGCAGGTGACGTAGAGCGGGTCGCCCTCGGGCAGGTCGTCCAGGCGCGCGGGGACGTCGCCCATCGCGATGTGCGTGGCCCCCTCGATGTGCCCGGCCACCCACTCGTCGTCCTCCCGCACGTCGAGGACGACGGCGTCGGCGGGCAGTTCCGACGCGGGCACGGTGGGAATCTGCTGCGGCATCGTCATGCCGTCCATCGTGGCACGCACGTCCCCGCCGGCGACCGCTGCCAGGATGTGCGGTGATGACCGCTCCCCCGCCGGCCCCCGTCCGCGACCCGGCCTGGCCCCTGTCCCGCTCGGCCATCGGTCTGTGGACCACCCAGGGGGTCATCAGCACCGTCGTCTACGTGCTCGCCCTGGCCGCCTTCTTCGTCTTCGTCCCCGGCGACGCCGGCACCCCGGTCACCCTGGTGCGCTGGCTGGGGCCGGTGCTCGTCGTCGTCCACGGGGCGCTGGCCATCGGCGTGCGCCCCCGGCTGCGCTACCGGGTGCACCGCTGGGAGGTCACCGACGAGGCCGTCTTCACCCTCACCGGCTGGCTGACCCGGACGTGGACCCTGGTGCCGATCTCGCGCATCCAGACGGTGGACGTCACCCGCGGTGTGCTGCAGGGCCTGTTCGGGCTGTCGACCGTGCTGGTGCTGACCGCCTCGTCGCAGGGCACAGTGCGGATGCCGCACCTGGAGACCGACGTCGCCCGCCGGGTCGCCGACGACCTCGCGCGCCGGGCCGAGCTGGTCCGGGACGAGGCGACGTGATCGATCCGGCTCCGCAGCCCGGCGAGCGCACCTCGCCGCGGGTGCTGCTGGTGCACACCATCACCTTCCGGCAGGCCCGGGCGCTGGCGCCGGTGGTGCTGGGCATCGGCGCCGCCCGCGGACTGGGCGACGGGCCCGCCGCGCTCGTCGCGCTGGTCGTGGGCATCACCGTGCTCTCGCTGCTGGCGGCGGCGGTGTCCTGGTGGCGGTTCAGCTACGCGGTGGGCGACCGCGCCGTCGTCGTCACCCGCGGGCTGCTGACCCGCTCGGTGCGCACCGTGCCACTGGACCGGGTGCGCGGGGTGGAGGTGGAGGCGCCGCTGCTGCACCGGGTGTTCGGCCTGGTGCGGGTGCGCATCGACGCGGCCGCCGGCAGTTCGGTCACCGGCACCGAGGAGCTGCTGGTCGACGGTGTCCCGCGGGCGGAGGGCGACCGGTTGCGCGCCGTCCTGCTGACCCGCCGCGCCCGCCCGGCCGCGGGCGAGCCGGAGCCGGAGCACGACGCCGCCCAGGATGATCCGACCGAGCCCGTCGAGGAGGAGATCGCCCGCTTCGACAACCGCTGGCTGCTCTACGCCCCCCTGGTCGGTGGCTACCTCGCCGTGCCGCTGGCGGCCGTGGGCGCGCTGACCCGGCTGGCCGACGAGCTGCCCGAACGGTTCGTGCCCGACGTCGAGGGCCCCGACGTCGTCGACGGCCCGGTGGTCGCGATCGCGGTCGTCGCGGCCGTGCTGGTGCTGGTGCTGGGCTCGGTGATCGGCGCCGCGGTGGTCAACTGGCGGTTCCGGCTGGTTCGCCGGGGCGGGTCGCTGATCGCCGTCCGCGGTCTGGTCACCCGCCGGCACACCGAGCTGGAGATCGACCGGATCCGCGGCTACACCGTCAGCGAGGGCCTGGGCATGCGGCTGGTCGGGGCCGCCCGGGCCAGCGCGCTGGTCACCGGGCTCGGGGACGCCGCCCGCCGGGGACAGCTGTTCCCGCTGGGCCCCCGGGCGCAGGCGTGGTCGCTGGGCGAGCGGATCGTCGAGGCCCCCGGCCCGCTGCGCGCGCACCCTCCGGCGGCCCGGCGCCGGGCCGTCGTCCGGTCGGTCGTCCCGGGCTCGGTCGTGCTGCTCGCCGGCGCCGTGCTGACCGCGACGCTGGGCTGGTGGGGCGTGCTGGTGGCCGGCATCGTGCTGACCGTGCTGGGTGTGCCGCTGGGGCTGGGCCTCTACGCCGCGCTCGGCCACGCCGCGGGCCCGCACTCGCTCGCCGTCCGCTCGGGCTGGCTGCTGAGGTCGCACACCGTGCTGCAACGCCGCGCCGTCATCGGGTGGCAGGTGCGGCAGAGCCCCTTCCAGCGGCGGGCCGGGCTGGCCACCGTGGTGGCCTGCGTGGGCGCCGGCAGCGGCGGCTACGCCGCCGTGGACCTGGCGGCCGACGAGGCGGCGGGATTCGTGACGACGGCATCGGGCCGCTGGGCGGGCACGCTGCACCCGTCGTCGTGAGCGCGGCCGCCGCACGACCGCGAGGAGGAACCGTGCCCATCGACGCCGACGGCCTCGCGGCGCTGCTGCCCCCGCTGGAGGACGCGCCCGGACCGGAGCTGACCGGCGCCGGCACCGCGGACGGGCTGCGCTTCACCGGCGCCGCGCTCACCGGCGACGCCACCGCCGCGCGGTTCCTCGAGTGCGTGCTCGACGACTGCGACCTCGGCGGGGTCGGCTTCGACCGGTCCCGCTTCGCCAGCTGCCTGCTCACCGGGGTGCGCGCGACGGCGTGGTCGCTGATGGACGCCACCCTGCTGGACGTCGTCGTGGAGGGCGGGCGGCTCGGCGCGGTCACCGCGCACGGCTGCGAGGCGACCCGGGTCCGCCTCGGCAGGCTCCGGGCCGACTACGTCGGCCTGCGCAACGCCACGCTGGTCGACGTGACCGTGGCCGGTTGCACGATCGGCGAGCTGGACCTGGCCGGCGCGCAGCTGCGCGACGTGCGACTGGTCGACTGCACGATCGGGTCGCTGGTGCTCGAGGAGGCCAGCTGCCGGTCGGTGGACCTGCGGGGCGCCGAGGTGACCCGGCTGGACGGCGTCGCCGGGCTGCGTGGCTGCACGATCGACGGCGCCCAGCTGGTCGGCTGGGCCCCGGGGATGGCCGCCGAGCTGGGCATCACCGTCGGCTGATCAGCTCACCGCGCGTGCGTCACCGCCGCTGCAGGCCGGCCGCTGCGGCTGCGGCGGTGAGCTCCGCGAGACCGAAGGCCTGCACCGGCCCCAGCGCGCCGACGTCCCGCACCCCGCCGGCGGCGGCGCGCACCGCGCCCCGGGCGAGCAGGCCGGCGGTCAGCGCGTACGGGTCGGGGCCGGTCAGCTCGACGGTGGCCACCCGGGCTCCTGCCGGGTCGCGGACCTCGGCCAGCACCGTCGTCCGGGCGTCCGGCTGCGGCGCCGGCGCCACGGCGACCCGGGCGGCCAGCGCGTCGGCGAGCCGGGGAACGTTCCGGCGGACCCCCGGCAGCCGGGCGGCCCAGGGGGTCAGCGGCGCGAGCCGGTGGGCCACCGGGGCGGCCGGACCGAACCAGTCGAGGAAGACCCCGACCTCCTGCAGGGTCGGGGCGAGCGCCGGCAGCGTGAGGTGCTCGGAGCCGCCGACCGACAGCCCGCGCCGGACCCGTCCGCCCACCTCGAAGCGCCACAGCCGGGCCCCGGCGGGCTGCACCACCAGGCGCCCGCCGGTGAAGGCGTGGCCCGGTTCCAGCAGCACCCCGAGCAACGAGCGCAGCGTGCCGCGGGAGAACGCCTGCCCGCTCGTGCCGTCGGTGGTGTAGCCGACGTCCAGCCGGTGCGCCCGGTCCCCCGCCTCGGCGAGGGCCATCGCGCCGGCCAGCACCCCCGGCACGTAGTCGTGCCCGAACGCCGGCAGCAGCGCGGCCCCCGACCGCCGCGCCCGCGGGCCGGCGTGCTCGAACACCCGGCGCAGGAAGGGTGGCTCGCCGGTGGAGTCCAGGTACACCGCACCGGCGTCGACCGCGGCGGCCACGGCCGCCCCGCCCAGCTGCAGGAAGGGGCCGACCGTGGTCACCAGCACGTCACCGGGGCCCAGCAGCTCGCGCACCGTCGCCGGGTCGGTGACGTCGGCGGCCGCCGTCTCCAGCGGCTTGCCGTCCCCGGCCAGCCGCTCGGCGAGGGGTGCGAGCCGGGCCGGGTCGCGGCCGGCGAGCACCGGCCGGGCGCCGGCGGCCGTCAGCGCGCGGGCGGTCAGCCCGCCGGTGTGCCCGGTCGCGCCGAGCAGGACGATGCGTGCGGCCATCGCCGGACAGTAGCCAGCGCGCGCCGCGGGCGCCGCCGGTTCCGGAACCGTGCGTTCCTCTGCCGGCGCGCAGGCGTGTCGATCACCGCCCCGGGTAGCTGGGCGGCGATGAGACCGATCGGCTCACCCCCGGGACCAGTGCGCCGCGCTGCGGCCGCCGCCCTCGGGGTCGGCCTCGAGCCCGACCCGCCCGGCCAGCGCCGCGGCCTCCACCCGGGTGGCCACCTTCAGCTGTCGCAGCAGGTTGGCCACCAGCCGCTTCACCGTGCGCTCGGACACGTGCAGCGTGGTGGCGATGTCCACGGTGCTCGTGCCGGCCGACACCAGCCGCCACAGCCGGCGGTCCTCGCTGGTCAGCCGCTCGACGATGCCCTGGTCGTCGCTCGGCGCGGAGTCGGCCAGCAGCTGGCGCAGCAGCGGCTCGGGGATCACCGACCAGCCGTCGAGCACCGCCAGCAGCGGGAGCACCAGCGCCTCGGGCGTGGCGGTCTTGGGCAGGAACCCGGCCGCCCCGGCGCGCAGCGCCTCCAGCGCGGCATCCGGCTCGGCCAGCCCGGACAGCGCGATGATCCGGGTCATCGGCGCGGCCCGGCGGATGGCCGCGATCGCCCGGACGCCGCCGGGTGGCGGCATGTGCAGGTCGACGACGGCGACGTCGGCCATGTGCCGGCGGACCAGCGCCGCCCCGGCCGAGGCGTCGTCCGTCGTCCCGACGACCCGCACCCGGCCCTCGCTCACCGGCGGCAGCAGCAGCGACAGGCCGCGACTGAACAGCGGGTGGTCGTCGATGACCACCACGTCCACCGGAGGACCGTGCCCAGCCCCGGCACCGATCCCGTGTTCTCCCACGTCACTCCCTGAACGAGCTGCGCCCGGCGTGGCTGACCGACCGCACTCCCGGAGGTGCCCGTGACCCTGTCCGCCGACACACGCCCGTCCATTCCGACCGGACTGCTCACCGACCTGCTCCAGGCGGTCCGGTCCCGGCTGCGGCCCCGCCCCACCGAGCCGGTCGCCCCGGCCGACGCGCTGGTACGTGCGCTGTGCCACGACATGCGCAGCCCGCTCGCGTCGCTGGAGTCGCTGCTGGACCACCTCGACGGGAACACCCCTCCGCAGCTGGTGCAGCTGGCCCGGGACCAGGCGCACCAGCTCGCGTCCATGCTGCGCACCGCCGACGCCACCGGCGGGGCCCCCGAGCGGCGCGGCACCCGCCGGCTCGGCGACGTGGTGCGGGCCTCGGTGGCCTCCGCCGGCCTGCCCCGCGCCCAGCTCACCGTCGAGCTCGGCGAGGACGCCTGCAACGTGGTGGTGGCCGACGCCCGGGTGCAGCGGATCCTGACCAACCTGCTGGAGAACGCGCACCGGCACGGCCGTGGGGCCGCGGTGCGGCTGCGGGTGGACCGTCGGGACGTCTGGGTCGACCTCGCACTCACCCAGGCCGGCGTGCCGGCCGACCAGGTGCTCGGCCACCTGACCCGGACCGAGCCACCGGTGGACCTCACCGGGCTGGGGTTGTGGTCGGTGCAGCGCCAGACCCTCGAGCTGGGCGGCCGGCTGGCCTGGTACACCGACGACGACGGCGCCTTCACCCTCGTCGTCCGGCTGCCCGACCGTTGAACGACAGGTCGGCCCCGGCGGGCCACCGGACGGCACGGGGGTGACACCCGGCGCGGGCAGATCAGAGACGTCACCGCGAGGGCGGCGACAGCGACGACGCAGAGGAGACGCCCGTGTTCACGCACACCCACGCCCTGCAGTACGAGGCCAAGCCCGACGGCCCCGACGCCAACTACGCCCGCCGGCTCCAGGAGGTGCTCGGCGGCCAGTGGGGCGAGATGACCGTCGCCACCCAGTACCTGCTGCAGGGCTGGAACTGCCGGCTGCCCGGCAAGTACAAGGACATGCTGCTGGCCATCGGCACCGAGGAGCTGGCCCACGTCGAGATCCTGGTGACGCTGATCGACCGGCTGCTGGACCACCAGCCGCTCAAGCCGGACTCGGCCGACCACTCCAAGGAGAGCGCGGCCGCCTACGGGCAGAGCAACCCGCAGCACGCCATCGTCAACGGTGGTGGGGCCTCCTACATGGACAGCATGGGCGTGCCGTGGAGCGGCGGGTACGTGACCGCCAGCGGCAACCTGATGGCCGACTTCCACTACAACGCCACCGCCGAGATGATGGGCCGGCTGCAGGTCTCCCGGCTCTACAACATGACCGACGACCCGGGCGTGAAGGACACCCTCCGCTTCCTGATCACCCGCGACCACTACCACCAGATGCAGTGGCTGGCCGCCGCCGAGGAGCTCAAGGCGGACGGGCTGGACGGCATCCCGGTGCCGGAGGCCTACCCGCTGGAGGAGGAGCTGCCGGAGTTCGCCTACACGTTCCTCGACGCCTCCGACGGCCCCGAGGCCGCGGCCGGCCGGTGGGCGAACGGCCCGGCGCTGGACGGCACGGACAACACCATGCGGGCCGCCCCGATCGCCGCGCACGCCGACGCGCCGATCCTCCCGCCGGGTGACCCGCGCCTGTTCGGCACGCCGCCGGTGCCCGGGCAGTCGCTGCTGCAGCGCGCCAAGGACGCCCTCAAGTAGGGGGAGCTCTCCCCTGCGCCGTCGCCGTGCCGGCGCCCCGGACCCGCACCCGCACCCGCGGACCTGGGACGCCGGCACGGCGGGCCGCCCCACCTCGTTCCCGTGGAGGTCCCGCCGTGCACCTGTCCGTCCCCGCACCGCACGTTCCCGCACCGCACGTTCCCGCCCTGCACCTGTCGCTGCCCCGGCTGACCGGGCGGCGCCCGCCCGTGGCCACGGCCCTGCTGACCGCCGTCTACGCCGCGGCCGTCGTCGTGGCGCTGGCCGCGCCCGGTGCCGACACCCTGGCCGGGCTCGTCGTCCTGGCCGGCCTGACCGCCCGCTGGGCCGTGCACCGCCGCCGATCGACCGCCGGCGCGGTCGCCGTTACGACCGGGGCGGCGGACGCCGTCGTGCCGGAACCGGCCGTGGCACCCACCGCCGCCCCGGCGACCGCCGCCTGAAGCACGACGCGAGGCCCGCCCCACCAGGGACGGGCCTCGCGTGCGGCCTCGCTGCAGGGGCCCGCGGCGAACGTGCGAGCCGTGGGGGGGCAGCGAGGTCCTCTTTCAGTGCGGGACCGCCTTCTCCGCGCCGATGCCGGTCAGCGACCGGACCTCCAGCTCGGCGTACTTGTCGACGTCCGGGCGCTCCTTGGAAACCTTGGTGCCCAGCCAGCCGAGGAAGAACGACAGCGGGATGGAGACCAGGCCCGGGTTGTTCAGCGGGAACCAGGCGAAGTCCACGCTCGGGAACATCGACGTCTCCGCACCCGACACGACCGGCGAGAAGATGATCAGCCCGACGCAGACGATCAGCCCGCCGTAGATCGACCACAGCGCGCCCTGGGTGGTGAAGTTCTTCCAGAACAGCGTGTAGAGGATCGTGGGCAGGTTGGCCGAGGCCGCCACGGCGAAGGCCAGTGCGACCAGGAAGGCGATGTTCAGCCCGGCGCGCAGGGCCAGGATGCCCAGGCCGATCGAGACCGCCCCGATGACGACGGCGGTGATCCGGGCGACCTTGACCTCCCCGTTCGGCGGCACCTCGCCCTTCTTGATGACCGAGGCGTAGACGTCGTGCGCGAAGGACGCCGACGCCGTGATGGTCAGACCGGCGACGACGGCGAGGATCGTGGCGAACGCCACCCCGGCGATGATGCCCAGCAGCACGGTGCCACCGAGTTCGAAGGCCAGCAGTGGCGCCGCCGAGTTGACCCCGCCGGGTGCGCCGAGGATGGTCTCGGATCCGACCAGCGCCCCGGCGCCGTAGCCGATCACCAGGCTGAACAGGTAGAACGCGCCGATCAGCCAGATCGCCCAGACCACGGACTTCCGGGCGTCCTTGGCCGTGGGCACCGTGTAGAAGCGCATCAGCACGTGCGGCAGGCCGGCGGTGCCGAGCACCAGGGCCAGCGCCAGGCTGATGAAGTCCAGCTTCGTCGTGCCGGACAGGCCGTACCGCGCGCCCGGCTCCAGGACCTGCGGGCCCTCGGCCTCGACCGCCCCGCCCAGCAGCGAGGACAGGTTGAACCCGTACTTGCCGAGCACCCAGACGGTCATGACCAGCGCACCGGCGATGAGCAGCGTCGCCTTGATCATCTGCACGTACGTGGTGCCACGCATGCCACCGACCAGCACGTAGAAGATCATCAGCGCGCCGACGATGGCGACCACGGCCGCCTCGGCGACCGCGCCGCTCACCCCGAGCAGCAACGCCACCAGTCCGCCGGCACCGGCCATCTGGGCCAGCAGGTAGAACAGCGACACGAACAGCGTCGAGATGGCCGCGGCCGTCCGCACCGGCCCCTGCCGCATCCGGAACGCCAGGACGTCGGCCATGGTGAAGCGGGCGGTGTTGCGCATCAGCTCGGCGACCAGCAGCAGCGCCACCAGCCAGGCGACGAGGAAGCCGATCGAGTACAGGAAGCCGTCGTAGCCGTAGACGGCGATGGCCCCGGCGATGCCGAGGAACGAGGCGGCCGACAGGTAGTCACCGGCGATGGCCAGGCCGTTCTGGGTGCCGGTGATGTTGCGCCCGGCTGCGTAGTAGTCGGCGGCGCTCTTGTTGTTGCGGCTCGCCCGGAAGGTGATGAACAGCGTGATGACGACGAAGGCGCCGAAGATCGAGATGTTGATCGTCGGGTTGCCGATGGTGCCGCCCTCGGCGGCGAGCAGGTCAACCACGGGGAGGCTCCTCGGTACGGTCCGGGCCGGCGAACTCGTGGGCCTCGAGACGGTTGCGCATCTCGTCGGAGATGGGGTCGGTGTTCTTGCTCGCGTGCCGGACGTAGAGCTGGGTGATCACGAAGGTCGAGACGAACTGTCCCAGCCCCAGCAGGATGCCGAGGTTGACGTTGCCGAAGACCTCGGTGGACATGAAGTCCTGGGCGTAGGTCGAGAGCAGCACGTAGAGCAGGTACCAGGCGAGGAACGCCACGGTCATCGGGACGGCGAAGCTGCGGAACTTGCGGCGCAGCTCGGCGAACTCGGGCGAGTCCTGGGCGGCGCGGTACTCCGCCGGACTCAACAGCTTGCGTTCTGGCTGGGTCACGGGACGCCTTCCGTGTGCGTGGCCTGAGGAGTGATCGCCGTCACTTTAGGCGGCCCGCCCACCGGCGGGCAGCGGCCGGGTTCCGGAAAGTGATCGATAAGTGACCGGGAAGCCTTCCGGAACCAGCCCGGTCGACCCGGACCGGGCCGCCCCGCCGATCAGACCGGGACGGCGAAGGCCCCGGACACCTCGTTCCGGTGCGCGGCCAGCAGCCGCCACAGCGCCCCGGCGAGCACGAGCAGCGCGCAGCCGGCGACGACGAAGACCGCCGGCACGCTCGTGACGCCGGCCAGCAGGCCACCGGCCAGCGCACCGAGCGGGATCCCGCCCCAGACCAGGGTGCGGTAGGCGCCCTGCACCCGGCCGAAGAGCTCCTCCGGGATCAGCGCCTGCCGCAGCGACATGGTCAGCACGTTCCAGAAGAGCACTCCGGCCGCCCCCACCCCGAGCAGCACCCCGGCGACGACGCCGTGGGTGGTCAGCCCCAGCGCGAGGGTCATGGCCGCGGCCAGGCCGGCGCCCAGGACCAGCGTGGCGGAGCGCCCGATCCGGGCGGCCAGCGGAGCGGCGGCGAGCCCGCCGAGCACCGCGCCCACCCCGGAGGCGGTGAGCAGCAGCCCGAACCCGGCCTCGCCGATCCGCAGGGTCTCCAGCGCGTAGAGCACCAGGACGCCGGTGGTCATCGACTGCAGCAGCGACGTCGTCGCCGACACCGCGGTGAGCCCGCGGAGGAACCGGTGCCGCCACAGCCAGGCGACGCCCTCGGCGACGTCCCGGCGGATGGTGGTCGGCGGCCCCGCGGCGAGCCTCCCCGGCCGGTGGTTGCCGGCGATGCCCAGCACCAGGACGGCGCCGAGCAGGAACGCCCCGCTGGTGGTCAGCAGCGGCGCGGCGACGGCGAGGGCGAACAGCAGCGACCCCAGCGGCGCGCCGACGAACGCCTGGCTGGCCTCCTCGGCGACGGTGATCAGCCCGTTGCCGCGATCGAGCTGGTTGCGGTGGACGACCTGCGGCAGCATCGCCCGGGCCGCGCTGTCGTACACCGTCTCGGCTCCGCCGACGACGAAGGCGACGACATAGAGCACGGGCAGCGAGAGCGCGCCGGCGAGCACGGTCGCGGCCAGCGCGGCCAGCGCCAGGGCCCGCACGGTGTTGGCCGCGGCCATCGCCCGCTTCCGGTCCACGCGGTCCACCACCGCCCCGGCCGGCAGCGCGAACAGCAACCAGGGCAGGAAGGCCAGCGAGGTCAGCGCGGCGACCAGCACCGGGTCGCGGGTCAGCGTCGCCGCGAGCAGCGGCAGCGCCACCCGGTTCACCCCGTCGGCCAGGTTGGACGACGCGCTGGCGGCGAACAGCCGCCAGAACGCCGGGCCGAGGGAGCGGGACACGCCCGAACCCTGCCAGCCCCGGCGGTGTCCCCGGCACGCGCCGCGCGGAACGGGAGGGGACACCACCGGCACGCTGCCGACGGGGTCATCCCGGGGTGGGACCGGCGGCTCACCCCGCAGGACGACGACGCCGCCTCCCGCGCTACCTAAGGTCGGCAGCATGGACCAGCCGCTGCCCGAACGTCTGGCGGCCCGGCTCCGCAGGCACCCGTTCGCCGTCGACGTCGCGATCGCCGCGGCGCTGGTCCTGGTCGCGCTGCTGTTCCAGGACGGCACGCTCGACGGGGACACGCCGCTGGTCATCCTGCTGCTGCTGGCCCCGCTGGCCTGGCGCCGGCGGGCACCGGTCCCGGCGGCCGGCGTGGTCGTCGCCGTCGGGCTCCTGCAGCTCGTCATCGTCGACGACTTCCTGTTCGCCGACGTCGCCGCGCTGGTCATGGTCCACGCGCTCGCCGCCTACGCGCCCCGCTGGGCCGGCCGCGCCGGGCTGGGAGCCGGCCTCGTCGGCGCGGTGCTGGCGTCGGCCCAGTACTTCAGCGCCGGCGACGTCTACACCTTCGCAGCCAACGCCGGTGCGATCGGGGTGACCGTGGTCGCCGCCTGGGCGCTGGGCGACCTGCGCCGCGCCCGGCTGCAGCAGCTCGCCGGCCTGCAGGAGCGGGCCCGGCTGCTCGAGCTGGAGCGGGAGCAGGAGATGCGGCTGGCGGCGACCGCCGAGCGGGCCCGGATCGCCCGGGAGATGCACGACGTCGTCGCCCACTCCCTGTCGGTGGTGATCGCGCAGGCCGACGGCGGCCGGTACGCGGGGCGGTCCGACCCGGCCGCCGCGGCCGGCGCCCTGGAGGCGATCGCGGCCACCGGCCGGCAGGCGCTGACCGACATGCGCTCCCTGCTCGGGGTGCTCCGCGACGGCGGCGGCGAGGAGTACGCGCCCCAGCCCGACGTCGCGGCGATCGACCAGTTGGTCGCCGACGTGCGGGCCAGCGGCCTGGACGTCGACCTGATCGTGGAGGGCACGCCGCAGCCGCTGCCGGCCGGTCCGCAGCTGGCGGCCTACCGGATCGTGCAGGAGTCGCTGACCAACGTGCTCAAGCACGCGGGCCCGGCGAGCCGCGCCTGGGTGCGGCTGCACTGGCGGCCGGACGGGCTGGAGCTGGCGGTGCTGGACGACGGGCGGGGCGCCTCGGCCGGGTTCGCCGAGCGCGACACCGAGGTGCTGGACGGCGCGTCGGGGAACCGGCCGCGCACCGGGCACGGCCTCGGCGACGGGCTCGGGCAGGGGCTGCTGGGCATGCGGGAGCGGGCCGAGCTGCACGGCGGCCGGCTGACCGCCGCGCCGCGCACCGGCGGCGGCTTCGGGGTGCACGCCCTGCTCCCCTACCGTCCTCCCCGATGAACAGCAGCCCGATCCGCGTCGTCCTCGTCGACGACCAGCAGCTGGTCCGGGCCGGCTTCCGGATGGTCATCGACTCCCAGCCCGACCTGACCGTGGTCGGCGAGGCCGGGGACGGCGCCGCGGCGGTCGACGTGCTGCGCCGGACGGCGGCCGACGTGGTGCTGATGGACGTCCGGATGCCGGGTACCGACGGCATCGCCGCCACCGGGCAGGTCGCCGCGCTGCCCGACCCGCCGCGGGTGGTCGTGCTGACCACCTTCGACCTCGACGAGTACGTGGTGGCCGCGATCGGCGCCGGGGCCAGCGGGTTCCTGCTCAAGGACGCGCAGCCGGAGGAGCTGCTCGCCGCGGTGCGCACCGTGCACGCCGGCGAGGCGGTGATCGCGGCCAGCTCCACCCGGCGGCTGCTGCAGCACGTCGCACCGATGCTGCGCGGTTCGGCCGCGTCGGTGGCGGCCCCGGCCGACGACCGGTCGCTGGCCGAGCTGACCCCCCGGGAGCGCGAGGTCCTGGAGCTGATGGCCTACGGCGCGACCAACACCGAGATCGCCGGGCGGCTGTTCGTCAGCGAGGCCACGGTGAAGACCCACGTGGGGCGGGTGCTGGCCAAGACCGGCTCCCGGGACCGGGTGCAGGCCGTGGTGCTGGCCTACCGCACCGGCCTGGTGGCCCCGGCCGACCTGCTCCGCGACGCGACGAGCTGACGAGCAGCCGCGTGTAAGGAACGATAATGCCGCATAACGTTCTTCCATACACGCTTTGAGGATGAGTTACAGATGGATCCGGTGCTCAATCCGTACAGACCAGGTGCAGGGCGACGGCCACCGTTGTTGGCCGGCCGGGAGTCGACGCTCCAGGCGTTCGAGGTACTGCGCAGGCGGGCCGAGGAGTTTGGCGAGGGCGATCGCAGCTGGGTCCTCAACGGGCTTCGCGGCGTCGGTAAGACGGCGTTGCTCAACGAACTGCTGGCCCGCGCCAACGAGCGTCAGTGGATCACCGCGAAGGTCGAGGCCGGGGCAGGGACGGCGCTGCCCGTGGCGCTGAGCCAATCGCTCGTGCGAGCCACCCGGACGGCGACGGGGGCGCACCCCGGTGGAGGGCTGCAGCGGTGGCTGGGCGTACTCAAGTCGTTCAGCCTCAAGGTCGACCCCAGTGGGGCAGTCGGTGTCGGGGTGGACGTGGAACCGCTTCGCGGACTGGCTGACACAGGCCGATTCGGTGATGACCTCGCGATGCTGATGGAGGTCCTTGGCGACACCGCTCGGACACTCGGGATCGGAGTGCTCGTCCTCGTGGACGAGCTACAAGAAGCGGCGCCGGACGAGCTGCAGGCCATCAACACGGCGATCCACCACCTGGGTCAGCAGGATTCGCCGCCACCAGTCACCTTCGTCGGCGCAGGACTTCCCTCCCTGCCTGCTCAGCTGGCGGACGCGACCAGCTATGCCGAACGGCTCTACGACTACCGACCCATCGGGCTGCTGGGGGAGGACGCGGCACGGGCCGCACTGGTCGTGCCCGCTTCTGCTCGAGACGTCCTCTGGGACGAAGATGCCATCTCAGCAGCGCTGACGACGGCCGGCGGCTATCCCTACTTCCTGCAGTCAGTCGGCAAGCACGTATGGGACCAGGCGCGCTCGACACCGATCACGGCCGAGGACGTGGACATCGGGCTCGCGGATGCACGGCGCGAGGTCGACGACGGGCTCTACCGGTCACGCTGGGAACGGGCCACGCCCGCACAGCGGGATCTCCTGCGCGCCTTGGCTGTCCTCGGAGCGGCCGACCCCGCCTCCATCGCGGACATCGCCCGACACATGCGCAAGGCCAGGACATCAGACCTCTCCGTGGCGCGGATCGAGCTGATCAAGAAGGGTCTCGTGTACGCGCCTGAACGAGGACTGCTCGCGTTCACCGTTCCGGGCATGCACGACTTCGTCGATCGACAGGCGTGACCGTCGGCAGGTCGACCACCGTCGTCCCACCCGCGCTTCGATCGCCTCGACGAAAGACCTGCCTGCCCTACGACCGGGGGATGACGTCGGGTCAGCCCTGGAGGGCAGTCGGGACGGCGCCGAGACCAGCCCGTGCGGCGACGCCGGCGAACGCCTCCGCAGGAGAACGTGATCACGTCCCGATCACCGCCTCTGGAGGCCCTTGTGTCCGTACCCCTGATGACCGTTCCGGGTGAGCCCACGGCGTCGCTGTCCGCCGCCGTCCGCGCCACCGGCCTGCGCAAGATCTACGGCTCCGGTGAGACGGCGGTGCACGCGCTCGCCGGGGTCGACGTCGCCTTCGACCGTGGCGCCTTCACCGCGATCATGGGCCCCTCCGGCTCGGGCAAGTCGACCCTCATGCACTGCCTGGCCGGCCTCGACGCCGCCACCGCCGGCCAGGTCTGGCTGGGCGATACCGAGCTCACCGGCCTGCGCGACGACCAGCTGACCAGGCTGCGTCGCGAGCGGATCGGCTTCGTCTTCCAGTCGTTCAACCTGCTGCCCGTGCTCGACGCGCAGGACAACATGCTGCTGCCGATGCAGCTGGCCGGGCAGCGCCCCGACCGGGAGTGGATGGACGCCGTCATCGGCCGGCTCGGCCTGCGGAACCGGCTCGGGCACCGCCCGCACGAGCTCTCCGGTGGCCAGCAGCAGCGCGTGGCCGTGGCCCGGGCGCTGCTCCCCCGCCCCGACGTCGTCTTCGCCGACGAGCCCACCGGCAACCTGGACTCCTCCGCCGGCGCCGAGGTGCTGGGCCTGCTGCGCTCCAGCGTCCGGGAGACCGGCCAGACCGTCGTCATGGTCACCCACGACCCGGTGGCTGCCGCCTACGCCGACCGGGTCGTGCTGCTGGCCGACGGCCGGCTCGCCGGCGAGGTCCACCAGCCGACCACCGACGCGATCATCAACGCGCTGCGCGGACTGGGGCACTGAGACCGATGCGAGCAGTGACCCTGGCGAGCATCCGGGCGCACCTGCCCCGGCTGGTCGCCGCCACCCTGGCGATCGTCATCGCCGTCGGCTTCGTCGTCGCCACCCTGGTGCTCAACCGGACCGCGAGGTCGACCGTCCTGGAGGCGGCCGGCGCGCAGTACGTCGACACCGACGTCGTGGTCACCTCCGGCGACGGCACCGGCCTGACCGACGAGGTCGACGCCGTGGCGGCGCTGGACGGCGTGCAGGCGGTCGACCCCACCTGGCAGACGTCCGTGCAGGCCGTCGCCCCCGGGCGCACCGGTGCCCAGTACCTGCTGGTGGAGTCCGTGGCCACCGACCCGGCGCTGCGCTGGCAGCAGCTGGCCGACGGCTCGCTGCCGGTGCGACCGGGCGAGGTCGCGGTCAGCGAGCGCGTCGGCGCCGGCGTCGGCGACGTCCTCCCGGTGACCACCTACGACGTCGACGGCGTCGGGACGACGGTCGACGCGACCGTGACCGGCGTCGTCGACCTCCGCGGCGACCCCACCGCCGGCCTCTACGGGCGGGCGTACACCACCGCCGACCAGGCCCGGGCCTGGGGCGCGGTGGACCCGACCGAGCTGCGCATCGCCGGCGCTCCCGGCACCGACCCGGCCGCGCTGGCCGGCGAGGTGCGCGCCACGCTACCCACGGACGTGACCGTGCGCACCGGAACCGAGCAGGCCGCGGCGCAGGCCGCCCAGCTGACCGGGAACTCCGACGTCCTGACCGTGGTCCTGCTGGTCTTCGCCACCGTCGCGGTGCTGGTCGCCGGGCTGGTGATCGCCAACACCTTCGCCGTGCTGCTCGCCCAGCGCACCCGCGACCTGGCGCTGCTGCGCTGCATCGGGGCCACCGCCCGGCAGGTGCGCCGCAGCGTGCTCGGCGAGGCGGCGCTCACCGGGCTCGCCGCCTCCGCGCTGGGGGTGCTCGCCGGCATCGGCCTGGCGGCCGCCGTCTCGACGGTCGTGGCCTCCACCGACTCGCCCATCCCGCTGTCCGGGCTCTCCGTGCCGGTCTCCGCCGTGCTGGTCGGCCTCGCCGTCGGCACCCTCACCACGCTGGTCGCCGCGCTGGCCCCGGCCCGTGCCGCGACCCGGGTGGCGCCGCTGGCCGCGCTGCGGCCGGTCGACCCGGCACCACTGCGCTCGAGGGGCGGCGTCCTGCGGCTCGTCCTCGGCCTGCTGCTCCTGGTGCCCGGCGCCGCCCTCATGGGGGTGGGCGTCGTGCTGCCGAACATCCTGATCGCGCTGCCCGGTGGCGTGCTGAGCTTCCTGGGCGTCGTGCTGCTCGCCCAGCGGGCCGTACCGCCGGTGGTCGCCGCGGCCGGCCGGCTGCTCGGCCGGTTCGGTGGGGTGCCCGGCAAGCTGGCCACCGGCAACGCCACCCGCAATCCCCGCCGGACGGCGGCCACCGCCACCGCGCTGCTCATCGGCGTCACGCTGACCACGGCGATGGTGGTCGGCGCCTCCTCCACCCGGGCCACGGCGCAGGCAGGCCTGGCCGCGGCGTACCCGACGGATGTGATCGTCGACGGCAGCGGCACCCCGCTGCCGGCGTCGCTGCAGGGCCAGCTGGAATCGGTCGACGGCGTCGTGGCCACCACCACGCTCACCGGCGCGACGCTCACCGGGCCGGACGGCGCGGAGACCTGGGCCGCCGGGATCGACCCCGGGCAGGCCCGGCCGGTGCTGCGCTCGACGGCCGACACGACGCTGCCCGCGCCGGGCCAGGTGGTCGTGCCCGGATGGACCACCGACGCCTGGCAGTCGCAGGTCGGGAACCCGGTCACGCTGACCGCCGGCGACCGCTCCCGCACGCTGACCGTGGTGGCCGGGGAGACCGGCTCCCCGCTGCTGAACACCGTGGACCTCCAGGCGCTGGTGCCCGGTGCGCCGGACGCCACGGTCTGGCTGCGGCTGGCCGACGACGCCGACCAGACCGCGGCGATCGACGAGATCACCGACCTGGCCGGGGCCGCGGTGCCCACCGCGTTCGTCACCGGCGTGGCCAGCGAGCGGGCCGCGCTGGACTCGGTGCTCGACGTGCTGCTGCTGATCGTCACCGGCCTGCTGGGTGTGGCCGTGGTGATCGCGCTGATCGGGGTGGGCAACACGCTGGCCCTGTCGGTGGTCGAGCGGCGCCAGGAGAGCGGGCTGCTGCGGGCCCTCGGGCTGACCCGCGGCCAGCTGCGCGGGCTGCTGGCCTGGGAGGCGGTGCTGGTCGCCGGCGTGGCCGCGGTGCTCGGCGTCCTGCTCGGCGGGGTCTACGGGCTGGTCGGTGCGGCGTCGGTGCTCGGCGAGCTGGGGGAGATCGTGCTGAGCGTGCCCTGGCTGCAGGTGGCCGCGATCGTCGTCGTCGCGACGGTGGCCGGGCTGCTGGCCTCGGTGCTCCCGGCCCGCCGCGCGGCGCGGACGCCGCCGGTCGCCGCCATCGCCGGCTGCTGAAGGACCCTGGGAGCGCCCTGACCCCGCGCTCCACGAGGCCGGCGGGCGGGGGATGCTGGCGGACGTGTCCTCCGCTCTCCCGCCCGCCCTCCGCGGCGCCGTCCTGCCCGCCGCGCTCGCCCTCGCCGTCGCCGTGCCGGTGAGCTGGGTGGCCCGGGCCGCCTGGGGCCTGCCGACCGCCCTGGGGGCCGGCCGGCGGCGGCTGCGGCCCACGGTCACCGGCTCCCCGCACTTCAGCGAGGGCAGGTTCCACAACACCCTGCCCACCCCGGTGCTGCCCCCGACCAGCGCCCGCACGGGCCTGCTGCGGCAGATGCACGACGAGCGGCACGTCGGCCTCCCGGCCGCGCCGGTGCCGGTGGTGCCCGCCGCGTTCCCCGCGGCGGCCGGCGACCTCGCGGTCACGTGGTTCGGGCACTCCAGCGCCCTGCTGGAGGTCGACGGCCGCCGCGTGCTCGTCGACCCGGTGTGGAGCGAGCGGGTGTCGCCGTCCCCGCTGGTGGGCCCGCGCCGGCTGCACGGGCCGCCCGCGCCGATCGACGCCCTGCCGCCGGTCGACGCGGTGCTGATCAGCCACGACCACTACGACCACCTCGACCTGCCGACGATCCGGGCGCTGGTGCGCGGGCAGTCCGCGCCGTTCGTCGTCCCGACCGGCATCGGCGTCCACCTGCGCGGCTGGGGCGTGCCCGAGGAGCGCATCGTCGAGCTGTCGTGGGACGACGCCACCACGGTCGCCGGGCTCACCCTGACCTGCACCGAGGCCCGGCACTTCTCCGGCCGCTTCCTGGCCCGCGACACCACCCTCTGGGCGTCCTGGGCGATCGCCGGGCCGCGGCACCGGGTCTACTTCGGCGGCGACACCGGCTACACCCCGGCCTTCGCCGGCATCGGGGCCCGGCTGGGGCCCTTCGACCTGACCCTGCTCCCGATCGGCGCCTACAACGACGCCTGGAAGCACATGCACATGACGCCGGAGGAGGCGCTGCGCGCGCACGGCGACGTCGGCGGCCGGGTGCTCGTGCCGGTGCACTGGGCGACGTTCAACCTGGCGTTCCACCGCTGGGCCGAACCCGTGCAGCGGCTGGCCGCCGGCGCCCTGCGCAGCGGCGTGCAGCTGGTCGTGCCGCGGCCGGGCGAGCGGGTCGACGTGCTGGCCCCGCCCCCGCTGGCCGACTGGTGGTCGGCCGTCGGGTCCGGGAACGACGCACCGGCCGCGCGGCCGGCCGGCCCGGCCGCCCGGACGCCACGGGCGCGGCGCTAGCCGACCAGCAGCGCGCTCCGGTCCGATCGGGTCAGCGCCCGGGCGGTCAGGGCCACGACGACGATGGCCGCCGCGCTGATCGCGGCCACGCTGACCGGGCGTGGGCCGCCGGCCGCGGCGATGGCGACCAGACCCCAGACCACGGCGGCGGCGAACGGCCCGGCGGCGACGTAGGAGCCGAGGACCACCGCCGCGGCGATGCCGGCGACCAGCACCAGCGCCGCCACCGCCCACGCCCGGGACGCCAGGGTCGTGGGTGAGATCCCCAGGGCCACCCCGGTGCTGCCCACGTTGGCCACCGGCGCCACGGTCACCCAGCCCAGCAGCAGCCCGGTGACGGCCCGCGGCAGCAGCCGGGCCGGCCCGTCCACCGGCACCGTCTGCAGGCGGATGTAGGCGACCGCGGCCGCCGCGGTGATGCCGAAGATGAGCACCTGCGCCACGTACAGCCAGACCCCGCCCTGCGGGTAGACGACCTCCCAGACCGCGTTGCCGGCGAACGCCGCCGCCAGCGGCCAGCCGGTGCGCCGGTGCACCTCGCGGTCCCGCTGGGCGGGCAGCGCCTGGTACACCGCCCAGGCCAGCGACCCGGCGAAGATCAGCCCCCAGATGCTGAAGGCCCAGCCGGCCGGGGTCACCAGCGAGCGGGTGTCGCCGCTGACGTCGCCGACGCTGCGGCCGGCGAGCGCCGAGCCCAGCGGGCTGCCGACGATCTGGGCGACGGCTGCTGCGACCACCGCGACGATCCGGGGGGTGTCCCTCATCGGTTCCTCCTCGTTCCGCGCGGCCGTCGGAGCCGGCCACGTCCTCCTCCGGCCGCTACCCGGTCAGCGTGGCCAGCACCCGGGGGAGGTCGGTGAGATCGGTGATCTCGTGCTGCGGCTGCGGCCCGTCCGGGTCGACGCGGTGGCCCGGCCGCTCGACCCGGACGACGGTGAGCCCGGCCTCCAGCGCCCCCCGGGTGTCGCGGGCCGACGCCGGTACGTGCACGTCGACCCCCGCCCCGGCCGCCCGCCGGTAGAGCCGGGCGGCGGGCTTGTAGGCACCCAGCCGCTGGCTGGTGAGGACCGCGGCGTCGTCGGACAGCTCCGCGACCAGCGGCGCCACCCGGGTGCGGGCGAACAGGTCGTCGTCGACGTTGGAGAGCACACCCACCCGGTGGGACCGGGCAACCTCGGGCAGGGCGGCCGCCACGTCCGGCCACAGCGGCCAGTCGGCGAGGGTGCCCAGCAGCGTTCCGGTGTCGGCCGCCGCGTCGTCGTCGGTGGCGAGGCCGCGGGCGGCGTAGGTGGCGGCGAGCGCGCGGCGGCTGTGCTCGGCGAAGGAGACCCAGGGAGCGCCGTCCCCGGCGGGGGTGTCCTTCTGGCCGGCCTTGCTGCGGGTGTCCCACTCGTCGTAGAGGTCGGTTCCCGGCACGCTCCAGCCGTGGGTCGCGGCAATCGCCGACAGCGCGGCCGAGCCACCGGTGCGCGCGTCGATCAGCGCGCTGAACAGGTCGAAGGTCACCCATGCCATGGGGCCATGGTCCACGCTGACGGTTGATCGTGCCGGTTCACGGGCACCACCCGGACGACGATCCAGCCCGGGTCGACCAGGAGGACCGACATGCCCGGCCACCGCCGCGACAACGACCCCGACGATCCCACCCGCGGGCAGGACGCCGTCCCTGGCGCCGCAGCGCCTGGCGGGGCGGCCCCGGGAGGCGACGCGCACGGCAGCACCGCGGTGAGCGGCCCCCCGGCGGATCCGCCGACGCTGGTCCAGCCCGCCGTGGCCCCGACCGACCGGACGCCGACCGCCCCCGTCGCCCCGGTCGCGCCGGTCGCGCCGGTCGCGCCGGTGGCCGGGTCCACGGGGCCGCCCGTCCAGGACACCGGCTTCCACCCGGCGCCGACGGCCGGCCGCGCGGAGGTGGTCGCCGCCCAGCGGGCCGAGTACGGCGGGATCTCCTGGGGCTCGGCGTTCTTCGGCTGGCTGTCGGCCAACGGGGTCGCCGTCCTGCTCATCGCGCTGCTGTCGGCCCTGGGCGTGGCGTTCGGCCTCACCGCGGGCGTGGACGACGCCCGGTCGGCCACCGACCAGGCCACCAGCGGCATCGGCCTGGGCGCGGGCATCGCGCTGCTCGTCGCGCTGTTCCTGGCCTACCTGGCCGGTGGGTACGTGGCCGGCCGGATGGCCCGCTTCGACGGCGCCAAGCAGGGCGTCGCGGTCTGGGTGATCGGCCTGCTCGCCGTGCTGCTGCTGGCGCTGGCCGGGTTGGTCTTCGGCTCGCAGTACAACGTGCTGTCCGAGCTGGACCTGCCGCGCATCCCGATCGACGAGGGCAGCGCGACCACCGCCGGGGTCATCGCACTGGTCGCCGTCCTGGTGGTCACCCTGGTGGCCGCCGTCCTGGGCGGGCTGCTCGGCGCCCGGTACCACCGCAAGGTCGACAAGGTCGGCTTCGACCACTGAAGAAGGACGGGGCCGGGTCCTTCATTTCAGGAACTTGGACAGCCGGCGGTCGGCCAGCGGCTTGCCGCCGGTCTGGCAGGTCGGGCAGTACTGCAGCGACGTGTCGGCGAAGCTGACCTCGCGCACCGTGTCGCCGCACACCGGGCAGGGCAGCCCGGTCCGGGCGTGCACCGTCAGCCCCGAGCGCTTCTCGCCCTTCAACGTCGCGGCGCGCTGACCGACCTGCCGGGCGAGGGCGTCGGCGAGCGTGCCCTGCATCGCGTCGTGGAGACGGACCAGTTCGTCGTCGCTGAGCCGGTCGGCGGGCTTGAACGGCGAGAGCCGCGCGGCGTGCAGGATCTCGTCGGAGTAGGCGTTGCCGATGCCGGCGATCAGCGTCTGATCGGTGAGCGCGCCCTTGAGCTGCCCGTGTTTCCCGGCCAGCAGCGCGGCGAACTGCTCGCGGTCCACGGCCAGCGCGTCCGGGCCGAGCCGGGCCACCCCGGGGACGTCGGTCACCGACCGGACGACGTACACCGCCAGCCCCTTGCGGGTGCCCGCCTCGGTGAGGTCGAACCCGTCGGGCAGCCCGCCGTCCTCGGCCGGGCTCAGGTGCACCCGGAGCGCGAGCGGCCCCTTCCCCGGCTTGGGCGGTGCGGAGGGCAGCGCGGTGCGCCAGTGCAGCCAGCCCGCCCGGGCCAGGTGGACGACCAGGTGCAGCCCGGAGACATCGAGGTCGAGGAACTTGCCCACCCGTGAGGCGCCGGTGAGCTCGAGCCCGCCGAGCGCCGACAGCGGCGGGTCGAAGGTCTTGATGGCCTGGACGGCGGCGAGGTCCACCCGCGTCACGACTCGGCCGACGGCGTTCTCCCGCAGGAACGCCGCCAGCGCCTCCACCTCGGGCAACTCGGGCACCCGGCCATGATCCACGCCGGACCCCACCTGCGGACCCGCCGTCCCCCCGAAGGGCCAAAGTCGCGACTTTGGCCCTTGGGTCAGCCGACGGCGGCGGCCATCCGCTCCACGATCGTCGTGAGCACCGGTCGCGGGGTGGCCAGGTTCAGCCGCACGTGACCGGCTCCCGGCGGCCCGCACTCCAGCCCCTCGACCAGCGCGACACCGGCCCGCTCGAGGAAGAACGCGCCGGGCGGCCCCTCGATCGGGAGCTCGCGGCAGTCCAGCCAGGCCAGGTAGGTGCCCTCCGGCGGGGTGTACCGCACCTGCGGCAGGTGCTCGGCGAGCAGGTCGGCCAGCAGCCGCCGGTTGCCGTCCAGGTAGTCGAGGACGCCGGCCAGCCACGGGCCGCCCCCGGTGTACGCGGCGGTGTTCGCCAGCACGCCCAGGGTGGCGGCGCCGTGCGCGGCGACGTGCCCGACCTCGGCCCAGTGCGCGGCGTCCGCCTCGTTGGACACCAGGAACTGGGCGGCCTTGAGCCCCGGCAGGTTCCATGCCTTGGACGCCGACGTGGCGGTGACCGTGTGCGCCGCGGTGACCGGGGACAGCGACGCGTAGGGCAGGTGCCGCGCCCCGGGGTGCACCAGCGGCGCGTGGATCTCGTCGCTGAACACCCGGGCGCCGTGCCGGTGCACCACCTCGGCGAGGGCCAGCTGCTCGGTGGCGCTGAACACCCGGCCGGTGGGGTTGTGCGGCTGGACGTGCACCAGCAGCCGGCCACCGGCGGCGAACGCCCGGTCCAGCCCGTCGAGGTCGTGGACCGGCCGTCCGTCCGGCCCGGGAACCATCGGCACCTGGATGGTGTCCCGGCCCAGCAGGCCGGGCAGCCAGAGGAACGGCATGTAGGCCGGGGTGGGCAGCACGACCGGCGAGCCGGGCGGGCTGAAGTGCTCGACGGCGGCCTGCAGCCCGGCGAGGACGTCGGGCAGCGGCGTCACCCACTCGGCCGGCAGGTCCCAGCCGTGGTGCTGCCGCTGCCAGTCCGCGCACGCGCGGGCCATGTCGAGGGCGGCCGCGTCGGGCAGGTAACCGAAGGCCGCGGCATCGACCGCGGCGTGCAGGGCCCGGGTGACGGCGGGCGCGGTGCCGAAGTCCATCTCGGCGACGAAGGCACCGATCGCCGGGCCGTACCGGGTCCACTTCAGGCTGCCCGCCGAGCGCAGCGCGTCCTCGGTGAGCGCGTCGAAGGCGGTGGGCGGCCCCTCGGTCAGCTGGTGACCCCCCGGTCCTCGTCGAGGTCGACCGTCGCCCCGGGCTCGGACCGGGCCTCCTCCGCGACGGCGGCGGCCACCGCCGGGGTGACGGCGGGGTCGAAGACGCTCGGGATGATGTAGTTCTCGTTGAGCTGGTCGTCGCGGACGACGGCGGCCAGCGCGTCGGCCGCGGCCAGCAGCATGCCCGGGCGGATCTCCTTGGCCCGGGCGTCGAGCAGCCCGCGGAAGACACCGGGGAAGGCCAGCACGTTGTTGATCTGGTTGGGCAGGTCGGAGCGGCCCGAGGCGACGACGGCGGCGTACTTCCGCGCGCCCACCGGGTCGACGTCCGGGGTCGGGTTGGCCATCGGGAAGACCACCGCCCGCTCGTTCATCCCGGCCAGCGACTCGGCCTGCAGCACGTTGGCCGCGCTCACGCCGATGAACACGTCTGCACCGACCAGCGCGTCGGGCAGCTCACCCCGGCGGCAGCCGGGGTTGGTGCGCCGGGCGAGGTCGAGCTTGGCGGGGGAGAGCCGCTCGTCGTCGGGGGAGAGGATGCCCTCCCGGTCCCAGACCAGCACGTTGGTGGCGCCGGCGGCCAGCAGCAGCGAGACGATCGCCGTGCCGGCCGCACCGCCGCCGGCGACCACGATCGCCACGTCCTCGAGCTGCTTCTCCACGACCCGCAGCGCGTTCCGCAGCGCGGCCAGCACGCAGATCGCCGTCCCGTGCTGGTCGTCGTGGAACACCGGGATGTCGAGCTTCTCGCGCAGCCGGGCCTCGATCTCGAAGCAGCGCGGCGCGGAGATGTCCTCCAGGTTGATCCCGCCGAAGCCGGGGGCGATCAGCTCGACGGTGCGCACGATCTCGTCGACGTCCTGGGTGTCCAGCGCGATCGGCCAGGCGTCGATGTCGGCGAACCGCTTGAACAGCGCGGCCTTGCCCTCCATGACCGGCATCGAGGCTCCCGGGCCGATGTCACCGAGGCCGAGCACCGCCGAGCCGTCGGTGACGACCGCGACGGTGTTGCCCTTGATGGTCAGCCGGCGGACGTCCTCGGGGTGCTCGGCGAGCGCCATGCAGACCCGCGCCACGCCGGGGGTGTAGGCCATCGAGAGGTCGTCGCGGGTCTTCAGCGGAACCTTGGAGGCGACCTCGATCTTGCCGCCGAGGTGCAGCAGGAAGGTGCGGTCGCTGACCTTGTGCACGTGCACGTTGTCGACGCCATCGAGGGCGGCCACCACCTCCTCGGAGTGCGCTGCATCCGCGGCCGAGCAGGTCACGTCGACGGTCAGGCCGTCGGGCCGGGACTCCACCACGTCGATCGCGGTGACCGCGCCGCCGGCGCTGCCGACGGCGGTCGCGATGCGGCCGATGCTGGACGGGTCGCCGTCGGCGGAGAGCCGGACGGTGATCGAGTAGGACGCCGAGGTGACCGGGCCGCGCACGGGGGCTGCGGCAGCGGTGCCGTTCTGGATGTCGATGCTCATGGCACGTGCATCCTGACACTCCTGCCGCTTACTTTCCATTACGCGGGCCGGCTATCCCGCTTGGTGGAAACCACAAGGCCCATCGACCTCACTGGGCACCGCGTGGGGTCAGGGCCGCTGCAACCGCGGCGGCCGCAGCTCCAGCAGGGCGTCCGTGTCGGCCGCGGCCGCCAGCGCGGTCGCCCACGCGGTCAGGCCGCGGGCATCCACGCCGAGCAGGTCGGCCACCCCGGCCGCCGGACCGAGCGACGCGACCCCGCGGGCCAGCAGCGTCTGCGCGCCGGCGCGATTGCCCCGCGCGGCGTGGGTCAGCCCGACGGCCAGCTGAGCCAGGCCCCGCCACAGGTCGCGCTGCTCGGCCGGCCCGGTCTTCCAGGCGTCCTCGAGCACCTCGTGGGCGTGGAAGGGGCGGCCGGCGTCGAGCAGCTCCTGCGCCGCGGCCAGCGTCTCCGCCGGCGTCCGGACGACGCCCTCCGGAGCGCGCTCCTCCCCGGCCGCACCGTGCGGCAGCGGCCGGCCGAGCGCGTCGCGGGGGCGGGCGCTGCGCGCCCGCCCCTCGGCGTCCCGGTCCCGGTCGGCGTCCCGGTCAGCGGCCCGGGGCCGGTCCGGCGTGGCCACCGCCGGTCACTCCAGGACGGTGGTGAGCCGCACGTGCACGCCGTCGCCACCGCCGTCGGGGGTGATGTCGACGTGGTCGCACAGCTGGCGGGCGAGCCACAGGCCCATGCCGCCCAGCGACAGGTCCGAGCCGTGCGCCGGGCCGTAACCGATGAACGGGTCCTCGAAGCCGGCACCGCGGTCGGTGATGGTGCACACCAGCCGCTCGCCGTTCGCCCACAGCCGCAGGCTGACCGGCGGCCGGCCGTGCCGCAGGGCATTGGTGGTCATCTCGTCCACGGCGAGCAGGAAGTCCTCGAGCGCGGGCGCGGAGCCGGGCGCCAGCGCCGCGTCGGCGGCCCGCTCGGCGAGCTCTCGGCGGAGCCCCCGCAGGTCGCGCACCGAATCGGCCCACAGCAGCGGCTCGGTGTCCTCCAGCGGCTCGTGCGGCACCGGCAGCGACTCGAGGTAGGCCGCCGGGTCGACGTGGGCGGGGTTGGGCTGCTCCCGCTCGCCGACCACCAGCAGCGGGTGGGTGGCCCGCGCCGTCTCGACCAGCGCCGGGGGCACCCGGCGGGTGTCGGTGATGCAGAGCGTGAGCAGCGGCTCGTTGTGCACCTCGTGGTCGAGCACCGCCTCGTAGCGCTGCCACTCGCGCCACTCGTCCGGGTTCTCGCCGGGCTGCGGCTCCAGGACGATCCGGACCGGCCTGCCGTCCGCACCGCGGTGCCGCTCCGCGAGCCGGCGGACGGCGGTCACCGCGGCGGCCGCGCCGCTGCCGAAGACGTCGGACCACTCGGCCCAGACCACCGTCGGCGAGTCGGCGAGCGCCGGCCGCAGCAGCTCGGCCATCGGCGCCGTGCACGCGATGACGACCGGCTGCCCGGCCGCCAGACCCTCGGCGACGAACGCCACGGCTCCCGCGCCGAGATCGGCGTCCGAGCCCGCGATGAGCGCACGGTGCACGCCGGCCCCCGTTGCCCCGTCCATGCGTCGCGAGCTCCCGTCCGTGCGGTCCTGCTGCTCGAGCTGGCAGCCGTGCACGGCACCCCTACCCGGCCGGACCGGGACCTAGGCCTCCCCGCGCGATCGGGCCCGACCTCGCCGTCCGGGGCGGGAAATTCCGCCACCGGGGTTGCACACAACCGAGTTCGGGGCAGGATGGCGGTGAGGACGGCAGCTCCCGTGTGACTCGCCGCCCCCGCACCGACCCGCGGTCGAATCCTGACCGGTCCGGACCTGGAGGGGGTGGCCATGGCCACGTCAGCACCACATCCCGACGCCGCGCTCCCCGACCTGGACGCCGCCCGGGCGCAGGTCGCCGCCGGCGCCCTGCGCGCCGGCCCGCTGGGCCAGGTGGGCCTGGAACTGGAGTCGCACCTGGTCGACCTCGGCTCCCCCGCCGACCGGGTGCCGTGGGCACGGCTGCGTGCCGCGGTGGCCGGCCTGCCCCTGCTGGCCGGGGGCAGCCGGGTGACCCTCGAGCCCGGCGGGCAGGTGGAGCTGTCCGGTCCCCCGGCCCGGGACGTCGCGGCCGCGGTCGCGGCGCTGCGGGGCGACACGGCCGCCGTCCGCACGCACCTCGCGGCGGACGGGCTGGCGCTGGCGACCGTCGG
Source organism: Modestobacter lapidis (assembly GCF_054780755.1). Taxonomy (NCBI): domain Bacteria; kingdom Bacillati; phylum Actinomycetota; class Actinomycetes; order Geodermatophilales; family Geodermatophilaceae; genus Modestobacter; species Modestobacter lapidis. Next base: position 32,816 of record NZ_BAAGVS010000005.1, on the reverse strand, counting down.
CGCGGACCCCTGCCGGCCGCCCCGGCGGGTGGCTCCCGCCGCGCGCTACCTGGCGATGGAGGAGCACTTCGCCGCCGTCGGCTGCCTGCCGGCCGGAACGGCGATGATGACCTCGACCGCCTCCCTGCAGGTCAACCTGGAGGCGGGGCCGGCCGCCGGGTGGGACGCGCGGGTGCGGCTGGCCCATGCCCTCGGTCCGGTGCTGGTCGCCGTCTCCGCGTGTTCCCCGCTGCTGGCCGGCCGGGAGACCGGCTGGCGGTCCAGCCGGCAATCGGTGTGGGGTGCGCTGGACCAGTCGCGCTGCGGTCCGCTGCTCGGGCGCGACGCACCCGCGGCGGAGTGGGCGGCGTACGCGCTGGCCGCACCGGTGATGCTGGTCCGGGACAGCTCCGGCGGCGCCGTTCCGGTGTGCAGCCGGACGTCGTTCGCCGACTGGGTCACCGGGGCACGGCTGGGCGACCGCCGGCCCACCGCCGCCGACCTCGACTACCACCTGACCACGCTCTTCCCGCCGGTCCGGCTGCGCGGCTTCCTGGAGATCCGCTACCTCGATGCGGCGCCCGAGCCCTGGTGGCCGGCGCTGGCCGCGGTGACCGCGACCCTGCTGGACGACCCGGTGGCGGCCGACGTGGCCGCCGCCGCCACCGAGCCCGTCGCCGGCGCCTGGGACCGGGCCGCCCGCGCGGGGCTGGCCGATCCCGCGCTGCACGCCGCGGCGGTGACCTGCCTGGACGCCGCCCGCCGGCGCGCCCCCGCAGCCCTGGCTCCGGAGGTGGCGGCGCTGGCCGACCTGGTCGACCAGCGGTGCTGCCCCGGCGACGCCCTGCTGCACACCGCCCGCACAGCGGGCCCGCGCGCGGCCCTGCACGCCGCCGCACGCCACCACGAGGAGGAGCCGTGCCCGAGTTGACCGACCTGCTGGCCCGCGAGCTGACCACCGCCCGGGACCGCACGCTGCTGCTCACCGACCACGACGAGCCCGAGCTGCTCCGCCAGCACTCGCCCCTGATGAGCCCGCTGGTCTGGGACCTGGCGCACATCGGCCAGCAGGAGGACCTCTGGCTGCTGCGGGCCGGGGACACCCGCCGGGCGGGGGTGCTGCCCCCCGCCGTCGAGTCGCTCTACGACGCCTTCACCCACCCCCGTGCGGTGCGCGCCCGGCTGCCGCTGCTGCCCCCGGTGGAGGCACGCGCCTATTGCCACGAGGTCCGCGGCCGGGTGCTCGACCGGCTGGGGCGTGCCGGCGCCGACCGCGACCCCTCGAGCGGGCCGGCGTTCGAGGTCGCCATGGTCGTGAGCCACGAGCAGCAGCACGACGAGACCATGCTGCAGGCGCTGCAGCTGCGCGCCGGCCCCCCGCTGCTCGGCGCGGGAGCGCCGCTCCCGGCCGGGCGGCCCGGCCTGACCGGCACGACCGTGCTGGTGCCCGGCGGCGCCTTCATCCTCGGTGTCGACGGCGCCGACGAGCCGTTCTCGCTGGACAACGAGCGCCCCGCCCACCGCGTCGACGTCCCGGCGTTCCGGATCGGCCGGGTGCCGGTCACCAACGCCGAGTACGCCGACTTCGTCGCCGACGGCGGGTACGACCAGCCCCGCTGGTGGTCGGCGCGGGGCTGGCAGCACCGGTGCGACGCCGCGCTGACCGCGCCCCGGTGCTGGGGCCCCGACGGCACCCGCACCCGGTTCGGGCTGGTCGAGGACCTGCCGCCGGACGAACCGGTCCAGCACGTCACGTTCTTCGAGGCCGAGGCGTACGCCGCCTGGGCGGGCGGGCGGCTGCCCACCGAGGTGGAGTGGGAGAAGGCCGCGGCCTGGGACCCGGTCGCCGGACACCGCCGCCGCTTTCCGTGGGGCGCGGCCGACCCGACGGCGGCGGTGGCCAACCTGGGCGGGTCGGCGCTCCGGCCGGCACCGGCGGGGGCCTATCCCGCCGGCGCCTCGGCCTACGGCGTCGAGCAGCTGATCGGCGACGTCTGGGAGTGGACGTCCTCGCCGTTCCGGCCCTGGCCCGGGTTCACCCCGATGCGCTACGCCGACTACTCCGCACCCTTCTTCGGCGGCGACTACCGGGTGCTGCGCGGCGGCTCGTGGGCGGTCGGCGCCTCGATCCTGCGGCCCAGCTTCCGGAACTGGGACCACCCGGTCCGTCGCCAGGTGTTCAGCGGCATCCGGCTGGCCTTCGACGTCGACCCCGGTTCGGCGGGAACCCCGTGACCGTCACCCTGACCGACCACCTCGGGCCGGTGGACGTCGCCGCCGCCCTGCGGGCCGACGTGCGTGCCGGCCTCACGGCGACGCCGAAGCACCTGCCGCCCCGCTGGCTCTACGACGCGCGGGGCAGCGAGCTGTTCGACGAGATCACCCGGTTGCCGGAGTACTACCCGACCCGCACCGAACGGTGGCTGCTGTCCGCGCACGCCACGGACATCGCCGCCGCGTCCGGCGCCGACACCCTGGTGGAGCTGGGCAGCGGAACGTCGGAGAAGACCCGGCTGCTGCTGTCGGCGCTGGCCGCGGCGGGCACGCTGCGCCGCTACGTGCCGGTCGACGTCGACCCCTCGGTGCTGCGGCTGGCCGGCGCGGCCATCGCCGGTGAGCACCCGGACCTCGCCGTCGACGCGGTGGTCGCCGACTTCACCGCCCACCTGGGCCTGCTCCCGGCCGGCGGGCGCCGGCTGGTGGCCTTCCTCGGCTCCACGATCGGCAACCTGGAGCCCGGGCCGCGCGCGGACTTCCTCGGCACCCTGGCCGGCACCCTGGCCCCCGGCGACTCCTTCCTCCTCGGCACCGACCTGGTCAAGGACCCCGGCCGGCTGGTGCGCGCCTACGACGACGCGGCCGGGGTGACCGCGGCGTTCGACAAGAACGTGCTCGCCGTGCTCGACCGGGAGCTGGGGGCCGACTTCGACCCCGCCGCCTTCACCCACGTCGCGGTCTGGGACCCCGCGGCGGAGCGGATCGAGATGCGGCTGCGGTCGGCCCGCGACCAGGTGGTGCGGGTGGCCGCGCTCGACCTGACGGTGCCCTTCGCCGCCGGCGAGGAGATGCGGACCGAGGTGTCGTCGAAGTTCCGGCGTCCCGGCGTGGCGGCCGAGCTGGCCGCAGCCGGGCTGCGGATGACCCACTGGTGGACCGACCCGGCCGGCGACTTCGCGCTCTCGCTGTCCACGCCCGACCGACCGGGCCGGTCGGATCCCGGCCGGCGCTGACCTAGCGTCGGGCGGGTGAGCACCCTTCCGCACGACGACCTCGCCACCACCTGGCGCACCGCCCGGCCCCGTCCCGCCGGCGTCCACCTGGACAGCGCCGCGTGCAGCCGGCAGAGCACCGCCGTGCTGGACGCCGTCGCCCGGCACGCCCGGCACGAGGCGGAGATCGGCGGCAGCGCGGCCGAAGCCGCGGCCGAGGGGCTGCTGCAGCAGGGCCGCTCGGTGCTGGCCGGGCTGCTGGGCCGGGCCGCCGCCGACGTCGCCTTCACCGAGAGCGCCTCGGCCTCGCTGCGCACGCTGGTCGGCCGGTGGCGGCTCGCGCCGGGCACCCGGGTGGGGGTGCTGCCGGGCGAGTACTGGCACAACCTGGCCGCGCTGACCGACGCGGGGCTGGTGCCGGTGGTCCTGCCGGCCGACGGCCCGGGCCGCGCCGACCTGGCCGGCGTGGAACGGATGCTGCGCACCGACCCGCCGGCGCTGCTGCACGTCACCCTGGTGGCCAGCCACCGCGGCGTCGTCCAGCCCGGCCGCGAGCTCGCCGCGCTGTGCCGGGCCGCCGGCGTGCCGCTGGTCCTGGACGTCGCGCAGGCGCTCGGCCACGTCGACTGCGACCTGGGCGCCGACGTCGCCTACGGCACCTCGCGCAAGTGGCTGGCCGGCCCGCGGGGCGTGGGCTTCCTGGTGCTGGCGCCGGCGGTGAGCGCCCGGCTGACCCCGGTGGTCGGCCCGGAGCGGTACGACGACGGCGGCGCGGGCACCGACCATGCCCGCTGGTACGAGTCGCACGACGCGCACATCGCCGGCCGGGTGGGGCTGGTGCTGGCGGTCGGCGAGCACCTGGCCGCCGGGCCGGACCGGGTGCGGCAGCGGCTGGCGGCGCTGGGCCGGGCCACCCGGGAGCGGCTGGACGGGCGCGGCGGCTGGTCGGTGGCCGAGCCGGTGGACGAGCCGACGGCGATCACCACGCTGCGCGCCCCGGCCGGGGTGGACGTGCGGGCGACCGCCGCCCGGCTGCGGGCGGAGCACGGCGTGCTGGTGACGGCGGCCGGCCGGGAGCGCGCGCCGGCGGAGCTGACCGGGCCGGTGCTGCGCGTGTCGCCGCACCTGGACGCCACCGAGCAGGAGCTCGACGTGCTGGCCGCCGCGCTCGCTTCCTAGGCAGCACTGCATCCAGGGTGGCGGGGAGCGCGGAAGAGGTGGTGCAAGCCCCCCCTACCGGAAGGACCACCACCGTGAGCACTGTTCGTCGCCCCCTGGCCGTCACCGCCGGCGCCGCCGGCACCTTCGCGCTCCTGTTCGCCGCCACCCCCGCGATGGCCGACTCGCACACCGCCACCGTCTCGATCCTGCACGGCGTCCCCGGTGTCACCGTGGACGTCTACGCCAACGGCGAGGAACTGATCCCCGACTTCGCGCCCGGCACGCTCACCGACCCGCTGTCGCTGCCGGCCGGCGAGTACGACCTGGCCATCTACCCGGCGGGCGCCGACCCGTCGTCGACCGAGCCCGCGGCCGCAGCCGAGGACGTCGCCGTCCCGGCCGGCGCGAACGCCACGGTGGTCGCGCACCTCACCGCCGACGGCGCCCCGGTGCTCACGCCCTTCGTCAACGACGTCTCCCCGGTTCCCGCGGGTGAGGCCCGGGTCACCGTGCGGCACACCGCCGCTGCGCCGGCCGTGGACGTCCGCGCCGGTGGCACCGTGGTCGTTCCCGGGTTGACCAACCCGAACGAGGCCAGCCTGGTCGTGCCGGCGGGCACCATCACCGCCGACGTCACGCTGGCCGGCACCGACACCGTGGCGATCGGCCCGGCCGACCTCGCCCTGGCCGAGGGCACGAACACCATCGTCTACGCCTGGGGGAACGGCGACGCCGGCTACCAGCTCGCCGTCCAGACGGTGAGCGGCATGCACTCCTCGCCGTCCGGCGTCCCCGGCGGTTCGGCCGGCCTGACCGACGACAGCGGCCTGCCGCTGCCGGTGGTCGCGCTGTCCGCGCTCGGGCTGGGTGCCGCTGCGCTCGGCGCCCGCCGCCTGGCGACCAGCCGGGGCTGACCGACCCGGACCCGGGACGACGACCGTGCGCACCCCTGCCGCCGTGCTGGCGCTGGGTCTCACCCTGGCGATCGGGACACCGGCCGCCTGGGCGCTGACCCGGCCCGACCCGGCGGCGGGGGTGCCGGTCGCCGCGGCGCTGGCCGCGGCGCCCGAGACGGCGCCCGAGGCGGCGCCCGAGCCCGGGCCCGTCACCGGCCCGCTGCCCGACCGGTTGCCGACGGCGACCGCCCGGCCGGCCGCACCGGCCCCGGCCGCCACCGTCGTGCCCCCGGTGCGGCTGTCGGTCCCGGCCCTCGGGATCGACGCACCGGTCGACCCGGTCGGGGTCGAGCCGGAGGGCGAGATGACCCTCCCCGGCGACGTCGACCGGGTGGGCTGGTACCGGTTCGGGCCGGCGCCGGGAGCGGCCGAGGGCACCGCCGTCGTCGCCGGCCACGTGGACGACGCGGAGCAGGGGCTCGGCGCCCTGGCGCCCCTGCGGGCGGCCGAGCCGGGCGACGAGCTCCTGGTCGAGGCCGCGGACGGCGCCGTCAGCCGCTGGCAGGTCGTCAGCCGGGAGCTGATCAGGAAACCCGGCGTGCCGCTCGGCGACCTCTTCACCCGGTCCGGACCGGCCCGGCTGGCCGTCATCACCTGCGGCGGACCGTTCGACGCCGAGCTGCGCAGCTACCGGGACAACGTGGTCGTCGTCGCGGTCCCGGTGCCGTGAGCGCGGGGGCGGGGCTGGGCCTGCGATCGGTTGCCCCCTACGGTTCGGGGATGGGAACGGAGCCGACACCGCTCCACCGGGCGCCGTCCGACCCCGACGACGCGGAGGTCGCCCGGCGGTTCAGCGCCGGCGACGAGCAGGCCCTGGCCTGGGCCTACGAGCGGTGGGCCGGCCAGGTGCACGGCATGGCGGTGCGCGCCTTCGGGCCCGGACCGGACGCCGAGGACGTCACCCAGCAGACGTTCATCGCGGCCTGGACGGGCCGGGCGGGCTACGCCGCCGGGCAGGGTCCGCTGCCGGGCTGGCTGGTCGGCATCTGCCGGCACAAGATCGCCGACACCTGGGCCCGCCGGGACCGGCAGCGCCGCTCGGCCGACGCCGCGGCCGACGACGCCCGGTCCCGCCCGCCCGGCTCCGGCAGCGTCGAGGTCGACAGCGTCGTCGCCGACCGGGTGCTGCTGCTGGGCGAGCTGAACCGCCTGGGACAGCCGCAACGAAGCATCATCGAGCTGGCCTTCTTCGACGACCTCACCCACGCCCAGATCTCGGCCCGCACCGGCATCCCGCTGGGCACGGTCAAGAGCCACATCCGGCGCACACTGGAGCGCCTGCGCAACCGATTGGAGGCCGACGGTGCCGCACTGCAGCCCTGAGCAGCTCGCACTGGCCGCTCTCCACGAGGAGCTGCCCGCCGACGACGCGGCGCACCTGGCCGCGTGCGCGCAGTGCCGGGAGGAGGTCGCCTCCCTGCAGCGGGCGGTCGACGCCCTGGCGGTCCCGTCGATGGCCGCCCCGGGCCCCGCCGTCCCCCCGCCGGCGCGGGTCTGGGACGCGATCGCCGCCGCCACCGGCGCCACCACCGCCCCGCGGCCCGAGTTCGTGCCGGCCGAGGCGGTGCCGGCCGAGGCGGTGCCGGCCGAGGACAGCGGGGCCGACGTCGTCCCGTTCCGCCGCCGGGCCCGGCCCGCCCGCCGCTGGCTGACCGTCGCGGCGGCGCTGCTGGTCGGTGGCGTGGTCGGTGCCGGTGCCGTCGCGGTGGTCCGCGGGCAGGACGAGGGCGCGCTCGTCGCGCAGACCGCCCTGGCCCCGCTGGACGACGACGGCTCCGCCGGCCGCGCCGAGGTGCGGGAGCAGGCCACCGGACGGGTGCTGGCGGTCGACCTGGACGCGCCGGAGCTGGACGACGGCTACTACGAGGTCTGGCTGCTGCAGTCCGACGCGCAGCGGATGGTCCAGGTGGGCGTCGTGCAGCGCGGGGCCACCGTGCTGCCGCTGCCCGACGGCATCGACCTGGGGGCCTACCCCCTCGTCGACGTCTCGGTGGAGCCGCTCGACGGCGTCCCCACGCACTCCGGCGTCTCCGTGGCCCGCGGCGAGCTGGAAACCTGAGGAAGGCCCCGTCCTCAGGCCTGCATGCGGGTGGCCACCCGCCGGTGGACGGCGAGCTGCTCGTCCAGCCCCGGGTGGGTGAGGACGCCGTCCTCGACGACGAACGCGCCGGCGACGACGGTGTGCCGGGCCGACACCGGCCCGCAGCGCAGCCACGCCTCCACCGGATCGCTCAGCGCGCCGGCGAACCGCACCCCCTCGAGTGACCACACCGCCAGGTCACCGCAGGCGCCGACCGACAGCTCCCCCACCTCGCCGGCCCGGCCCAGGCACGCGGCACCGCCGCGGGTGGCCATCTCCAGGGCGTCGCGGGCGGGCATCGCCGCCGCGCCGTGCCGCAGCTTGCCCTGCAGCATCGCGGTGCGGGCCTCCAGCCACAGCGAGGCGGAGTCCGCCGACGCCGAGCCGTCCACGCCCAGCCCGACCGGTGCGCCGGCGGCGCGCAGCTCGGCGATCGGGGCCAGCCCGCTGCCCAGGATCATGTTGGACGACGGGCAGTGCGCCGCCCCCACCCGCGCGGCGCCCAGCCGGGCGATCTCGCCCGCCGAGGGCCACACCACGTGCGCCAGCCACGTGCGGTCGGTCAGCCAGCCGACGTCGGCCAGGTGGTCGACCGGTCGGCGACCGAAGGTCCCCAGGCAGAAGGCCTCCTCGTCCTGCGTCTCGCACAGGTGGGTGTGCAGCCGGACGTCGAGCCGCTCGGCGAGCTCCGCCGTCCGCGCCATCAGCGACGCCGAGACGCTGAACGGCGAGCAGGGGGCCAGCGCGATCCGGGTCATCGCGGTCGGCGAGCGGTCGTGGTGGGCCGCCACCAGGCGCTGCGAGTCGGCCAGGATCGTGTCGTCGTCCTGGACGACCGAGGCGGGCGGCAGGCCACCGTCCTCCACCGACAGCGACATCGACCCGCGCGTGGGATGGAAGCGGACGCCGAGCTCCCGGGCCGCGGTGACCTCGGCGGTGATCAGGTCACCGGCGCCGCGCGGGTGCACGTACAGGTGGTCGGCGCAGGTGGTGCAGCCCGACAGGGCCAGCTCGGCGAGGCCGACGAACGCGCTGACGTGCGCGGCCTCCTCGTCCAGCCGGGCCCACAGCGGGTAGAGGGTGACCAGCCAGTCGAACAGCCCGCCGGTCAGCGCGGGCGCGTACGCCCGGGTGAGGTTCTGGTACAGGTGGTGGTGGGTGTTGACCAGCCCGGGGGTGACCAGGCAGCCGCGGGCGTCGACCCGGCGGGTCGCGTCCGGCTGCGGGTCGGCCGGACCGCCGACCCCGCTGATCACCCCGTCGGTGACGGCCACCCACCCGCCGGGCAGCTCCCGCCGGGCGGCGTCGACGGTGGCCACGAGCTCGGCGTCGTGCACGAGCAGGTCTGCGGTCCGCACGGGCGCATCCTGCCCAGCCCGGGTGACCGTCGTGCACCCGGTGGGCCCGGCCGGTCGGGCCGGGCCCACCGGCGTCACAGCGCGCCGGTCAGCAACCGCCCGGCGCCCGGGATGGCCGGGGTGTGCCCCAGCGCCCGCAGCACCTCGTAGGTCGTCGCGGTCGCGGCGGTGACCACGGGGAGCCCCAGCTCGTCCTCGACCCGCTGGACGGCGGCCAACGAGGGCATCTGGACGCAGGCGGAGAGCACGATCGCCTCGGCGCCCTCACGCTGTAGACCGCGGGCGATCGCCGGCAGCCCCTCCGGGTCCAGCCGGCCCACGGCCAGGTTGTCCGGCACCTCCAGGGCCACCGCGTCCACGACCTCGACGCCTTCGGCCTCGATGTACTCGCGCACCATCTGCGTGAGGGGCGCCATGTAGGGCGTCACGATGGCGACGCGGTGCGCACCGATCGCCTGCAGCGTCCGCACCAGGGCGCCGGCGCTGCTGACCACCTCGGCCGGGTGCCCGTTGGCCCGCGCCGCCTCGGCGATGACCTGCTCGGACTCCTTGTGCGCGCCCGGGCCCTGCGCCATGACGGCGACCAGACAGGCGTAGGCGATCACCTCGACGTCGGCGTCGGACACCGTGGCGGCGCAGTCGGCGGCCTTGCCGACCATCGCGAGCAGCTCCTCGCGGTTGACCTGCTTCATCGCCGCGCGGGCCGAGTGGAACGTGTAGCGGTGCCCGGTGGCCTCGGTCTGCCGGCGGAACAGCTCCGGCAGCTCGGTCTCCATGGTCGTGTTCGAGCTCGGCACGATCAGGCCGACCCGCGAGGAGTTCGGCGCCTTCGGCGCCGGACTGTCCTCGCAGGCCACGGCCTCCGTGCTCAGATCCGTGCTCAGGTCCGTGCTCAGGTCGGTGCTCATCAGTAGCCAACTCCTCCGTCGGGCAGGTCCCCCGGGGTGGGGGCGAGATGGTCGTCCGGGGTCTCGGACGCGGCCCGGTCGGCCAGTGCACGCCAGACCGCCTCCGGGGTGATCGGGAGACTGCTCAGCTCCACGCCGAAATCGGCGAGGGCGTCGCAGACGGCGTTGGCGACCGCGGCGCCGGGCGGGATGGTCCCCACCTCGCCCACGCCGCGGATGCCGAAGGGCGTCACCGGGGACGCCACCTCCGTGTGCAGCAGTTCCATCGGCGGCAGGTCCGCGGCGGTCGGCACGAAGTAGTCCAGCATGGAGCCGTTCACCAGCTGGCCGGTGTCGCCGTCGTAGCGCAGCTCCTCGCTCAGTGCCGCGCCGAACCCCTGGGCCAGCGCACCACGCACCTGCCCCTCGACGACCGTCGGGTTCACCACCGTGCCGGCGTCGTGCACCATCACGAACCGCTCGACGTCGAACTCGCCGGTGCTCGGGTCGACCGACACCAGGGCCGCCGCGGTGCCGAAGGAGTAGGCGGCGTCGGACGGCTCGAAGTGCGACGTCGACTCCAGCCCGGGGTCCTCCCCGGGCGGGATCCCCTGGCCGGTGATGGCGGTGGTGAACACCTCGGCGAGCGGCACCTGCACGCTGGCGTCGTCCCGGCGGCGGACCAGCGACCCGGTGATCGTCAGGGCCGCGGCCTCGGTCTCCAGCCGCGCGGCGGCCAGCCGGAGGGTCTTGGCCGCCAGCTCCTCGGCCGCCTCCTTGAGCGCGCCGGCCGCGGCGATCATCGTCCGTGAGGCGAACGCGCCGGTGTTCAGCGGCGAGGCCCCGGTGTCGCCGGCGTGCACCTTCACCGCCGCGTAGTCGATGCCGAAGACGTCGCTGACCACCTGGGCGAACGCCGTCTCCGCGCTCTGCCCCATCGTCGACACCCCGGTGTAGACGTCGATGCCGCCCGACCGGTTGGCCCGCAGCGTGACGCTCTCGTGCGCGCCGAACTGCGATCCGCGCTTGGCCAGGAACCGGGCGCTGGCGTACCCGGTCCGTTCCACGAAGGACGAGAAGCCGATGCCCACGAAACGGCCGTCGGCGCGCAGCACCCGCCCGGCGGCCCGGTGCGCCGACCAGCCGATCGCCTCGGCGGCCATCCGCAGGCAGCGCTCGTAGTCACCGCTGTCGTAGACCGCCCCGGTCGGGTTCCGCCACGGCAGGTCTTCCTGCTTGACCATGTTCTGCGCCCGCAGCTCGACCGGGTCCCGGTCCAGCCGGCGGGCCAGGGTGTCGATCAGCCGCTCGTAGGCGAAGTTCACCTCCGGCTGCCCGTACCCGCGATAGGCCCCGATCGGCGTCTTGTTGGTCAGCGTCACCCGCCGTTCGGCGTAGCCGTCCTCGACCCGGTACGGCCCGTTCAGGACCACGCTGGACAGCTGCGCCGACCCGAACGGGGAGTTCCACCCACCGATGTCGGTGGCGTAGACGTCGGTCATCGCGAGGATGCGACCAGAGGAGTCGGCCGCGATCCGGTAGTCGTGCACCGACTCCCGGGCGTGCGTGCTGGCCCGGAAGTGCTCGGCCCGGTCCTCCACCCACTTCACCGGACGGCGCAGCGCCATGGCGTGCAGGCAGGCCAGCACGTCCTCGGGGAAGACGCCCAGCTTGAGGCCGAAGCCGCCCCCGACGTCCGAGGCGACCGCCTGCACGTCGCTCTCGTTGAGCCGCAGAGTCTCGGCGAGCTGCTTGCGGACCAGGTGCGGCACCTGGGTGGAGATGTGCACGGTCAGCTCCCGCGCACCGGGCCGCCATTCGGCGACGACGGCCCGCGTCTCCATCGGCAGCGCGGTCACCCGGTTGATCCGGAACCGTCCCTCGACGACGACGTCGGCCTCCAGCATCCGTCGCTCGGGGTCGCCACTGCCGTCGGAGTTGGCCGCCAGCAGGTTCGAGTCGAGCACCGAGGGGTGCAGCACCGGGGCGTCCGGCTCCAGTGCGGCGAGTACGTCGACGACGTGCGGCAGCGGCTCGTACTCGATGTCGATGAGCTCGAGGGCGTCCTCGGCGACGTGCCGGCTGGTGGCCGCCACGCTGACCACCGGCTGTCCCTCGTGCGTGGCGACGTCCTGGGCCAGCGCGTAGTAGGGCAGCGCGGGGGCACCGGGGACCGGGCGCAGCACGGACAGCGGCTCGGTCGCCGTCCGGACGTCGGTGCCGACGAGCACGTGCTTGACACCGTCGAGGGCCAGGGCGCGCGAGGTATCGACCCGGACGACGCGGGCATGCGGGTACGGACAACGTCCGACGGCCATGTGCAGCAGGTACGCCGGCTCGACGTCGTCGGTGAACCGGCCGTCGCCGCGGAGCAGCCGGTCGTCCTCCTTGCGCGTCACCGACGTGCCGATCACCCCGCGGGGCGCCGCCGGGGTGTCTGCGGCCGGGAGTGGCCGTTCCAGGGTCGTCACCGCACACCTCCCGGGACGTCGACGACCGTGGCGCCGTCGCCGGCCTCGTCGGCGGCAGGCGGGGCTGATCCGGCGAACCAGTTCTCGATGGCCGAGACGATGTTCTCGTACCCGGTGCACCGGCAGAGCACCCCGGCGATCTCCTCGCGGATCTCGGCCCGGGAGGGGCAGCTCCCCTGATAGCCCAGCGCGGTGGCGGTCATCAGGAAGCCCGGTGTGCAGAAGCCGCACTGCAGCGCGTGCGCGTCCTTGAACGCCTGCTGGAGCGGGGCGAGCCGGTCGTCGGTGGCCAGCGACTCGACGGTCTGCACGGTCCGGCCGTCGAGCTGGCAGGCCAGCATCAGGCAGGACTTCACCGCCTCGCCGTCCACCACGACCGTGCACATCCCGCAGGAGCCCTGCTCGCAGCCGATGTGGGTGCCGGTGAGGCCGAGCTTCGACCGCAGGAAGTCCGCGGCGTGCAGCCGGGGTGGCACGGTCGCGGTCACCTCCTCGCCGTTGACCGTGGTGGTGAGCTCCACCAGCAGCTCGGTGCTGGCCGGGTTCGCTGTCATCTCGGAGCCGGTCACCGTCGGGTGGCCGGGCGCATCTCCGGGACGGTGAGCTCACCGGCGTCGACGATGAGCTGGTCGTCGAGGTAGAGGCTGCAGCCGCGCATCGGGATGTCGAAGTGGCAGGGGGTGTCGTTCGGGCCACCGAGTTCGTTGTTGGGGCCGATGGAGAACATGACGTTGCCGTAGAAGGAGCGCAGCTCCATCCCCATGCCGCCGCCGAACTGGGTGAGGCCGTGCCAGTGGGCCCGCTCGTCCAGGCCCCAGCCGACGTGCGACATGCCGTAGCCGCGCGGGTCGTCGAAGCTCTCGATGTAGGAGCGCAGCAGGTCGGCGTCCAGGCTGGGCTGCCCGCCGGCGCCGCGGATGTCGCGGATGAACCCGGCCTCCACGGTGAGCACCACCGGGGTCTGGACGTAGGTGTTGAACGGCAGGAGGACGTCACCGGGGGAGAGCACGATCGTGCCGTCCACGCCGTCGTCGGCGCCGCCGGTGAACACGAACGCGGCGGGCCAGTGGTCCCAGCGGCCGGGAGTGTCGGTGAACCCGTACTCCGACAGGGTCGGGTAGACGCCCAGCCGGTAGGTGACGTCGGTGCCGGCCGGGCTGGTGATCCGCATGGTCCGCGCCTTGGCCAGCAGCTCGGCACCGATCTCCACCCGTTCCCGCAGTTCGCGGGTGGGCATCAGCCGAGCCAGCAGCGGCGCGGGCTCCACGGCGGTGAGGATGCGGGTGCCGGCGTCCTGGATGGCGAACTGCTCCTTGCTGAACAGCAGGAAGGTCAGATCCACCACCATGTCGGCGGCCTGCAGCGCCTGCACGGCCAGCGGGTTGGTCGCCAGGCCGGACTCGCCGACGGCCCAGGCGCCCTTCGCCGAGGACGGCGCCGGCAGCCGCATGTGGTAGGTCGCCGCACCCAGCTGCTGGGCGGCCCACAGGAACGCGTCGGCGTACTCGCCGCGCTCGGCCCCCCGGGAGAGGACGGCGACGGTCTCGCCCTCGTGCACCGCGGAGAGCCTCAGCTGCTGCAGGCAGATGTCGTTGAACAGGTTCTGGTCCATGGTCGTCTCCAGGTCGGTGGACGGGTCAGTGCGGAGCGGAGCTGAGCTGAGCGAGCAGGTGCGGGCGGACGGCGCCCAGGAAGCCGTCGAGGGCGTCCCAGGGCACCATGTGGCCGGCCCCGGGCACGGTGACGATCTCGACGTCCGGGCGGTCCCGGCGCAGGTCCGCCACGGCCGGCACCGGGACCACCGGGCTGTCGCCCCCGCGGATCAGCAGCGCGGGCTGCGCGAGCTCCGCCCAGTAGGGGAAGAAGTCCTCGGTCTCGAAGCCCTCGTGGGTCTCCAGCACCGCGGTCTCGTCACAGCTGGCCAGCAGCTCGGCGCGCAGCTGGAGCTCCCGCTCCGGCCACTTCGGGTAGAAGCGGCGCACCGCATCGGCGTCGGTACCCGCCTGCGCCTCGTGCAGCTGCTGCAGGAAGGCGTCCCGGCTCGTGGGATACGGGCCGCGGCCCGGACCGGAGACCGGCGGGTCGACCAGCACCACGAGCCCGCGGTGCGCCGGGGCGTGCAGCACCGCCCACGCCGCGGCGATCCGGGCCCCCATCGAGTGCCCGAGCACCACCGGGTCGACGAGGTCCAGCGCGTCCACCAGGCCGGCCACGTCGGCGGCGTAGTCGGTCAGCCGGTACCGGCCGGTACCGGCGCGGTCGCTCTGCCCCCGGCCGCGCACGTCCGGGACGGTCACCCGGAAGCCCAGGTCGGCGAGCAGCACCGCCAGGAAGTCCGCCGTCTCGGCCGGGCTGGTGATGCCGGGCAGGAACAGCAGGTCCCGGGCGCCGGGCGCGCCGTAGCGGAGCACCCGGTGCCGCAGGCCGTTGGCTTGCACGAAGCTGCTCTCGCCGCGGATCTCGACGGTGCTCATCGGCCGGCCTCCGTGACGGGTCCGGCGGGGAGCTGGTCCAGGGCCCAGGCCAGCCACGGGCCGGCGAGCTCACGGGCTGCCGGAACCCGGATCCGGTCGGCCATGTAGGCGAGCTTCTCGGCCGCCTTGTCCCGCGAGCAGGCGCCGCTGGCCACCCAGTCCCGGGTCAGCCCGGCGAGCGTCTCCAGGAAGGACAACGAGTCCCCGGCCTGGACGTCGTCGGCGCCGCGCAGCCCGCCGACCTCGTGCAGGCCGACCAGCCGGCGGACCTCCGCCAGGCTGACCTGCGCCGCGGCCGGGCCGATGCTGCCCAGCCACACGCCGACCGACTCCGCCGAGCGCAGCGAGTGCGGGTAGAGGTAGAAGGGGCTGTCCCACTCCATGACGGCGTGGTCGAGCCGCGGACCGCCGGGGAACATCCGCTCGATGTCGTGGGTCATCGCGGCCAGCCGCATCTCCACGGTGGCGGCCGGGTTCAGCTGCACCAGCCAGTCCCGGGCCCGCATCAGGTGCAGCGCCTGGTCGTAGGGGCGCACCCACTCCGCCGCGAGGACCTCGATCTCGGTGTCCAGCGGCACCTCGGGGGCGGCCTCCGGCGTCTCGAGCGCCGTCGACGCCGTCACCGCCGGGACCCCCGGGATCGCCGGCGCGGGCGCGAGCGCCGCAGGGCGGCGATGCTGAGCACCACCGACACGGCGCTGAGCGCGGCGGCCACCTTCGACCAGGGGTCGGCCGCCGCCGGCGCACCGCTGACCGGCGGGAGCACCCGCAGCGGGCCCGGCCGCTCCCCGGTCGGTCGCTGCTCGCGGGTGTCCCCGGCGGACGTCGCGGCACCCCCACCGAGCGCTGCCTCGAGATTGCGGGAGAACTGCGCGGTCACCTTGCCGGCCTGCTTGGCCACGACCTTCTGCCCGACGCTGCCCAACGCCCCGGCCAGCGCGACGTCGCCCTCCACCAGGACGACGGTGCGCTCGCCGACCGGCTCCAGCTGCACGGTCACCGTGGCCCGCACGTTGCCCATCGCGCCACCGACGCTCTTGCCGGTGGCGGTGAAGGCGATCAGCTTCTCGGGAACCCGCTCGACGATCTTCACCGAGGCGGCGAAGGTCGCCGTCATCGGGCCGACGCTCTGGGTCAGCCGGACGTCGATGTCGTCCGGGGTGACCACGGTGAGCTGCTCGACGCCGGGCACGCACCCGGCGACGGCCTCCGGCTGTTCGAAGAACGTCCACACCGAGGCCACCGGCTCGGCGACCTCGAACTCCTCACGCAACTTCACGGCTTGGCTCCTCCAGTAGCGGGGTCGGTCTCGGCTGCACCGTCGGCCGGCGGGCCGGTTCCGGCGTCTCTCAGGTCGGCGAGGACCCGCCGCACGTGGACGGGGACCAGGTGGCGGCGGTACTCGGCCGAGGCGCGGATGTCCGACGGCGGATCCACCACCTCCAGCGCCGCCTCGGCGGCGGCGAGCAGGTCGGCGTCGGCGAGCTCGCTGCCCTCCAGCAGCGCCGCGGCCGCCGTCGCCAGGGCGGGGCTGTCGGCGACGCCGCCGAGCGCGATCCGCACGTTGCCCCACCGACCGTCAGCGGCCCGGTCGCCGGTCGCGACGACGCTCAGCAGGGCGAAGTCGTTGTGCTTGCGGGTCACCTCCCGGAACGCCACGTGCTGGGGGTGGGCGGGGAACTCGACGGCGGTCACCAGCTCCTCGGGCGCCAGCACGGTGGCGTAGGAGCCCTCGTAGAGCTCGGCCAGCGGAATGCGGCGGCTGCCCGCCGGCCCCACGGCGGTGACCACCGCACCGAGCACCAGACAGGCCAGCGGCATCTCACCGGTCGGGTCGCCCTGGACCAGCGAGCCGCCGACGGTGCCGCGGTTGCGCACCTGGCGGTCGCCGATGTGCCGCACGACCCGGGCGAGCAGCGGCAGCCGCTCGGCGATCAGCGCGGACCGCTCCAGGGTGGAGTAGCGCACCAGCGCACCGATCACGGTGCGCTCGCCGTCCACCCGGACGTCGTCGAGCTCGTCGACCTCGTTGATGTCGATCAGCGCGCTCGGCCGCCACAACCGCATGTTCAGCATCGGCACCATGCTCTGGCCGCCGGCCAGCACCCGGGCCGTTCCCTCGTACTCGGCCAGCCGGGCCACGGCCTCGGCGACCGACGTCGGTCGGTGATAGGCGAAGGCAGCTGGCTTCACGAGGGCCGGCCGCCGTTGGAGGCGACGCCCACCCCGGCGAAGCGGGCCAGCACGTGGCCGACCGCGGACTTGCGCTCGGTGACCAGCTGCTCGGCCGGCCGGTGGCTCCACACCGTCTCCGGGCGGACCTGCAGGACGTGCACGTCGCCGGCCTCGCTGACCGCCCACTCGACGTCCTGCGGCGCACCCCGGTGCCGCTCGATCTTCTTGGCCAGCTCGGCGAGGGCGTGGATCTGGTCGTCGGCCAGGCAGGGGGCGTCGCAGCGCTCGGTCGCGACCGGCACCAGCCCGACCGCGGCGACGGCCGGGTCGAAGCTGTACATCGACTCCTGGTGCGCCACGTCGCGCTTGAGCACCTCGAAGGTCACCTTGTCCACGACGTAGCGGCTCGGGGTGACCCCGCCGCTGACCACGCCCTCGCCCAGGCCCCAGCACCCCTCGATGACCACCTTGGAGCGGTCCCCGGTGACCGGGTCCAGGGTGAACATGACGCCCGCGGCGCGCGCCTCGACCATCTGCTGGATGCCGACGCAGATGCCGTGGTCGGCGGTGGCCGCCGCCGGGTCGGAGTCGGGGCGGTAGGTCAGCACTGCGGCGCCGAACATGCCCGCCCAGCAGCTGCGCACGTACCGGAGCACCTCCTCGGCGCCGCGGATCCACAGGAAGGTGTCGTACTGCCCGGCGAAGCTGGCCCCGGCGAGGTCCTCGGACTCACCGCTGGAGCGCACGGCAACCGGCAGCCCGGCCCGTCCGGTGCGCCGCTCGAGCTCGGCGTAGGCCGTCCGGATCGCCGTCTCCAGGTCGGCCGGCAGCGCAGCGGCCTCGATCGCGGCGGTGAACTCCGCACTGATCGCCTGCACCTGGGCGAGGTCCGCGCCGACCGCCTGGGCCCGCACCTCGCGGGCCCGGTCGGCCAGCCCGGCGGACTCCAGGAAGTACCGGTAGGCGGTCGTGGTGATGCCGAACCCGCCGGGCACGGCGAACCCACCGGCGGTCATCTCGGCGAGGCTGCCGAACTTCCCGCCGAGCAGCCGGCTGCCGACGGCGGCGGGGTCGTCGATCCAGAGGACGAACGGGGAGGTGGTGGGGTCGGTCATGCGGACACGTCCTCGAGAACGCGGACGACGCCGGTGTTGCCGTCGACCTCGATGAGCTGGCCAGTGCGGATGGAGGTGGTGGCGAAGCCGGTGCCGACGACCGCCGGCAAGCCGTACTCGCGGCACACGATGGCGGTGTGGGCCATGATCCCGCCGACGTCGGAGACCGCCGCCGAGAGCCGCGAGAACACCGGCGCCCAACTGGGCGCCGTGATCCGGCAGACCAGGATGTCGCCGTCCTCGATCTCGTGCAGCTGCTCCGGGTCGATGATCACCCTGGCCCGGCCGGTGGCCTTGCCGGCCGAGGCCGCGACGCCGCGCAGCTCGCCGCCGTCGGAACCGTCGACGCCGAGCCACTCCTGCACCGACTCCTGGGTGATGCCCCAGAGCATCACGGTGAGCGGCTCGGTGATGAACTCCGGCGGTGCGCCCAGCGCGGGCGCCGGCGGATTGGCCTTGAGCACGTCGCGGATGCGGCGGCGGCGTTCCACCTCCGGGCGCCAGTAGGTGACGCCGCGGGCCTCGGTGCCGGTGGCCCAGCCGATGTTCAGGTCGTAGAGCGCCGAGTAGATCTCGTTGCGGTGCAGGTAGAACACGTCCTCGCGGTCGTCGAGGAAGCCGTGCGCGACGAACACATCACCGAGCTCGCGCACCTTCGACCAGAACAGCGAGTGGTGCCAGTGCTCGACGTAGAAATTGTGGTTCTCGACGAACGGGAAGACCTGGCGGGCGAGCTCGACGAGCCCGTCGAAGGACTCCCGGTCGGCCTCGGTCGGCAGGTACGTGCGGTACTCCGCGGTGACCCGGACCCGCTCGGCGAGGATCTCGTCCAGCGGGCGGCGGATGTCCTCCCCGTCGAGCAGGCCCTGCACGTACCCGCGGAGCGCGGTGAACGGCAGCCGCAGGTCATCGATCCACGCCCGGTCGCTGTGGGTGTAGCCGGCACCGGTGGAGAACCAGAACCAGGGGTCCTTCGCCTCCTCGAAGGCCGCCAGCCACCGGGCGCCGTTCGGGTGGGCCCCGATGGCCTTCAGCGCGGCGGCCGGGTCCTCGTTGCCGAGCACGAGGTCGGTGAGCTCGAGTTCGACGGCCAGCTTGGCCAGCGAGCGCACCTCGTCGTCCGGGCGGAACAGCAGGATGTCGATGCCCGACACCATGCTGGCGATCGTCTGGTCGCTGATGCCGGGGAAGGCGGCCTGGCAGAACTCCCGGAAGGTCAGGTAGGCGCCGTAGCCGAGGTTCAGCATCTCGAAGTGATAGGAGCCCATCTCGAACAGGTTCTCGATGAGTGCCCCGTAGCTGGTCAGCA
Organism: Modestobacter lapidis; assembly: GCF_054780755.1. Lineage (NCBI taxonomy): Bacteria > Bacillati > Actinomycetota > Actinomycetes > Geodermatophilales > Geodermatophilaceae > Modestobacter > Modestobacter lapidis. Next base: position 13,642 of record NZ_BAAGVS010000005.1, on the reverse strand, counting down.
GCTGGTAGCTGCTGTACACGCCGCGGTGCTCCAGGACGCTCTCCAGCGGCTCCATCTCCGGCAGCGGGGCGAACGTGATGGCCTTGAGCCGCTCGATGCAGTCGGTCGCCTTCGCGACCCACTGCTCGTAGATCTCGTCCCAGTTCTCGTAGTAGTGCCCGGCCCGGACGGCGAAGTCCTCCGCGCGGCGGGCGACCGCCGCCGGGTCGGTCACCGCGTTGGGGCTGATGTAGAGGTAGCCGTTGATGATCCGGTGGTCGATCCCGCCGGCCGGCGGCACCGGCCATACCCGCGTCGACATCTGGCTGGCCGCGACCCACCAGTTCTCGGTCATGATCGTGTCGAACGGGTAGAGCGGCTCGGGGTTGTGCATCCCGTCGAAGAACCAGAACTTGCCGTCCTCGAGCTCGCGCCGCGCGTCGCTGAGCAGCGCGTAGTAGGGGTACATGCGCTGCCACCCCTCGGCACCGGCCGGGGTCTGCACCGCGAACGGGCTGGCGAACCGCTTGCCGGGGACCGCCTGAGCGGCTCCCTCGGAACTCGGCACGCCGTCGGTCGAGGAGTTCGAACTGGTGAGCGTCATGCGGGCGCCTCCGCCTGGGACAGGGTCGTGGACCGGTGGCACGGCGCGGGAGGACCCGGCCGCTGTGCTGCTGGAACGGGGGGAACTGCGCCGGCGGTGCCGGGCAGCGCCTGCAGGTAGGCCACGACGTCGTCGCTGTCGACGACGTCGCCGTACTTCTCGTTGATGTCGAACAGGCTCGCGTCGTGGGGCGCCTGCGCCCGGTCGCCGACGCAGTCCCGCGGCACCAGGGTCGGATAGCCGTACTGGACCGCGTCGACGACGGTGGCGCGCACGCAGCCACTCGTCGTCGCGCCGGTGACGATCACCGTGTCGGCCCGGACGGAGGCGAGGTAGGACGCCAACGCGGTGCCGAAGAAGGCCGAAGCGCCGGTCTTCACCACCAGGTGCTCGTCGGTCCGCGGCGTCAGCCGCTCGTCGACGTCCACCAGCCTGGAGCCGAGCTCCAGGGCCGCCATGCCGGTGGCCTTCTGGAGCCAGGCGAGGCTGCGGATCTGCCCGGGGTCGTAGGCGATCGTGGTGAAGACGACCGGCACACCGCCGGCCCGTGCCACCTCGAGCAGGCGGGCCGTGGCCAGCACCGGACCGGTCAGGTCGGCACCGGTCGGGTAACGGTCGTCGGTGAACCCGTAGCTGAAGTCGACGACGACGAGCACCGGACGACTGCCCCGTTGCACTGGTCGGCCGAAGCCGGCCCGGTCGTAGACGCCGGCGGTCGAAGCGAGGTCCACAGCTGCCCTCTTCCGTGTCGTGGTGCATCGGCCGCCGCCCGGTGACGGTGTGCGCGACGCCACCGTCGTGATGTGGCATACATGTATACCAAGACTGTCCAGAGTCACCAGTAGCGCCGGACGCCGACCTCACCTTCCGGCATCCGGACCCGGAACGGAAGACGTCCGAGCGGACGTAACGACGTCGAAATCGGACGTAACCCCACCGCCATCGACGGCGCCGGCGGGCCCGTGACCTGCGAGCGAGGCTCTTGTCGAGCGATGGCATACCGGTATACGTTCCCGCCTCAATCGATCCCGCGCCGTCTACTGCCGCGGATCGGGGCTCCCTCTCCCCCCGCCCGTCCGACGCCGGTCCGGCCGGTCGGCTCCACCCACCTCAGCCGCCTGCGCGCCTCCGCGCCGTCGGCTCCTTTCCGCTGCACAGGAGACGCAATGGAACAGTTCCCCGAACAGGCGTCCACCAACTGGATCATGGCGACGTTCATCTACACGCTCGGCGCCGTGGCCGTCCTGCTGGTGCTCATCGGCCTCGTCCTCGTGGACATGGGCATGGTCCGCCGGCGCAACGTCCTGGACACGGTCGTGCAGAAGATCGGCGCCGCCATGATCGGCGGTCTCGGCACCCTGCTGATCGGCTACCCGATCTGGCAGTGGCAGTTCAACCAGGCCTTCGGCGTGCCCTCGCCGCTGTGGCAGGCGGTCAAGGACTGGTGGCTGGGCGGCAACTTCACCACCACCGCCTCGCGGTACATCGACCCCGCGGCGCTGCCCGAAGCCGACGTCCTGCAGATCTTCCTGGTCTTCTTCGTGACCTTCACGATGGCGACCATCGGCCTGATCCACACCGGCGTCGTCGAGCGGATCAAGCCCCTGCCGCTCTACGTGATGTCCTTCGTCATCGGCGCCGTGCTGTCCCCGCTGGTCGGCTACCTCTGCTGGGGTTCGCTGTCCCCGCTCACCCTGCGCGGCACCCACGACTTCGACGGCATCTTCCCGCTGTACATCACCGCCGGGACGTTCGTCCTGGTGCTCGCCTGGCGGGTCGGCCCACGCCTGGGCGCCTTCCGCCCGCACGCCAGCAGCGCCCGGCCGGTCGGGCACAACATCGGCCTGGTGGGCGTGGGCGTGCTGCTGATCCTGTTCGCGCTTCCGTTCGTCACGATCGGCAGCGGCTTCATCGTCGCCGACGTCGGCTTCTTCGGGATCTCGTTCACCGAGAGCGGCATCGGGATCGTCATCATCAACCTGTTCGCCGCCGTCCTCGGCGGTGCCACGACGGGCCTCGTCCTGGCCTACGTCCGCCGGGAGGCCACCTGGGCACTGCTGGGCCCCATCGCCGGGATGGTCATGGGCGGGACGATGTTCGACGTCAGCACCGCCTGGGTCTGCCTGCTGGTGGGCGCGGTCGGCCCGTTCGTCGCCCTCGGCACCGCCGCCCTGATGCGCCGGGCGCGGATCGACGACCCCAAGGTCGTCCCCCTCGCCCTGGGCCCCGGCATCCTGGGCGCCCTGCTCTGCGGCTTCCTGGAGTGGGGCACCCCCACGGGTGGCTACATCGGCCTGGAGGGCGACTACGCCGTCGGGGTCGCCGAGATCACGCCGTGGTGGCAGCTGGCCGGCGTCGTCGCCACCGTGCTGGTCGTCGGCGTACCGGCGCTGCTGATGTGCCTGGTCTTCGAGAGGTTCGGCGGTCTGCGCGTCTCGGCGGAGGCCGAACTCGTCGGCATGGACGTCACTCAGTGGGGGGTGTCCAACTTCGGGGACGATCTCGGGGGCTCCCGCCCGGGCGCCGCTGCGGCCTCGACGCCGGCGGCGGCTCCGGACATCGAGCCGGTCTGACCTGCTCGTCCCGCCCGACGGGGGCGCGCCCGCTGCCGGGCGCGCCCCTGTTCGCCGTCCGTCCGGGGCGCCACGGACCCGCGCAGCCGTATCCTCCGCTGCACGCCATGCGATGCAGGCGATGCGGTCGGCAGCCGCCCGCCCTGCCAAGGACGGAGCACACCATGCAGCCCCTGGGACGTGGCCTCGTCCCCATGTCCCAACGGACGAGTGAAGGAGTGGCCCGCATCCTGCGCACGGAGATCTTCTCCGGGCAGCTGAAGCCGGGCGCGCCGCTGCCCGAACGGCTGCTCGCCGAGCAGCTGGGGGTCAGCCGCACCCCGGTCCGGGAGGCGCTGTTCACCCTGCAGAGCGAGGGGCTGGTGGAGCTCACCCCGAACCGCGGTGCCACCGTCCGGACCATCACGTCGCACGACATCGTGCAGATCTACTCGCTGCGCGGCGTGCTGGAGTCCTACGCCGCGCGCGAGGCCGCCCAGACGCGCAGCCGGCAGGACCTCGACGCGCTCGAGGACGCGCACGCGAAGCTCGAGCGGATCAGCGCCTCGGGGTCGGCCCCGGATCAGGCGCTCGCCGACCTCGCGTTCCACTCCGTCATCAGCGAGGCGACCGGCAGCCGGCTGCTGCAGACGATCATGGGCCAGGTCCTGGCCTTCACGGTGAGCTATCGCTCCAACTACGCCTATCCCGCCGACCGGGCCGAGGCCGTGCTCACCGAGCACCGCGCCATCCTCGACGCGCTGCGCGACCAGGACGCGGACCGGGCCGAGCAGCTGATGCGCGAGCACGTGGGCTCCTCGAGCCGGTTCGCCCTGAAGCACTTCAGTGACGCGGAGCACGCCGTCATCCACTGAGCACCGACGAGGAGCGACATGGACTTCCTGCGACCCACGACGTGGGCGGAAGCGCTGGAGGCGCGGGCGGCCTTCCCCGGCGCCGTGGCGATCGCGGGGGGCACCGACGTCATGGTGGGCATCAATTTCGGCCGCCTCCGCCCCGCGTCGCTCCTCGACCTCACCCGGGTCGCCGGCCTGCAGGAGTGGGGCACCGAGGACGGCGCGGTCCGGCTGGGCGCAGGGGTCAGCTACGCCCGGGTGATCGGCGAGCTCGGCGACCGGCTGCCCGGCCTGGCGATGGCCGCCCGCACGATCGGCTCCCCGCAGATCCGCAACCGCGGCACCGTCGCCGGCAACCTGGCCACCGCCTCACCGGCCGGCGACGCGCACCCCGCCCTGCTGGCCGCGGACGCCGAGGTGGAAGTGGCGTCGGTGCGGGGTACCCGGCGGATGCCGGTGCGCGACTTCTACACCGGGGTCAAGCGCACCGCGCTGGCCCCCGACGAGCTGATCGCCGCCGTCTCCGTCGTCCCGCCGAGCGGCCCGCAGCAGTTCAGCAAGATCGGCACCCGCAACGCGATGGTAGTCTCCGTGGCCGCCTTCGGCCTGGCCCTGCACCCCGACCGCCGCGCGGTCGGCACCGGCATCGGCTCGGCCGCGCCCACCCCGCGGCGCGCGCCGGCCGCCGAGGAGTTCCTGGCCGGCGAGCTCACCAGCGCCGGGCTGTGGGAGTCCCGCGCCGAGCTGCCCGAGGCCACGGCCGCCCGCTTCGGCGAGCTGGTCGCCGCCGCGGCCGCCCCCATCGACGACGTCCGCGGCACGGCCCGCTACCGCGTCCACGCGCTGTCCGTGATCGCCCGCCGCGCCCTGACCTGGGCCTGGGCCGACTACCGCAACGACCCGGCGAAGGAGATCTGACGTGCGGCTGACCTGCACCGTGAACGGCGCCTCCCAGCAGGTGGACGACGTCTGGGAGGGGGAGAGCCTGCTGTACGTCCTGCGCGAGCGGATGGGGCTGCCCGGGTCCAAGAACGCCTGCGAGCAGGGCGAGTGCGGCTCGTGCACGGTCTACCTGGACGGGCTGCCGGTCTGCGCGTGCCTGGTCGCCGCCGGCCAGGCCGAGGGCCGGCAGGTCGGCACCGTCGAGGGCCTGGCCGGCGCCGCGGCGCTCTCCCCGGTGCAGCAGGCGTTCCTCGACGCCGGCGCCGTCCAGTGCGGCTTCTGCACCCCTGGCCTGCTGGTGGCCACCCACGACCTGCTCACCCGGAGCGGGCGGCCCAGCGACCCGGAGATCCGGGAGGCGCTGGCCGGGAACCTGTGCCGGTGCACCGGCTACGAGAAGATCCTGGACGCCGTCCGGCTGGCCGCCGAGCGCATGTCGGAGCCGGGAGCGCACCGGTGAGCGCCCCGACCCGGGTACCGGCCGGGGCGCCCGAGCACCTGACCGGCCCGGGCAGCGGCGGGGTCGGCGACGACGCCGAGCGCCCCGACGGCGTCCTCAAGGTCCGCGGCGAGTTCGCCTACGGCAGCGACCTGTGGATGGCGGACATGCTCTGGGGGGCCACGCTGCGCAGCCCGCACCCCTACGCGCGGATCCGCTCGGTCGACACCAGCGCCGCGCTGGCCACTCCCGGCGTCCGCGCCGTGCTCACCGCGGACGACGTCCCGGGCGAGAAGGTCTACGGCCTCGAGCTGGCCGACCAGCCGGTGCTCGCGCTGGACGTCGTCCGCTACCAGGGCGAGCCGGTGGCGCTGGTCGCCGCCGACCACCCGGAGACCGCCCGGCTGGCCGCCACCCGGATCCGGGTCGACTACGAGGTGTGGGAGCCGGTCACCGACGCGCGCACCGCGCTGGGGCACCGCACGGGCAACCAGGTGCACGACTCCGCCCCCGAGGTCACCGAGCTCAGCCGGGAGAACGCCCACCTGCACCCGCAGGGCAACCTGGTCCGGCACCTGAAGATCCGGAAGGGCGACCCGGCGCCGGCCGCCGACGTCGTGGTGGTGGGCGAGTACGAGGTCGGTATGCAGGATCAGGCCTTCCTGGGCCCGGAATCCGGTCTGGCCGTGCCCGCCGAGGACGGCGGCGTGGAGCTCCACGTCGCGACCCAGTGGCTGCACGTGGACCAGCGGCAGATCTGCTCGGCGCTGGGCCTGCCGCCCGGGCAGGTGCGGCTGACGCTGGCCGGCGTGGGCGGGGCCTTCGGCGGCCGCGAGGACCTGTCCATGCACGTGCACGCCTGCCTGCTGGCCCTGCGCACCGGCCGGCCGGTGAAGATGTCCTACAACCGCGAGGAGTCCTTCTTCGGCCACGTGCACCGGCACCCGGCGACCATGCGGTACGAGCACGGCGCCACCCGGGACGGTCAGCTGGTCTACGTCAAGGCCGAGATCTACTTCGACGGCGGCGCCTACGCCTCCAGCACCCCGGCCGTGGTGGGCAACGGCGGGACGATGGGGATCGGCCCCTACGTCGTCCCCAGCGTGCACGTCGACTGCTACGGGGCGTACACCAACAACCCGCCGTGCGGCGCCATGCGCGGCTTCGGGTCGGTGCAGACCGCGTTCGGCTACGAGTCGCAGATGGACGCCCTCGCCGCCGAGCTGGGCATGGACCCGGTGGAGCTGCGCTGCCGCAACGCGATGGAGCAGGGCTCGACGACGCCCACCGGCCAGGTCGTGGACAGCCCGGCACCGGTGGCCGAGCTGCTGCGCCGGCTGGCGGCCATGCCGCTGCCCACGCGGGACGACGGCGGCGAGGTCGACCTGCGGGACATGCCCGGCGGGGTCTCCAACACCACCCACGGCGAGGGCGTCCGGCGCGGCGTCGGGTACGCGGTCGCCTACAAGAACGTCGGCTTCTCCGAGGGCTACGACGACTACTCGACCGCCCGGGTGCGCCTGGAGGTCGTCGGTGGTGAGCCGACCGCGACGGTGCACACCGCGGCGGCGGAGGTCGGCCAGGGCCTGGTCACCGTGGAACAGCAGATCGCCCGCACCGAGCTCGGGGTCGAGCGCGTCGTCGTGCACCCGAAGGACACCACCGTGGGGTCGGCCGGCTCGACCTCGGCGTCCCGGCAGACCTACGTCACCGGCGGCGCGGTCAAGGCCGCCTGCGAGGCGGTGCGCGAGCAGGTGCTGGCCCGCGCGCAGCGGCTGGTCGGCCGCACCGTGCCCGACCTGCGGCTGGCCGGCGGTGCCGTGGTGTCCGACAGCGAGGACATCACCGTCCCGCTGGCCGACCTGCTGGGCGATGACGTGCTGGAGGAGACCCTGGAGTGGCGGCACCGCCCCACCGAGGCGATCGACCCGGAGACCGGCCAGGGCTTCGCGCACGTGCAGTACGCCTTCTCCGCGCACCGTGCGGTGGTCGACGTCGACACCGAGCTGGGGCTGGTGAAGGTCGTCGAGATGGCCTGCACCCAGGACGTCGGCAAGGCGATCAACCCGCAGGCGGTGATCGGCCAGATCCAGGGCGGCACCGCGCAGGGCCTCGGGCTGGCCGTCATGGAGGAGATCCTGATCAAGGACGGCACGGTGCGGAACCCGTCGTTCACGGACTACCTGATCCCGACCATCCTGGACATGCCGCCGATGCGCATCGAGGTGCTCGAGTACGCCGACCCGCACGCCCCCTACGGCCTGCGCGGGGTCGGGGAGGCGCCGAACATCTCCTCCGGCCCCGCGGTGCTCGCCGCGATCCGGGCCGCGACCGGCCTGCCGCTGGCGCGCGTCCCGGTCCGACCCGAGCACCTCACCGGCACCTGACCGTGATCCGGGCGCTCCTCTCCGCAACACAACTGTCATGGGTCCCGCGGTGACGGGTGGGCACCGGAGGTGGTGACCGTCGCCCCTGAGGAAGGACCCGCCATGCGCAGGACCCGCACGATCACTCTGGTGACCGGTACCGCCGGCGCCCTGGTCCTCGGAGCAGGGGCCCCCGCCCTCGCCGCCCCGGGCGACGACGTAGCCACCGACGCCACCGACCCCGCCACGGTGACCGTCCTGCACGCCATCCCCGACGTCCCGGTGGACGTCTACGCCAACGGCGAGGAGCTCATCGCGGACTTCGCGCCGGGAACGCTCACCGACCCGCTCGAGCTGCCTGCGGGCGAGTACGACCTGGAGATCTTCCCGGTCGACGCGGACCCGGCGACCGCCGAGCCCACGGCCGAGTTGGCCGACGTGGCCCTCACCCCCGGGCTGGACGCCACCGTCACCGCGTTCCTGGCCGAGGACGGCAGCCCGGCGCTGGTGCCCTTCGTGAACGACGTCTCGGTCGTGCCGGCCGGGCAGGCGCGCCTGGTGGTGCGCCACGTGGCCGCCGCGCCCGCCGTCGACGTGCGAGCCGACGGCACCCCGCTGGTGGAGGACCTGGCGAACCCGGACGAGGAGATGCTGCTCGTCGACCCGGGCGTGGTCAGTGCGGACGTGGTCCTCGCCGGGGAGGACACGGGGGTCGTGGACCCGGTCGACCTGGAGCTGGCCGAGGGCGTGGTGACCACCGTCTACGCGTACGGCGACGAGGAGTCCGGCTACCAGCTGGCCACCCAGACCAGCACGAACACGGCCTCGGCTCCCAGCAGCGTGCCCACCGGCACGGCCGGCCTGGTCGACGACGACGGGCTGCCGCTGCCACTGGTCGCGGTCTCCCTGGTCGGCCTGGTCGCTGCGGCCGCCGCCGGCCGCCGGCTCGTGACCACCCGGGCCTGATCCGGGGTTCCGGTGGCGAGGCTGCGGGGTGCCCACGTCGTGCTGGTCCTGGGCCTCGTCGGTGGGCTGGGGGCGCCGGCGGCGTGGGCGGTCGGCCGGCCCGCGGACGCCGCGGGGCCGGCGGTCGCCGAGGTGCTGGCTGCTGCGCCGCCGGGTGCCCCCGCGCCCCGCGCACCGGCGGACTGGGTCCCGGAGGTGACCCTCCGGTCGGCGATGGCGCCGCCGGTTCCGGAAGTCCCGGCCCCGGCCCGCCTGGTGGTGCCGTCGATCGGGGTCGACGCGCCCGTCGATCCGGTGGGGGTGTCGGGGACCGGCGCGATGCGGATCCCGGCCGACGTCGACCGGGTGGGCTGGTACGAGCACGGGCCGGCCCCCGGGGACGGCGCCGGTTCCGTCGTCCTGGCCGGCCACGTCGACAGCCGGACGCAGGGGCTCGGTGCGATGGCTGCCCTGCGCACCGCGGAGGTGGGCGCCGAGGTCCGGGTGCTCGACGAGGCCGGCACGGTCTCCCGCTGGCGGGTGGTCGCCAGGGAGACCCTGCACAAGCAGCAGCTGCCGACCGCGGAGCTCTTCACCCGCTCCGGGCCGCGCCGGCTGGTGCTGCTGACCTGCGGTGGCCCCTTCGACGAGGAGCTGCGCAGTTACCGCGACAACGTGGTGGTGCTGGCCGAGCCGGTGCCCTGAGCCAGCTCACCGGGCGGGTGGCCGGCTGCTGCAGGTCCGGCAGCGGCATGACGTCCCGCGCGCTCCGTCCGGCATCCAGCCGACCGTCGCGTTCCGGCGGTCACACGGCCGTCAGGCAGCGGGCCCCGCCAGCAGGCGCAGCACCGCGTCCGGCAGCCCGGCCGGGAGCGCGGCGGGCAGCGGGCGGCCGCCGACCAGCCGGCCCGCGACGGCCGGCTCCGTGCCGAGCGAACCCAGCACCTCCAGCGCCTGGACGTCAGGCAGCGTGTCGAACCAGCGCCGTCCCAGCTGCTCACGCCCGCGCGCCGTCGGGCGGCCCCACAGTCGCAGCCGGGCCATCCCGCCGTCGGGGAAGACGTCCAGCCGGACCCGGTCGACACCGATGGCGCCGTCGAGCACGAAGCGGTGCCGGGTGTCGGGCTGCAGCCGGGTGCGGGGCAGCAGCGCCACCTCCTCGCCGTCGGCCGTGCGACCGGTGAGCGCGGCGGCACCCGGGGCGTTGCCCAGGAACCAGGAGGTGTCCAGCTCCGCCAGGGTCACGCCGCCCTCGCAGGCGAGGGCCAGGTCCACCCAGTCGTTGCCCGGGCCACGGCGGCGGGCGTTCTCCCAGCCCTCGCCCATCGACCGGGCCAGTCCGCGGCCGACCAGCTGGTGCGGGCTGCCGTAGAAGGCGTCGCTGACCGCGGTGATCCGGCCACCGTTCTCCAGCGCGGCCAGGTCGAACGGTCCGGCGTCGACGAGCCGGGGGTCGGGGACGACGGTGCCGTGCACCCGCAGCCGGGCCACCCCGCCGTCCGGGTGGATGGCCAGCCGCACGTGGGTGACCCGGCGGTCGGTGACGACCGGGAAGACGTTGGCGGTGTCGCCGGCCAGGTCGCTCAGCGGCAGCAGCGGTTCCCAGGTCGCCCGGGTGAGCTCGTCGACCGAGGGGTGGCCCTCCACCGCGGCGCCCTCGACCGACGCCTGCGGCGGGTAGTTGCCGGTGAAGAACGCGGTGTCGACGACGACGGCCGCCACGATCCCGGGGGCACCGAGCCGGACCACCGCCCAGTCGTGCCCCGGGCTGCGCCGGCGGCGGGTCTCCCAGCCGTCGTACTCCTTGCCCCGGTGCCCGAACTCGCTGCGGGCGATCGCCGGGTGCGGGAGGACGAGGTTCTCCTTGGCAGCGAAGAACTCGTCGTTGGCGGCGACCACGGCCCCGCCGAGGGCTCTTCCGGCCAGATCGGGCAGCTGCAGCGGGTCGGTCATCGGTCTCCAGACGGCGAGCGGTCGGGCGGGGTCACTGTGGCACGGGCCGGCCGCCGGCACCCCGGTCCAGCAACCGGCCGAGCGGGACGCCGTCCGGCTCCACCACCTGCCCGCGCAGCCACGTCCGGCGGACGACGCCGTCGAGCTCCCGGCCGGCGTACGGCGTGATCGGGCTGCGGTGGTGCAGGCGGCCCACCGGCCGGCGCTCGTCGGGGGCGAACGCGACCAGGTCGGCGTCCCGACCCACCGCGATGCCCCCCTTCGTCGGCAGCCCGGCGAGCCGAGCCGGGGCCGCCGACATCCACCGGACGACGTCGGCCAGCCCCAGCCCGCGGGCCCGGGCGCCGGTCCACACCGCCGGGAGCGCGAGCTGGAGCCCGGCGATGCCGCCCCAGGCCAGCCCGAAGTCGCCGACCTCGAGCCCCTTGAGCTCCGGGGTGCACGGCGAGTGGTCGCTGACGACCAGGTCGATGTCGCCGGCGGCGAGCGCGGCCCACAGCGCCTCGCGGTGCACCGCCTCCCGGATCGGCGGGCAGCACTTGAACGAGGTGTCGCCGTCGGGGACCTCCTCGGCGCTGAACGTCAGGTAGTGCGGGCAGGTCTCGACGGTGATCCGGACCCCCTCAGCCCGGGCGGCGCGCAGCAGCGGCAGCGCGCCGGCGCCGGCCAGGTGGACGACGTGCACCCGGGCGCCGGTGTTCCGGGCGGCCGCGACGAGCCGGCCGATCGCCGTCTCCTCCGCCGCGCCCGGCCGGCTGGCGAGAAACGCCGGGTAGCTGGCGCCGCGGGGGTCGGGTGACGCAGCGATGACGTCGCCGTCCTCGCAGTGCGCGATCAGCAACCCGTCGACGGCGGCCAGCGCGGTGAGCGCGGTGCGCAGCTGCTGGTCGTCCAGCGGGGGGAACTCCGGCACTCCGGAGTCGAGCAGGAAGCACTTGACCCCGACCGCGCCGGCGTCGAGCAGGCCCGGCAGCTGGCCGGCGTTGCCCGGTACCGCGCCGCCCCAGAAGGCGACGTCCACCCGCACCTGCCCGGCAGCGGCCTGGCGTTTCACGTGCAACGCCGCCAGATCGACCGTCGGCGGGACCGAGTTCAGCGGCATGTCGACGATCGTGGTGACCCCACCGGCGGCCGCGGCCCGGGTGGCGGAGTCGAACCCCTCCCACTCGGTGCGACCGGGCTCGTTGACGTGCACGTGGCTGTCGACCAGGCCGGGGAGCAGCACCTCGTCGTCGGCGAGCGTGACCGGCGCACTTCCGGCGTCGGCGTAGCCGGTGACCGCGCCGATCCGGCCACCGGCCACGTGCACCGCGGCGGGGCGCTCACCGTCGGGGAGGACGACCCGCCGGGCCCGGACGACCAACGACCCGCCCACCGGCCACCTCCTGCGCCCCGCGGGGCGCGACGACGCCCCTGAGGCAGAGACGTTAACCGGCGGGGAGGGCAGCGGGACGGCGCAGGGGCTTGCCGACCGAGTAACGAACCCATGAGCCGGGGGGCTCGCGCCATGGGAACCGGGTCGGCGTGAACGAGGACGGCGGCCCCATCTTCCGGCAGGTCGCCACCCAGCTCGAGGACGCGATCGTCGACGGCTCCCTCCCCGAGGAGGGCCAGGCTGCTCAAGCGGCGGCGCAGCGACTTCGCCGAGCAGTTCGTGACCCCCCTGCTGGCCGAGGCGGCGAAGGTCGGCATCTCCGTCGCCGAGATCACCGCCATCGAGGCGGACACCATCACCGGCCTGCTCGGCCGCAACGGCGCCGGCAAGACCACCCTGATGCAGCTGCTCACCGGGCACCGCGCGCCCACCTCGGGCCGGGTGGCGGTCTTCGGCCGCTCGCCCTACGAGGACGACGACGTCCTGAGCCGGATCTGCTTCATCAAGGAGAGCCAGCGCTACCCCGACCACTTCCGGGTGGGCGACGCCGTCTCCGCTGCCGCCTGCCTGTACCCGGGATGGGACGGCGACCTGGCGGCCACGCTGCTCGCCGACTTCGACCTGCCATCCAAGGGGCCGATCAAGAAGCTGTCGCGCGGCATGACGTCGGCGGTCGGGATCGTGCTGGGACTGGCCTCTCGTGCGCCGGTGACGCTGTTCGCCAAGCCCTACCTCGGCCTGGACGCCGTGGCCCGCCAGCTCTTCTACGACCGACTGCTGGCCGACTACGCCGAGCACCCGCGAACGGTCGTGCTCTCCCCGCACCTGATCGAGGAGATCAGCGACCTGCTGGAGCACGTGCTGCTGATCGACCGTGGGCGGGTGCTGCTGGACGCCGACGCGGAGTCGCTGCGGGCGACCGCGCTGACCGTCACCGGGCCGGCCCGGCAGGGCGCCACGTTCGGCAGCGTGCACCGCGTGCTGCACCTGGAGTCGATGGCCGGGCAGAGCCGCGCGGTGGTGCGGGCCAGCTCCGCCGCCGATTCCCGGGTGGCCACCGATCTCGGGTTGACGGTCGAACCCGCGTGCATCCAGCAGCTGGTGGTGGCCCTCGGCCGGAACGCCCGCGGCGCAGCCACCACGTCCACCACGCCCGCCGCCGATCTGGAAGGGGTCGTCCGATGAACCGCGTCCTCGGCGGTGCCCGCGTGCACCTGGCGCACCCCCTGGTGATCCTGGGCGTCCCCTGGATGGTGGTGAGCATCTCCTTCGCCATCAACGTGGCCATCTGGGGCCTGGTCGACGTCGCGGCGCAGGACGCGAACGCGGCCACCGGCGGGGTGACCTCGCTCTAGCTGGCTGGTCGGCCAGTCGATCGGCACCCTCGCCGCGGGCCTTCCGGCCGCGCTCGCGCTGCTGCTCGCGGGCATCTCGTTCGCGGGGCTCCGCCGCGCCGTGCCCTGATCCGTCCCCACCCGGGGTGGACGCACGAAACGGGGTCACAGCAGTTGCTGTGACCCCGTTTCGGGAAAAGATGTCCGGCGGCGTCCTACTCTCCCACCCGGTCCCCCGGGCAGTACCATCGGCGCTGAAAGGCTTAGCTTCCGGGTTCGGAATGAGACCGGGCGTT